>NZ_UFQO01000003.1:0-300000 GCF_900497595.1 Treponema pectinovorum
GTATTGTACGTTTTATATAAATACTTGAAAATTCAAATTGCGTATTATCTGTTCAATTGTAAAAATTTAAATACTTCCCCATTAAATAAAGATAAAATTTTCTCAGTAGTTATAAGGAAAGAGGATGACCCTAAGATGATTGAAGAATTTATAAAAACTATGAAAGATAATACTATCTGTGTTTTTATGCTTCATTCAATAGTGAACGAAAATAGTAAGTATTATGATATAGATCCTTGGGTATATAGTTCTGAAAAGTTTGAGAAACTTTGTGCTGGAATTTCAGATTTGATAAATAAAAACTTTTTATGTAACAAAACGTTGGGTGAGGTCTTAGGGGTATGAAATTCATATATTATAATCATTCATATATAACCGAAATGCCAGAAATCCCTATAAAAACTAAGTTAAAGTTCAAAGATATTGAAAAAAACTGTCTTAATCCTGTTAGAAATACTTTTTTTGCTTCATATATAACAGAATTTGATTGTAAAGAAAATACTGATTGGTGGTTTACAATTAAAGATGACTCTTATGATTTAAGTAAATTAAATTCGCATGATAGAAGAAATGTTATTTCGTATAAAAAGAAATGTTTTGCAAAAAAAATAATTCCCATTGAATATACAGAGAAATTATTTGATTGTTATCAAAAATCTTTTAATGCTTATCCTTTAAAATATAGGCCAACCCACTTTTCGTTTGAAGATTTTAAAGAGAACTTAAAAAGATGGTCAAATCCCAATTCTTTAGTTTATGCATGTTTCTTAAATGAAACAGATGATATCATTGGATTTTCGATTGTTCAAATATGTGGGAATTCTTTTCAAATGGATATGCAAAAAACTGATCCAGAATATGAAAATTGTAGAAGTAGTGCAGCGTTGATGGATATAATGTTGAATGAGTACAATGAAATTAAAAAAGAGAACTCAAATTTTTATGTTTCAAATGGCACAAGAAGTATTAAACATCAAACTAATTTCAATTTATATTTAGAAAAGTATTTTGGGTTTAGAAAAGCCTATGCAAAGTTAAGAATTGTTTATAAATTTCCGATTGGAATAATTGTTGCTATTCTAAAACCTTTTATGTTTTTATTAAAAAATTCAAGGAATCCATTTTTATATAATGTTTATTGTGTATTAAAAATGGATTCTTTCAAATATAAGGAAAAATAATGACACGTTTTTTTGACATTTTATTTAGTGGTATTGCTATAATAATTTTGTTCCCATTTATGATTCCGATTATTATTGGATTAAAACTGACTGGTGAACATGATGTTTTTTATGTCCAGGAGAGAATTGGCAAAGAGAAAAAGCCTTTTAAAGTATTCAAATTTGCAACAATGCTTAGAAATAGTCCTAATATGGCAGGGGGGCTTATTACAAAGGATAAAGATCCAAGAATCTTGCCGATGGGAAATTTTTTAAGAAAAACGAAAATTAATGAACTCCCCCAGCTTATCAATATTTTTTTGGGACAAATGAGTGTAATTGGATATAGACCTTTCGCACCTATACACTTTTCGCTCTATAGCGAGGAAATTCAAGATAAAATGGCAAAAAGTGTTCCAGGGCTTTCAGGGATTGGGTCAATTGTTTTTCGGAATGAAGAGCATATTCTTCATACTGTAGAAAATCCCGAATATTTTCATGATAAAGTTATAACGCCGTATAAAGGGCAACTCGAAAGTTGGTATATTGAAAATAAGAATATTGGAAATTATTTTAAATGCATAATATGGACTGTGTTGGTCGTATTGAATCCCAAAAATACTGGATGGAAAAAATCTTTTCGAGGACTTCCTCCTGTACCAAAAGAATTAGTAAATTATATTTTATATGGAGCTTAAAATCATGGAAAATAAGGAAAAAATTTGTAATTATATAAAATCGCTTTATCCAGAGATGAAAGATATGGTTCTTCTTCATTGTCCTCAATTTTTAGGGAATGAAAAGAAATATCTTAATGAATGTATCGATACTAAGTTTGTTTCTTATGTAAGCCATTTTGTAACAGACATGGAAGAGTCGATCAAGAAAATAACTGGGGCGAAATTTGCAGTTGCTATGGTAAACGGAACCGAAGCTTTACACATGGCGATTATTTGCGCTGGAATTAATTCTGGAGAGGAAATTATTACCCAGTCTTTAACCTTTGCTGCAACATCGGCAGCTATTGTTCACTGTGGTGCAAGTCCAATTTTTATTGATGTTGATATAGATACAATGGGGATGTCGCCTAATGCGCTAAAAAAATATCTTGAAAGTAATACAGAACAGAGAGATGGTAAGTGTCATAATAAGAAAACTGGGAAAGTTATTTCAGCATGTATTCCAATGCATACTTTTGGGCATCCTTGCCGTATCGATGAGATAAAAGAAATTTGTGATAACTACAATCTTATCCTTATTGAAGATTCTGCCGAATCAATAGGCTCTTCGTTCAAAGGAAAAATGACTGGAACTTTTGGAAAAGCAGGTATTTTAAGTTTTAACGGAAACAAGTGTGTAACAACAGGCGCAGGAGGAATGCTTATTACAGATGATGAAGCAATTGCGACTCGTGCAAGATATATTTCTACAACAGCAAAAAAGCCTTCAAAATGGGAATTTTTTCATACAGAAGCAGGTTATAACCTAAGAATGCCAGGTACTTGTGGAGCAATCGGTGCTGCCCAACTCGAGTATTTTGAAAAAACAATGGAAAACAAGCGCGAAACTGCAAAACTGTATCAGAATTTTTTTGCAGAACTTGGGATAGAGTGTTTTAAAGAACCAAAAAATGCTTGTTCAAATTATTGGCTCAATGCAATAATTTTAAAAGATAAGAATGAAAGAGAAGAATTTCTTGAATATGCAAATTCTAACGGAGTTCAATGTCGGCCTATTTGGACTTTAATGCATAAGATGCCACCTTATGAAAATTATGAAAGGGCGGACTTATATAATTCTGAATGGCTTGAAGATAGAGTTGTAAATATTCCTTCAAGTGTAAGAACGAGTTTGTAATAGGAAGTTTTTATGTTAGACAATATTTTACCGTTAATTGGTCGCACAGCACCCTTACTTGAAACTGATATTAAAAATAACGAAAAAATTATTTCAGAAATAGTTCGAAATTCTCGGTTCCTTGTAATAGGTGGGGCGGGAACAATTGGTTCTGCAATTTGTAAAGAAATTTTTTATAGAAATCCAAAAGTTCTTCATGTTGTTGATATTTCTGAAAATAATATGGTTGAACTTGTACGCGACATTCGTTCTTCTGTGGGATATGGAGATGGTGAGTTTGCAACATTTGCATTGGACTGTGGTAGCGAAATCTTTAAAGCATTTATGAATGCTCAGAAAAAGAGAATTGGTGGATATGACTATGTTTTTAATACATCGGCCTTAAAACATGTTCGTTCTGAAAAAGACCCTTATACTTTGATGCGTTTAATCGATACAAATATTTTTAATACTGATCAAACAATGAAAATGGCAAAAGATGCTGGTGCAAAAAAATATTTCTGTGTTTCTACAGATAAAGCAGCAAATCCTGTAAATATGATGGGTGCTTCAAAACGAATTATGGAATTTTATTTGAACCGTCGTAGTCAGGAAATGCCAATTTCTACTGCTCGTTTTGCGAATGTTGCTTTTAGTGATGGAAGTTTGCTGTATGGTTTTAACCGCCGTATTGAAAAAGGACAGCCAATAAGCGCTCCAAATGATGTTCGCCGATATTTTGTTACTCCAAAGGAAGCTGGCGAACTTTGTATGATGAGTTGTTTGCTTGGGGAGAATCGTGATTTATTTTTCCCTAAACTTGACCACGATTTAAACCTTATAACGTTCAGTTCAATTGCAGAAAAGTATCTTAGAAGTCTCGGTTATGAGCCGATTCAGTGTTCAACAGAAGATGAAGCACGCTCTCGAGTAAGTGAACTTAAAGACATTCATAAGTATCCCGTTTATTTTTTTAAAAGCGATACCACAGGTGAAAAAGATTTTGAAGAATTCTTTACTGCAAATGAAAAAGTTGTAATGGATCGATTTGAAAGTCTTGGTGTTATTCAAAATGATTTAATTTATGATGAAAAAATGCTTGAATATTTTACTTCTGCGATTACAAAAATGAAGAAAAAAGGCGAGTGGAATCGGGGTGAATTAATCGATCTATTCAATGAGATGATTCCTAATTTTAATCATAAAGAAACTGGAAAATTTCTTGATGGTAGAATGTAAATATAAGACAGAACTCCTATTTTTTTGACTCCTTGACGGTTGCTTATAATTAATAAGAATTTTTTTACCTTAATAAAAACAGATAATACTTATGCAAGACGTTACAGCTTTGTAAAAGATATCTTAACTAATTTTTTTAACAAAGCCTAACTTTTTTTCACATTTTCTAAATCTTTTAAAATAATAATTCCTCTTTTTGTTTCAACAAGTCCCTCTTGTTCAAATTTTTTCATTGTTCTTGCCACGACTTCCCTTGCGCTATTTATATTTTCTGCAATTTTTGTTTGTGTGATTTTTATCGTGTTGGAGCCTGCACGCCTTCTTTCCTGCAATAAAAATTCTTTGAGTCTTTTTTCTATGCTGTCAAAGAATGTTCGTTGTATTATTTCCATCACTTGCGAAAATCTTTTTATCAAAATTTCGTAAACAAAACATTTTACATTTAGATTTTCATTTGAAAGTTTTCCAATGCCACTTGCTCCAAAGATTAAAAGTTTGCAATCTTCATCTGCAACCATCTGTGCGTCAAATTCAACCTGTTCTATTACGCAAGATGATGAAAGCACGCAAGTTTCGGCTTTTTCAATATTAAAAAGAGTTATTTCTTTGCCGTCTTCCGAAATTGCATAAACCCTTATTTTCCCAGACACAACGTAAAAAAGACCTAAGCAGGCTTTTTCTGTGCCAGATAGGATTTTTCCGCGTGGAAAAGATTTTAAATACGCGTTTTGGTTTAAAAATATTTTTTGAGAATCCGAAAGGCTGTTCCAAAACGGAAGTTCTTTTGTTATTTCTTGAATATTTTGCATAAAATTTCTCCACTTTGAATTTGCATTTTTTTAATCGAAAAAGTTTTTTAACAGCAGGTGATAAGCATTTTTATATAACTTGATAATAAGCAAAAATGTGACATAGTTACATATCTTTTTTCCATCATCGCATATTTTTATTATGAGGTACAAATTATGGCGAAAAAATATGCAAGAGTGAATCCCAAAGACTGTGTTGCTTGCGGAGCGTGTACAAAAGTTTGCCCCAAACAAGTGATAAAAGTTATAAAAGGTGTATTCGCAAAGGTTGAAGAAAATGCCTGTTTAGGCTGTGGAAAATGTTCTAAAGTATGCCCTGCGAGTGCAATCGAATTAAAAGAGAGGGAACTGGCATGAAAAGCAGGTGGTACGATTATTTTTGGCTCTGGTCAATCCTTTATTTTTCGCTTGGATTTTTTAACATTCTTTTTGCGTGGCTTGGACTTATAGATTTTATGCTTCCTTTGTTGATTGCAATTTTTAAAGGCGATAAATATTTTTGCAATAATTTTTGTGGTCGCGGACAACTTTTAAATCTTTTGGGTACAAAATTAAAATTCTCCCGCAACAAAGCAACGCCAAAATGGATGCGTTCAAAAATTTTTAGATACGGATTTTTGGCTTTTTTTATGACGATGTTCCTAAATATGCTTTTTCAGACGTATTTAGTAGCTTCTGGAGCAAGGGGATTAAAAGAAGTGATAAAACTTTTCTGGACTTTTAAGGTTCCGTGGGGCTGGACATACACAGCAGGAACGGTGCCGCCGTGGATAGCGCAGTTTAGTTTTGGATTTTACAGCTTAATGCTCACCTCAACTTTAATAGGGTTAATCGTTATGTCTTTGTACAAACCAAGAACGTGGTGTGCATTCTGCCCGATGGGAACAATGACACAGGGAATCTGCAAATTAAAAGCCAAAGACGCGTTATTAAAAGAAGAATTGATGTGCGAAGAATCTGGGGCATAAGTTTTATAAGGGCATTCGCCACAACTTGTGTTGTGTCGCCGAGCTTTGCGGGGCTACGGCTTTCGCCTCCGACCAAACGCTAAAGCGTTTGTTTTCGCTTGCGCTCACCCCTACAATCTCTAATGCGGAAGGGTTCACTTGTAGCTCTGCATCCCCCCTGCGAGCTTACAGCGTAAGGAACCTCTATAAAAACAGAGGGAATTAAGGGAAAATAGAGGAAAATTTCCTCTGTTTTATTGTTCTTAACAAGTTTGTGTGCTATTTTTGTTATATGTTAGAAAAGGCACCTCAAAATAAAATATCCGAATCTGTTTTAGAAATTCTTATGAATCCAGAATATCTTTCTGAAATCAATAAGATAAATGATGAGTATTTCTATTGGGATGCAGTAAAATACCGTATTCCGCAAAAATTGA
The DNA here is from genome assembly GCF_900497595.1 of Treponema pectinovorum. Lineage (NCBI taxonomy): Bacteria > Pseudomonadati > Spirochaetota > Spirochaetia > Treponematales > Treponemataceae > Treponema > Treponema pectinovorum. The sequence goes on from NZ_UFQO01000003.1 coordinate 6,429, forward strand.
ATGCAGAGGATTTCTGGTATGCTGTAAAGCAGTCGAGAATAATTGGCAGCAAAAACTTTAAATTTTCATCGTGCAATTTTTTTTATCATGAAACAAACAGGATGCAAAAAAGCCTCCATAATTTTGATATGAATTTTGGAGGCAGTTTAAGTTCATCAAATCTTATTTCCGATAAAAATAAACAATACTATCTTTTAAATTCAATTATGGAAGAAGCGATTGCTTCAAGCCAGATGGAAGGCGCTGCAACAACAAGAAAAGTTGCCAAGCAAATGCTCAGAAAGCAGGCAAAGCCCAAAGATAAGAGCCAACAGATGATTTTAAATAATTACAACACGATTCGATACCTTTCTGAACATAAAGAGGATGAGTTTTCTCCTGAACTTTTGCTCGACATTCACAGACAGATAACTGAAAAAACTCTAGGGGATTCAAATGATGAAGGTCGATTTAGAACAGATGACAATATCCTTGTTGTAAACGGAATTACTGGCGAAGTTGCCCATACCCCACCTTCTCACACTCTGATTTATTCAACTGTTCAAGAACTTTGTGATTTTATAAATTTTGAAACTAAAAATTTTATTCATCCTATAATAAAAGCGATTATCATACATTTTATGATTTCCTATTTACATCCTTTTGTTGACGGAAATGGGAGAACTGCTCGCTCGCTTTTTTACTGGTATATGCTAAAAAAAAATTATTGGCTAACAGAATATCTTTCAATTTCGAGAATTATATATAAGAGTAAAGTTCAATATGAAAAATCTTTTTTGTATACAGAATATGATGATTATGATTTAGGTTATTTTATTACATATAATTTAAAAGTTTTAACTCGAGCATACGAAGAACTAAAAATATATCTGCAAAGAAAATCTCAGGAACAGAATGCTTTGCTTGAATATAAAATCTCTGGTCTAAATGAAAGGCAAATTCAAATTATAAGATTATGCCAAGAAAAACCTGATTCATTTTTTATAACAAAAGAACTCGCATTAAGATTTAATGTATCGACAAAAACTATAAGGGCAGATTTAGAGGGACTTGTAAAAATTGGACTTATGGAAATTATTCTTTTGAATAAAAGACTCAAAGGATATTCAAAGGCTAAAAGTTTTGATTCTAAACTAGAAAAAATTAAGGGAAAATAGAGGAAAATTTCCCCTATTTTGTTATTGTTGCCAACTAAAAACATCCGTGTTTTTAGTTGACTGACAGTTTTTGCAAAACTGTCTATACTTGTTGTAGGTCGCACATCCTTGTGCGACGATGCGTGAGGGTTCACTTGTAGCCCCGCATCCCGCCTGCGAGCTTACAGCGTAAGGGATAGGAGCACCGCAGTCCCGAGCGTAGCGAGGGATGAGCCGCGTAAGACGGCGAAGTGCGGATAGCCCGGTGGCACAAAATCTTTGTGCCATACGCCCTTAAAAAAAATCTTTAATATAATTTTTGACAAGATTTAAATGTTTCGTTTCTGTTATAATTTGCTTATGTCTAAGGCAATTATTTTGATGGGCGTTAAGCACTGTGGCAAATCTACGCAGGCTAGGCTCGTTGCTAATTTTTTTTCTGTTCCGTGGTTTGATTCCGATGATGTGATTTTTGAGAAAACTGGTATGTCTGCGCGCGAAATTTATTCTTACAGGGGTAAGGACACTTTTTTGGAGGCTGAAAAAGATGCCTGTCTTGCTCTTAAAGATATTGAAAAAACTTTGGCTAATAATAGTGATTTTTCCTGCGTGATTGCTACTGGTGGCGGAATCTGCAACAACAATGCTGCTCTGGAAATTTTAAAAAGTTTTGGAATTTTAGTTTTTTTAAATGCGGAAGAAAAAATCGCTTGCTCGAGGATTACAAGGGAAGTTAAAAAAAATCCAGACGGTTCGCTTTCTAACTTGCCGGCTTACATTGCAAAAGAAAACCCTCAAACCTTAGAAGATGTGAGGGCAATTTTTCACAATTTTTTTGTTGAAAGGCAAAAACTTTATGAGTCTGTCTGCGATGTGAAGATTAACCTTTCATCAGGCTCTAAAACTGAAAACCGAGATTTGATTATTTCTGCCTTAAAAAAAATTTCTTAATCGTTTTTATTTGAATTATCATTTGCCGCGAGTATTATTCGCAGCCACCGCCACAACCACCACATCCGCCGCCGCAGCTTCCGCAACCACCGCTGCAACCACAACTTTCGTTGTATTGATATGGAGATAATTCTTCTGAAGTTGCATCGCGTATGTCTACTACTTCTACTTCAAAGTGGAGCCTTTTTCCTGCAAGCTCGTGGTTTGAATCGATTGTGATATTTTCTGGCGTAACTTTTGTAACTGTTACGAGCATATTGCCACTAGGCGTTTCTGCCTGAAACTTTTGTCCTACTTCGATTTGTGCATTCGCATCGAATCTATCGCGTGGAACTTCTACAACATACTCAGGTTTGTATTCGCCATATCCATCTTTTGGTTCAATTACAGCATTAAACTTTGCACCTTTTTCTTTGTTTTCAAGTTCTCTTTCCATTCCAGGAATCAGCATTCCCTCTCCGTGCAGATATTCGAGCGCTTCTTTGCCGATTGAAGAATCTATCACTTTTCCTTCGTCGTCTTTTAAAGTGTAATGGATTTTTACCATTTTATTTTTTCCGATTTTCATATTTATTCCTTACGATAAAATTTTTAGAAAATTATATAAAAGTCCTGCAGTTTGTACAAAAGAAGAAAGGATTTAGAACGTAAATTTCTTTTCATTTTGCATTAAAATTAAGCCATTTTTGCAAGTTTGTGTTCAAGTTCTACAACTTTTGTATGCAAATAATGATCTACTGTATATTTTTCTAATATTCCTAATGGTTCGTTATTTTCGTTTACTATGCAGATTGCTTCTGTGTCGTAATCATCAAAAAGTTTATACGCATCTGGAAGTGAAGTTTCTGGCGTGCAAACCAAATTATATTTATCCATTATATCCATAGAAAGCATATAAGTCCCCATTTCGCCAATCTGCATCGCTTCTTTTAAGTGCTCAAGGCTTATCTGGCCTGCAATTTTTCCGTCCTGTCCACGCACTGCATAGTTCATATTTTTATGCTTGCTGAATGAATTGATTATGTTTCCTACTGTGTCTGTTTCATCTACAACTGCGTAGTTTGATTTTGAACAGATTTTTTTGCCTTCACATTCAACATCTTTTACTAAAGCTTTTTGCATCAAGTCTTCAATATTAAAATCCAGTCCAACTTCGCCTGCTTTTGAAACTCCGTAGCGAACACAGATTGGTCCTAAAATCTGCACTATGAATGTTGTCGCAGTGATTATCAGCATAATTTCGCCACCAATCGTGCTTGCAAAATCTTTTCCTGCTGCGGTACTCAAACCGATTGCAACTCCTGCCTGACTTAAAAGACAATACGGAAGATATTTTCGCACTGTGTCTGGCGCTTTTGTTATTCTTGCACCAAGCCTTGAACCTATAGTCTTCCCTAGGGTGCGTCCAATAACGTAAAGGAGTGCTGTTAAAATAAAAAGAGGTTTTAATTGCCAGACATTGAGTTTTGCTCCAACTGTAACGAAAAACAGCACATAGATTGGCGGAGTGTATTTGTCTATCAATTTGAACATATTTTTTGTTTTTGGAAGGGCAAAATTCGTTATGTAAAACCCTGCGCTCATTGCTGCTAGAATATGGTCGATGCTTAAAACGACATTTCCAACTTTAAATTCTGCAAGTTCTGCAATTCCTGTTGAAAGAAAAATCATCCCAAGCGTGAATCCCAAAACTCTGCCTTCGTCGTTCATCATTGGTGTTATTATTTTTGTGATGATAAATCCTATTGCAAGTCCAAGCGCAATAGAAACTGAAATTTCATAAGCGATTGAACAAAGTTGTGCAAATACAGGAACTTGTATTCCGCGAAGCAATGGAGAAGCGATTGCTGTAGCGATTGTATAGGCAACGAGTGCGACTGCGTCGTCCATTGCAACTATTCCCAAAGTTGTGGTTGTGAGCGGTCCTTTTGTTCTGTATTCTTTAAGAACGTCTGTTGTTGCGGCAGGGGCGGTTGCGGTACAAATCGCACCGAGCAAAAGTCCAAGGCTCAATGAATAAGCAAAATTTTTGGTGATTAAAAAAGTGGCACTTCCTACAAGAAAAAAAGTTACAAAGAAAGGAACAGTTGTTTCGCCGATTAAAATTCCAACGAATTGTTTCCCATATTTTTTTATCACATCAATTTTTAATTCGGCACCTACCAAAAATCCTATCAGCGAAAGTGCGATTGTGCTTATAGGGTCGAGTGCGCTTATCAGACGGTCGCCTAAGATTTTAAAACCAGAAGCACCTATGATTATTCCTATTACGATATAGCCTACAACTTGCGGAATTTTTAATTTTTGAAATATGCGCCCACCAAATGAGCCAAAAAAGAGCATTAGTCCTAAAAGAAATACTATCTGCCCTCCTTGTAAAATTTGAAAATGCATTTGGGGGGGGAGTAATTGTGTCAGTGGATTTGTCATTTGTTTTGCCTCGATTTTGTTCTATAAGAGTATTTTAAAATTATAGTGAATTAGCAAGTCTTATGCAAAAAGAGTAAAAATTTGTGTTGTATGCTTTATTAAAATCGACGAGAGACTGCAATAAAATAACGATTTAATAAAAAATCCGCCTGAAAATTTGGATGGGACAATTAAGGCTTGTTAAAAACATTATCGCAAAAGTGAACGCGCCACTTCTGCTGGCGGAATATCGTAATACAAAAAAGCATACATTGCGGCTGCGCTCACCAGTTTTCTGCCGTATTCGCGCGTTTCCTGAAAAGGCAAGGTTTCTAAATACAAATCCATGCTCAAATTTTGAGGGCGTTTCCATCGGCGTACATTTGTTAACCCGGCGTTGTATGCAAATAAGGCCAGAAGTTCAGATTTATTTTCACTTCGTTCAATAAGCCTTGCGTAATAATGTGTTCCAAGCCGAATATTTGTTTCCGGATCAAAGATGTCAAAATCGCTCGGTAACTTTAGCCGTTTTGCTTCGTCGTTTGCAGTTGCTTCCATAAGTTGAGTAAGCCCTTTTGCACCAGCGCGACTTCCTGCTTTTGAATCAAAAAAACTTTCGCTTCGGATGAGTGCGTAAACAAGATATTCTTTTAGATTGTTTTCCTTACAGGCTTTTTCTACAAGATTTGAATAAAACCTTGGAAAATTTAATTCCAGAAGTTCGTATGGAATTCTTCCAGAATTTATTGCTATAGTGCGAGCCGCTATTCTAAGGCTTTGAACGGAAAAATCGCTGTCAAACTTGCCACATTGGTTTAAAAATTTGCATGCTTGAATTGAACTTTCTATGCTTATGTTGTTCCTATCTAAAAGCCATTGGCTGTATATCAACTCTGGGAACCCGTACGCTGCATAACCTGTAAGCAATTTTTGCGAATCTTTATCAACGTTTTTTTCGGTTTTGCTTCCGCCAGAACTTAAAATATCTGTTACGTAGGTTTTGTCCGTAATGTTGAGCCGCTCTATCACGCAGATTTTGTAGTAAAGCCCTGCTTTTGCGCTTAAAACCCTTGAATATGCGTTTATCGCTTCTTTTGTTTTAGGGCTTCCATCAGTTTTACCAAAACCTTCTTCAATTATTCGGCCAGAAATATATGCGTATTTGCAAGCGGTTTCTTCAGAGACATAGCCGTCAATCAACTTCCAAACATTGTAAAAGTCCTGCCATTTTTCGTGGCTTAAAAGCAGTACGGAAAAATTGTCAAAAAAATCGTCAAACCACGCTTTGTCGGAAATTTTATTGGCGTATTTTTTTAAAGTTGAAATTATGTCATCGGTCGACATTCTCAACTGCATATTTAAAAGATACCAAAGCGCATTGTCAAATTTTTCTCCTCTTCCAATGCAATCCAGTGCCGAATTAAAATTTTTTACCACTCGCTCTTGATACCTTCCTGCTCTGTCGTAAAGCCGCGCTGCGTAAAAGTAGGCGCAATATGCAAGTTCGTCTAAATTTTGCAAAGAAAAACTGGCTGCCATAGTTTCAAAATTTTGTGCACTTGATTTTAAATCTTCGCTTCCGTAAAGATTTGCTTTTCCAAGGTCAGAAAGAATTTGATAGTCTAAGTTTTTGGGATAAATATTTTCTGTTTTTTTTTCGACTGCATTTTGTGTGCCATCTTGTTTAGCTTCTTGCATATCATTTTTTAAATCGTGCAAAGAATTTTTATATATCGCAAGAATTTTTTCGCTTTCCAAAAATGCACTTTTATAGTTTTTTTTCCAGACTAAAATCCTGAAATTTATGATTTGATTTTGAAAATTCAGTGGATTTTCATCTTTTGCGTTAAGAGAGTTTTCATCGTTTTTTTCTTGATTTTTTATGTATTTTGAATAGAAAGATTCGTGCTCTAAAGATAAAGGTTTTTGCGTAAACCACAAAAAGTATTCGTTCGTAAATCTGCTGTCTTTTTTTTTGTGCAGACTTTCTAATCGATTTAAAATCAGAGAGTCGCTTGCAGTTTCAAAATTTATGGCATCGGTTAGTTTTATTATTTTTGAATATTCGCCCTGCTCAAAAAAAACATTGGTTGCAAGCAAAAGCGCTTCGTTATCGTTATATTTTTTTACAAGAAAATCTGCCGCTTTCGATTTTGAAGAAAAGCTACCAATGGTAGTAAGTTTTTCTGCGGATAGGCGTGCTATTTTTGGATTTGATTTTTCTGAACTTTCTTTAAAAAGGCGAATTGCAGTTTTTTCGTCTTTACTGTTCAAGGCTTTTAAAGCGATAAAATACGAATCGTCGTTTTTAAATTGTTTTTTTAAAGTGGTTGCCTTTGATTGCGAGCAGGCAGAAGCGAAAATTAAACATAAAAAAGCCACCGAAATAATCTGGTGGCTTAAACAAACTGATTTGTTCAATATTTTACTCAACAGGAATCAAAATATCGGTTCCAGAAATTATAAGATTCGGATTTTTTATCTTATTGTATTTTGCAATCTTTGGGTATCTCCACGGATTTTTATAGTATGCGTCTGCAATATCCCAAAGTGTGTCGCCCCAGCGAATTCTGTATTTTATATCTTTTTTCTTTTCAACTTTTGGAGCAGGCTCTGGAATAGGAACAACTTTTTCGCTTTCTTTTGCTACAACAATCGTATCTTCAACAGCTTTTGGAGCAGGAGTTTCTTGTGTTACAGGCGGAATTTCCTTTGGAGGCTCTTGCGTTACTATCGGATTTTCTTGAGCAGGAGCGATATTCATAGTTTGTTCTGTTTTTGTCTCTTTTGTGTTGCGACTTTTTATAAGGTTGTATTTTGAAGGAACGATGAACAAAATCAAAACGGTTGCAATTACGCAAATTATTGCACAGATTATGCAGATAATCATTGGCACGCGAGTTTTAGATTCTTCTTTATCTTCCTGATATGAAAGCTGACCATTTAGCGTTTCTTTATCGTACAGATCAGAAAAATCCATGCTGGAATTTGTCTTTTCATTTTCTGGCTCAGATTCTACAGTTGAATCCAACGCAGAAGTGTCAAAATCTATGCCACTATCGCTGGAAGTGTCTAAATTGGTTTGTGTGAATACAGGGTCTTCCTTAAAGTCAGGGTCGTCAAAATAACCTGCAAGTCCACTCGCTTCTGTTGTTAAAGTCGATGAATTTGAAGAATCTTCCAAAGCGGTTGTATCAAAATCCGGGAGAGAAAACTCTTCTTCTACAGGCTCTCCGTGCAGATTTTTTAGAGTTTCATCGTCGGAAGTTTGAGGGGTGTCATCGTTTTGATTTTCGTCTTCCGCAGTTTTAGAAGTTTGAGCAGTATCAGTCGTAAAGCTGTCGTTGTCAAACATCTCGTCGTCAATATCTGGAATTGAAAATTCTTCGGAAAGGTCTTTTTCTATTTTTTCAGCATCATTTTTTTCGCTGATAGTTTCGTCGGTTGTCTTAAAAGTTTCGCTACCCAAATCCGAAAACTCATTTTCACTCAAATCCTTATCAAAAGTGTCGCTTCCAAAAAAATCGTCGTCAGAAATTGTTACAGTTTCATCGGCGATTTGCTCTTCTTCGGTATTTTCATCATGATTTGTATCATCAATATTGAAATCTGCATCTTCAATCGTAAAATCGATGTCGTTTTTGATATCAGATTTTTCACTTTCTTTTTCTGCGGTTTCGATTGTTTTGCTTTTTACAGTTCCTTCGCCGCTATTCAGTTTTTCTTCGCTTTCGCCGATTACCGCTTCGCCGTTCGAACTTTCCGTATTGCTTTCAATTTTGCTGTTTTCTATTTCGCTGTCAAAACTAAACGGAACAGCTTCTACCGTTTCTGCAATTTCGCTCTTATCTAAAGCGTCGTTGTTTTCAGTTCCTTCAAGGCTTTCGTTTTCCACAAGCTCAAAATTTGTAGGCTCAGCGCGTTCTGCCAGAGTTCTGCTGACCAAAGTTACAGTCGTTTCGCTCTGCTTGCCTGTTTCTTCATCAACAATTTTTGCGTCAAGTTCGTTATCTTCGTTAAGCCCAATGGAAAGATGCAAATCTGCCTCGCCGTTTAAATGCGGAACAAGATTTGTAACTTCAAGGGTATCAAGATATTCTGCATCTTCCATCGTGTCTGTCTTTGAGCGATACAGGTCAATCTGGACTTTAGTCTGCCCATCTTTTACCGTAGTCAAATCAAGTTGATAAGTTTTTGCAGTTCCTTCTTCAAGAATTGGGTAAAAAGTTCCATCTGCCAGTTTAATTCCAATCTTATTCATATTTTCCCTCATATAAAATTATCGCATCGGACGCAATTCGACACAAATTTAAATCTACACTAAAAATATCGGCACAAACAAAAGATTTCATCACCCTTTTATTTTTTTAGAAGATGGAGCGCATATATTTGTAAACAAAAAAACTGTGTTTAAGTTTTAGACGCTAAAAAATTCCAGCTCTTGCTCGCAGGAGCTCGCAACGATCTGGGCTAAGCTGGTTCGCTTTTTTTTGCCTTAAAATAGAATTAAAATATTACAAAAAGTTTATCACTATTAGGACTTATTACTATTTACAAATTAAAGTTCTATCGTATAATTACACAGATGGTACGCAATACAAAACAAAGGGATGCAGTTTTAGAAGTGATGAAAGACAATTATTCTCATCCAACAGCACACGAAATTTACGAACTTGTGCGACAAAAGCATAAGAACATAAGCCGCGGAACTGTGTATAGAAATTTAAATTTGCTTGCAGCGCTAAAACTCATTCAAAAAATTGTTGTTCCCCACGGAGCAGATCACTATGATGGTCGTTTAGATGAACATTTTCATTTTCAATGCCTAAGTTGTGGCAAAATGTACGATGTTCCAAAAGATGTACACTTAGAAATAACAGAGGTAACTGAAGAAATGGAGAAACAGGGTTTTTTTGTGCAAGACCATAACTTGTTATTTACAGGTTTTTGTCATTGTTGCGAAGAAGCTCAAAAAAATAAATAAAGTTTTCACATAGGAGAAACAGTCATGGAAAACATTAAAGGTACACAAACAGAAAAGAACCTTCAGACAGCGTTTGCTGGAGAATCGCAGGCAAGAAACAAGTACACTTATTTTGCAAGCAAGGCTCGAAAAGAAGGTTTTGAACAGATTGCAGATATTTTTGAAGAAACTGCTCGTAACGAAAAAGAGCATGCAAAAATCTGGTTTAAACTTTTAAACGGTGGCGAAATTGGAACTACAAGCGAAAATTTAAAAGCTGCTGCAGAAGGCGAAAACTACGAATGGACAGATATGTACGACGGTTTTGCAAAAACTGCAAAAGAAGAAGGTTTTCCAAGAATTGCAAAACTTTTTGAAATGGTTGCCGCAATCGAAAAACACCACGAAGAACGCTATCGCAAATTGCTCGATAACGTAAACAAAGAACTCGTGTTCAGCAAGGAAGGCGATGCAATTTGGCAATGTGCTAATTGTGGACACATTGTTGTTGGCAAAAAGGCTCCAGAAGTTTGCCCTGTATGCCAGCATCCTAAGGGTTTCTTCCAAGTGGAAGCAACAAACTACTAATCTAGGCTATCTTACACTGCAATAGCACAAACTGGGGACTTTTCTCAATCTAATGGGATAAGGTTTCCAGTTTTTTTGTTTTAAACGCGTTTTTGTATAAAAGTTTGCCTTTGTTTGTCTCTGTTCAATAAAATGATAATTCTCCATTATAGAATGGGGTTTTATCGATTTTTTTTTACAATTTATGGATACTGCAAAAATGCGGACTATATTATTTGTATTAAGAAAATTTTTATAAAACTGTTGTAGGCTTGTCTGTAAGTTTAAAACTCAAAACTTGCTTATATATTGTCGTTTTCGCTATGATATGAGCGACTTTAAAAATCAGGTCTGGAAGAGAAAACTTCTTTAAACGACCAATAATTTTATCGAGGTATTTATGAGAAAAATTTTGAATTTTGCTTTTTTGCAAATTCTGTTCTTTTCGGTTGTGCTTTTTTCGTGTGCAAACGAAACAGATTCGTCTTCGGCTAAGCCAACTGTTACAGCGATAACGCTTACTGCCGAAACTCTTTCTTCTGCAACAGGAACCGCAAAAATTACTGCAACTGTTACAGGCAACGAAACAGCAACAGTAACTTGGGCAATAAAATCTGGTTCAACCTATGCAACTTTAAGTTCACCTACCAGCAATGCAAGTGCAGGTAAGGCAACTGTAAATATAACTGGCAAAAACACTACAACAACAGCTCAAACCGTTACTGTTGTAGCAAGCGTTGGAGACGTTTCTTCAAATGCGCTTAGCATAAATGTTCCTGCTGCTTCATCTACCCCACCAGTTACACAGGTTACTTCGGTTACAATTAATGGTGATGATTCTGTTAACAAAGGTAGCAGCGTAACCCTTACTGCAACTCCAAATAAAACTCCACTGAGCAGTGTTTACACTTGGACTATAACAGAAGGCTCTTCTTTTGTAACTTTCAGCCCATCTACAACTTCAACTTTAGTTCTTACAGGAAAGGCTGCTGGAACGGTTAAAGTAAAGGCAAGTGTTGACGGCGTTTCTAGTGCGGAATTTACATTAACTGTAAAGGACGTAACCCCCACACCACAAGAAGTAATAAAGGCAAGCGATACGCCAACTGGCTATGCGTCTGTAGGTTGGAATACAACCGCGGGCTCTGGCGGAAAAGTAGTAACCGTTACAACAAGGGCAGACCTCGTAAACTACGCATGGCAAGGCGGCTACCTTATCTATGTAAACGGAATTATCGATATGACAGAAGGCATGCTTCCAAATGTTGGAGGCGGCTCAAATGCAAGTTTGGATGCTTTTGTAAAAACAACAACTACATCTCTTAACTCGGGAGATTCTACAAAATACCCTGTTGTATACCAAAATTATGCAGACTACAAAGCCGCTTATGTTGCTTCATGCTCCTTAACTACAGATGATTCAAAGCGTGCATCTCCGCAATCTGCTGTAGGACACACTATGTGGGGTTTGAATACTGCTTACGGTAATACCATAAAACTAAACATCGCTTCTAACACAACTATTATTGGTCTTGGTTCTAACAGTGGAATTAAAGGTGGAACTATAAGCATTGCAGGCGTTAGCGATGTTGCTATACGAAACCTCGATATAAGCGATGCTTACGACCCGTTCCCTCACCACGAAAAAAATGACGGATACAATGCACAGTGGGACGGCATTACAATACAAGGTAGTACATCTAACATCTGGATTGACCATTGCACCTTTCGCGATACTCTTGAGCTTTCTCATGTGATGACTGGTGGCACAAGCGACGAAAAATACCAGACTTATGACGGAACCTGCGATATAAAAGGCAGTGGAGAAAACATTACAGTTTCTTATTGCAAATTCTACAACCACGACAAGACAATGTTGATTGGCTCTAGCGATTCGGAAAGTAGCAACTCTGTAAGAAAAATAACCTTGCACCATAACTACTTTTTAAATTGCGGACAGCGCTTACCAATGGTACGCAACACTACAATCCACATCTATAACAATTATTACGATATGGATTCTGCAAAGTATTATGCAAGCCAGTATGCTGTTGGTGTTAGAAAAAATAGCATAATCTATGCGGAAAATAACTATTTTGGCAGCGGAATAAAATACAGTTTTAAAGACAGCTACGGTCAGTTGTATTCAAGTGGAAATATTGACAACGCTTCTAGCGGACATACTTCTACTGTTACAGGAAGTAACTTGTTCTCTAGTGCTATTAATGCTTATTCTTACACTGCACAAACTGCACAACAAGCAAAAGATTATGTAGAAGTTAAATCTGGCTCTGGTAAATGCACTGTTGAGCAGTAATTTTTTAATGTAAAAATTTGTTGAGTCCCGTCAAAAATCGTTTTGGTTTTGGCGGGATTTTTTTTGATTTTGGCGATATTTTTATTGCAAAGATAATTGTTATTTTGAGCAAGTCTTTTTTGTGAAAAGAATGATTGGGAAATTTGTTAGTCGAGAAAAGTTTATGTTCTTGGTTGCGAAAAAACTTACGCCGTATCGTAGCGGCGCAAAGCGTCTGGCACTTGTGCCAGATGTAGCGTAAGCGGAACCGCGCAGAGACGGTCGAGAACATAAAACTTCGTCCTATAAAAAATCTGAATAAGATTGATGGATTTTGCGTTTGGTGTGGTGTTTTTTTTCGATTTGTGAAAATTTAAAAATTGTGCATAATGTTCGGCATGGAAAAAATTCATTTTTTTAAGAGTGCGTTGTTTGTCCTTTGCTGTTTGATTCTGATTGTTTTTGTGTACAACATTTGCATTTATTTTTTTGTTTTTAGAGCAAATTTTTCGCGCAAAGACGACGCTTTTGATGAAAAGATGGAAATTGCATTTTTTGGCGGAAAGAAAAACTATCAGGAGCATTTAAAAAGTGTTGAGTTTCTTGAAAGTTTAAATCTTCCTTTGCTCGAAATAAAATCCAAAGACAATTTGACTCTTAGGGCTTTGCTTTGGGAAGCTCAGGAGAATTGTCGTGGCACTGTTATTTTGATGCACGGCTTTCATTCCGGGCCGACCAGCGAATTTGCTGTTATTGCGCAGATGTTTCATAAGATGGATTTTAACGTTTTGCTGCCTTACCAAAGAGCACATGGAATTAGCGAAGGCAAATGGATAACTTTTGGAATTAAAGAAAGGTTTGACTGCCTGCAATGGATTGAAAAGGTGAACAGCATTTATGGAAAATCGTTGCCAGTTTTTCTGGGAGGAATAAGCATGGGAAGTTCTACTGTAACTATGGCTTGCGGTTTTGATTTGCCAGAAAATGTTCGCGGTTGCATTGCGGATTGCGGTTTTACTTCGCCATACGAAATTGTTTATTGGACTATGACAAAAAAACGAAAAATTCCACGCACTATTGCACGGCTTCTTGTCTTTAGTGCGAATGTTCAGGCAAAGATTTTTGCGGATTTTGATTTTAATGAATATTCAACTTATGCGGCGTTAAAAAAGACGGACATTCCTTTTTTGTTTATAACAGGAACTGACGACCACACTGTTCCGCACGAAATGTCGCTTTCTAATTTTTTAATTTTAAAACAAAAAAATCCTGAAATTGCACGCCTTGCACTTTTTGAAGGTGCACACCATGCAGTTTCGTATTTAAGCGATGAAAGACGCTACGAAAGTGAAATTCTAAATTTTGTGAATAAATACGACTGGCAATAAAACGAGTTTGCATTCCAAACCGCACTGCCACTAACGCGAAGTTTTAACAGGAGAGTAAAAATGGTTGAATTAAAAATAAGTCCTTCTAACGCTGGTGTTATAACGCACACTTTTAAAAAGATAAGCGAAATGGTGGCGTCGGGTTCTATAGACTGCGACACTCCGGTTCACCTTGTTCTTGCGCCTGGAATTTATCCTGGTGTTATTGCATATAATCTTTCCAATCCGTTGATTATGGAAGGAGCGTCTGGCTCTTTGCCACAGGATGTTGTTATAAGTGCAGAAAATTGCGAAGCGTTTCATAAAGATACGGAAAATCGTGCGGTTTTTGTGATTGGAATGGCTGCAACAGAAGTTACATTGCGGGGCTTTACGATTGAAAATACTCATATAAAAACCTGCGATGATGTTGCGCTTGGAAATCAGGCAGAAGCGTTGTGCTTTCATAATCAAAGCGGAAGTCTTCTTTGCCAGAATATGCGTTTTATAAGCAGGCAGGACACGATTCACGTAAAAGGTTTTAGCCGTTTTGAAAATTGCTATGTTACAGGTGATGTGGATTATATTTGGGGCTATTGCGACACTTCTGTTTGGGTTAATTGCAACTTGCATACAAGGCAGGATAACAGAGGTGATGAGCGACCGGCGTTTGTTTTGCAGAGCAGGGCGTTAAATTCAAAACCGGGATTTGTCTTTGTTGACTGCAATTTTACAGCGGATAAGAGGAGTGAAGTCGGTAAAATCTGGATTGCTCGAACAGAAGGAACTGGAAAGCCTGATAGCGTTGACCGTTGGGATAGCATTGCGTTAATAGATTGCACAATCGACGAAAATTATGAAGCAGAACTTTGGACAGACGAAGAGGGTTCTAGGGCGGTTTTTCCAGAAAAGGGCTGTATGGATTTTGGCTGGCGAGAATGGGGAACTTTAAGAATCGATTCCAAAGGCAACAAAATGCTTGATGACACTAGTCTTAGAAATACGCATGTCTACATAATGACAAAAAACGAGGCGGAAGAATTAAAAGCGAAAGTTTTGGTATAAACAAATTATTGTAGCCACGGCATTTTTTGGCTTTTTTCTGTCTGACAACTGGAGCAGGCTTTTAAAAGCAGAATCGCCATATACGAATCTTGGAGTGCAAATTCAAGCGGATATAAAGGTGCTTTGTTTAAAACAGAATATTCGGCTGCACTTAACATCTGTGTTGCTATTGCAATTTCGTCTTGCGTTAGTGGAGTTTTGCAATAGCCTGAAAATTGCGATTTGTATAAAGTTTCGTCTTTAAATTTTATTTCATCGTTTAATTCGACAAGGTTTTCGCAGTGAGAGATGTTTTTTTCGTCCAGATAATTTACGGTGTCGTTTGTTATTTCGCCACGGCTACCTTGAATTTTAAAAAGATTTTTTCTTATTGGCGAGCGGTACTGTTCAGAATCAAAATCGTACAGAGCGACTTTGTTGCCAGAAAATTCAAAAAGGGCGAGCGTCCTTTTTTTGTCGCAAATTTTGCCGTCTGTAAATTTTTCGTAACGGGTGAATGTTTGTGCTGTTGGAAAAGAATATATTTTTCCTGATACCGAAAAATCTTTTGATTGGGTGTTTAGAATTGCCTTTATTAAACTTGCACCATGGTATTCGTGTGCGAAAGAAAGATATACATAGTTTATTACGCCTAGTATACATTCGTTTTTTGTGTTGGATTTTAAAAGATTTAGGATAGCCTGCCAGTGTGGATAAAAGATGTATTGCTCTGCGACTAAAATTTTTTTTCCTTTTTTATGTTTAATCCAAAGTTCCTGGAGAGTTTGTTCATCTTGTGCGGCAGGAGTTTCCATTAGGACTGTAAAACCGAAATTTGCCCACTGTTGCGCAACTTTTGCTCCGTCTGCTTTGTTGACAGCGACTACTACAAAATCGGGTTTTAAGTTTTTACATTCTTCTATAGAGGTCGAAGTTTTTATGTTGTATTCATATGCGAGTTTTTGAGCTTTTTCGTTTGTTCGGCAGAGTAGAGCCTTTAATTCAAAAAATTGGGGCAGAGCCTTTGCAATGCGCACATAAAAAAGCGAACGCCACCCTGAACCCACTATTATAAAAGAATATTTTTGCATGAAAATTATTTTAACATATTTTTTTATGGCTTAGGGATCGTAACACCGGCTTTGCCGTCCTGTAGCGTTTTACTTTTTTTCTGTGCTCCAAAGCGCAAGGATGAGCCGCGCAAGACGGCGAAGTGTGCAGAGCCCGGCAAGCGTTTCGCTTGCAAGCCCCATAATACCGTCTTTGTTCAAAATCAATGCTTTTTAATTTCTTTTCTATCTCCACATAAATCTATAAATTGGATATAATTCACAAAAAATTTCGGAAACGGCGGTGCTGCTAGTTTTCTTGAGGGTTTTGAGGTAGATATGAAAGAATTGAATTTTAAAAATTTCGGCGGAAAAAATGACGGCTCTTTTGACAACACTGCTTTGTTTAAGGCTGCTTTTGACGAAATTGCAAAAGATGGCGGCGGAAAATTGCTTGTTGAAAGCGGCAAATGGGTTACAGGTCCAATAGATATTCCGTCTAATACAACTCTTGAGCTTGCGGAAGGTGCTGAACTCAGTTTTTTGACTGACCCTAATCTTTATCCTCCTGCATTTACTCGTTGGGAAGGTGTTGAATGTTACGCAATGCACGCTCTTGTTCGCTCCAGCGATACCAAAAATGTAAAAATAACTGGAAAAGGAACTCTTAACGGTAACGGAAAATCCTGGTGGGATTTGGCTCATGCTAAGCGCAATACTCAAAATTCGCCTGTTGAAAGTTATGAACTTGCACTTGCAAAATTGAATCCCGGATACGAAAATCAGCCCGGTGGCGGTGGCGGAAGACAAAGTCAATTTTTGCGTCCTTGTCTCGTTGAATTTATAAACTGCGAAAACGTAACCGTTGAAGGCATCAAAATCATCGATTCGCCTTTCTGGACTGTTCATCCGCTTTATGTAAAAAATCTTACTCTGAATAAACTTCATATTGAAAATCCTTATGAAGCGCCTAACACGGACGGCATTGATGTTGATTCGTGCACAGATGTAAAGATTACGGATTGCTTTGTTTCTGTTGGCGATGACGGAATCTGTATAAAATCTGGTTCCGGTCCTGACGGAATTCGCATAAATCGTCCTACAGTTGGCGTTGAAATTAAAGGCTGCACTGTTCGAAATGCGCACGGAGGAATCGTAATTGGTTCAGAAACTGCTGCTGGTATGAGTGGAATTCACGCAAGCGATTGCGATCTTTCTGGAACTGACCGCGGAATTAGAATCAAAAGTAGAAGAGGTCGTGGTGGCGACATTAACGATATTGAATTACGAAACCTTGTTATGAACGACACTCTCTGTCCTATTGCAATGAATATGTACTACAAGTGCGGAATTACCGATGTTAATGCTCCTGAGTTTTCTTTGGAAAAGCAGGAAATAACTAGCGAAACTCCGCGAATTCACAATGTAAAAATTGTCGGCTGCAAAGGCACTGGTTGCAAAGCGAGCGCTGGTTTTATAGTCGGCTTACCTGAACGCCCTATCGAAAATCTTGAAATTCGCGATTGCCACTTTGTAACTGACGAAACTTCTGATTGCTCTCCAATGGATAGCGATATGTTCTACGGACTTCCTAGTGTGGATGTTAAGAGTTTTAGAGTTAGAAACGCACCCGGTGCTGTATTTGAAAACGTAACAATTGAAGGACCAAAAGAAACTTTCATTTACTTTTAAATTAAAAGAAGGATTTTGTATGACTTTGACAAAAAAGTTGATTTTGTTTTTGCTTGCTCCGCTGTTTTTTTTTAGTTCAGCTTTTTGTCAAAGCGATTTTAAACTTTCTTTTTCTAAAGATGCATTTTTGCTGGGAACTGGAATTGCTCTTTCTGGCGGCGATTTGATTTTGGATAATCTTTTAAAAATAAATCGTCAGGAATATGACCCTTCTAAAGTCTACAATCGCGACGACGTTAACGCTTTTGACAGGCTTTTTATGAGGGAATATTCGCATTCTTTAGACAAGTATGTGAGCAACGCCTTTTTATTTTCTACAGTTGCAACTCCTCTTGTTCTTTTTCCTAAAACCGAAAAAGAAGAATGGAAGACGATAACTTTTATGTATGCAGAAACACTTTTAATTGCAAATGGTCTTAAAGAACTTACAAAACTTGCAGTAAACAGAGCAAGACCTTTTATGTATTTTGAACCTTCAACCTATCCAAAGGATGATATAGAAGACGGCGACTGGGCAAATTCTTTTTTGTCTGGGCATACCACTATGGCCTTTGCAGGAGCAACTTTTACAAGTTACGTTTTTTATAAATATTTTCCAGAAAGCCAATATAAATATGCTGTTGTTGCTTCGTCTTATGCATTGGCGAGTGCAACAGGTCTTTTCAGAATACTTGCAGGAAAGCATTTTATTACAGATGTTTTGGCAGGAGCGGTTTTAGGTTCTGCGGTTGGGTATCTTGTCCCATGGCTACATTCTTCCGAATTTAATGATGACAAAGTGGGGTTTGGAGTTTTGCCATCTGGCTTTGTCCTTAAATTTTCTTTGTGATAATTGATTTAACGATAAAAAAGATGAATTCAATCTTTAAAAAATGTACACATCCTGTAGTAGATTTTTTGTGGTTTTTTGGGGTTATAAGTTTTTCGATTTTTATTCGTCATCCTTTTTATTCAATTCTGTCTTTATTTTGTGCCGTAACATTTAATCTTGTTTTAAAAAATTTTAAAGCTTTAAAAGTTCTTCCTTTTTTAATTATTATGTTTATCTTTCTTTCTGCATTGAATCCGCTGGTAAGCCATTGGGGCGAAACTGTTTTATTCACTATTTTTGGTAAACCTTTTACAAAGGAAGCATTTTTTTATGGGCTCAATATGGGACTCACTTTTGCACTTATGATTGAATGGTTTATCTGTTTTGGAACTGTTATGACGAGCGAAAAAATTACCGCTTTGTTTTCCGCATCTTTTCCGAAATTGGCTTTGATGATTGTCATGATTTTGCGCTTGATTCCTTTTTGTTTAAGGAGAACTCAAGAGATTTTGCAATCGCGAAAGGGCTTAAACGGCAGCAATCTTCCTTTTAAAGAGAGTTTTTTTGTATTGAATGCGGTTATGAGTTCAATTCTGGAAGACGGAATTATGACGGCTTTAACGATGGAAAAACGCGGCTATGGAAGTGCAAAACGTACCCACTTTATAAATTACAGATGGCGAAAATTTGACATTTTTAAACTCGCGATTTTTTTTATTTTGGCGATTTTTATAATTTGCGGAATAAAATATGGATTTTGTGCGGTGAATTTTTATCCTACGGTTTCGGCATCAAATATTTTTGCAACGAGCGAGTCAGCAATAAGTTTTTTTTGTTTTGTAGTTTTTATTTTTTTTCCTATTTTTGAGCGGATTTTTGATGAATTAAGGAGATGAGAATGAAATTTCAAATAGATTTTTGGAACGAAAATTTTTTTATAGACGAGGGAAAATTCATTCTTGTTCTAGGAAAAACTGGCTCTGGGAAAACTACTTTTTTAAATGAGATAGAAAAACAACTCAATCAAAAAGGGCAAACGACAGGTTTTGTTTTTCAAGATTTTGATGCACAGATTGTTACAGATAAAGTTTGGCACGAAATTGCTTTTGCTATGGAAAATAAAGGTTTTGACAGACGCTTAATGGAAAGGCGAGTCGCAGAGATGTCGTCGTATTTTGGAATAAACGATTTGCTTGAAAAAAATACGGACTGCCTTTCTGGTGGGCAAAAGCAACTTTTAAATCTTGCAAGCACGATGGCAGTTAAACCAAAATTTTTGTTGCTCGACGAGCCTTTAAGTCAACTCGATCCAATTGCTGCTGGAAATTTTTTAAATACCGTAAAAAAAATAAACAGAGAATTTGGAACTACAGTTGTTATGAGCGAACATCGTTTGGAAGAAGTTTTTGCCGATTGCGACGAAATAGTTTTTTTAGATGGAATGAAAATCTTGTTTTCTGGAGATGTGAAAAAAGTTTGCAAAGACATTTTATCTTTTTCAAAAAAGGATTTAGAAAAAGACAATGGTGAAAAATCAGTTTTGGGTAAAAATATTCGGAGTGAGTTTTTTGAATTTTTGCCCTATTCGACACGACTTTGTTCAATGTTGGATTTTGAAGAAAAATATATAGAAAATATTCCAATTTCCATTGCAGAAGGTAAAGATTTTATTCGCCAGCACAAAGAAAAATTTTCTTCCTTTTATGAGGCGGATTTTGAGGATTTTAAAATAATAGAAGAGTTTGAAAAAAAGGATAAAAATTCAGATAGAAAAAATGCAGATAGAAAAAGCGATTTAATCTGTGTAAAAGACCTTTCGTTTCGATACGAAAAAAAATCACCTTGGATTTTGCAGGAACTTTCATTTAATGTAAAAGAAAAAAGCATTTTTGCGATTGTAGGTGCAAACGGAAGCGGGAAATCTACACTTTTAAAGCTTCTGTGCAAAATTTTAACTTCTTACCGCGGAAAGATAAAAATAAGCGACTGCGTTCAGGATAAAATATGTCTTTTGCCACAAAATGTTAGAAATCTGTTTATAAAACGCACTGTTCTGCAAGAACTTGAAGATTGCGGTTTTGTTGCACATTTATCTTTAGACGCTTCCAAAACAGAAACAAACAATCTGGAAGAAGTGCAAAATCAGGAAGTGCAGAAACTTATATCTTCCTTTAAGGAAAAATTTTCTTGTCATCCTTATGATATTTCTGGAGGCGAAAAACAAAAACTTGCGCTTGCAAAACTTCTGTTAAAAAAGCCAAAAATTCTCTTGCTGGACGAACCCACAAAGGCTTTGGACAATCCTTTTAAAAATGAATTGGGCACCCTTTTAAAAAAACTGACAAACGCAGGAATGACGGTGGTTATGGTTTGCCACGATCTTGAATTTTGTGCTTCGGTTGCAGACACGGTGGGATTGATGTTTTGCGGAAAACTCGTTGGTACTTGTGATTCTAAAGATTTTTTTAGGGCGAACAATTTTTACACAACTGCATATTATCGACTGCTACAAGGAATTTTTTGATGATTCAAATTCAAATTTTTGTGATTTCGATTTTGGGCTTAATTATTTTTTTCTTTTATCTTGCCTTTGAAAAATCTCACCCATCTGCTTTGGAGCTCGTTTTAATTGCAGAATTAAGTGCATTTTGTATCTGTGCACGAGCTTTATTCAGTTTTGTTCCGTATTTTAATCCCGTGATGGCACTCATAATTTTAAGTTCTTTGGCCTTGGGAAGCGTAAAAGGTTTTTTGATTGGCTCGCTTACGGCGCTTTTGAGCAATTTTATTTTTGGGCAGGGAATTTGGACTTTGTACCAGATGGCAAGCTGGGGACTTTTGGGAGCAATTTTTGGTTTTGTTCAGAAATTTTTGTTCAGGGAAAAATCAAAAAAATCAGAAATAGGTTTTATAAAACATCTTGCTTTGTGGCTGCTTTCTGGAATTGCGATAATTTTTTTTACAGGTCCACTTACAGATTTGAGCGGAGTTTTTATGTTTGGACTTGAAAATGTAAAATCGCTTTTTGTGCTTTTGGCTGCTGGTTTTTTTATGAATTTGACGCTTGCTTTAAGCACAATTTTAACACTCGTTTTATTTTTTAAGCCTTTTATGTTTTCGATGCAGAGGGTTCTTGATAAAATGGCGTTGAATGAAAATCTTAAATCCAATCAAAAAAATCTATAGAGAACAAAAAAATAAAATTCATTTTGTAATCGCGATAATTTTCCTTTTTGAAATCTGTATTTCTTCTGTTTTTTGCCAAGAGTCAACTTCTGATAAAAGCATTTCTTTGGGCGAAGTTGTAACAGTCGTGGAAGATGTAGAAAAAGTCGCACTTGTCATAACAGCTTCGGATATAAAAAAATCGACCGCAAAGGATTTAAGCGATTTGTTGCGCGAAAAAGGACTTTTGGTGATGTCTTCCGGCGGCAGCGGAACTATGTCGAATTTTTCTTTTAAAGGATATGCGGATTTTTGTTGCAAGGTCTATATAGACGGCGTTCTTGCAACACAACCTGGTTCGGGAGCATTTGACTGGAATTCAATCGATATAAACTCTATAGAATCGGTAACAGTTTTAGAAATTCCAGAATTTTCTACAGACCAATTTGCTGGCTGTATCGTAAACATAAAAACTCGTCTTCTTACAGAACGCGGCTTCCAGATAAAAACGCTTTCGACTTCTTACGAAGGCTCGAATTTTGACACCATAAGCCTTTTTGGTGAATACAGAGATACAATCGCTAGAACAGGTATAAAACTGAATGCTCAAATAGAAAATGCAAAAAACAACTATAAAAAGAAAAAGAATCTAACTCTAAAAGATAATTGGGCAAAACTTGCAAACATAAGCGGCTCGTTTAATTCTGCACTGGGCGAAAATGCGACTTTGAACGGAACTTCAAGATTTTTTTTCAATCGGCTAAGAGCCTTAAAATCAGTTGAAGAAGTGGGAATTCAGGAAGATTTTAATTCTTTTCAAACTGTAAAGGCTCGTTTTGTAATAGACGAACTTGCAATTTTTTGTGCAAGTTTAACTTCTCAATTTAACAGCATAGAATACGATGAAACTAAACCAGATAAAAATGACGAAACAAAAATAGAACACAGCCACACAACAACAAAAATGCACAGAGGCGAGCTGCTTTTTACAGGCGAAAACTTTTTTGGAGCAAATTTTTCGTCAAAGTTTGTGCTGGAATCAAAGATAACAGGAAAAAAACGGAACAGGTTTTACAACAGCACAAAATTTGAGTGGTCAAAAAAAATTAACGACTGGTTCAATATAAGTCCTTCGGTGGGACTTTTGGTGTCTACAAATGGCGATTTAGAATTTTTGCCGCAGATAACGCTCGCTTCAAAAAAAACAGGATTTGCCTTGAGTGCATTCAGGCAGTTTATACTTCCAACTTTTAACCAGTTGTATTGGGACGGAAGCGGAGGAAGTGGAAACGAAGATTTAAAAAGCGAAAAAGGCTGGGCAATAGTCGCCTCGTGGAAAAGCCCATTTTTTGCCCTGCCACTTAGTTTGACATACACAGTTTCCAGATACGAAAATAAAATTCGCTGGGTTCAACAAGGAAGCAATTTCCGCCCGAAAAACGACAGGAACGGGAACTTCAGAACATTTGAAGCGCGGTTCCAAAAAACTCTGTGGATTTTCGATTTTGCAGCAGGAGTAACAAACACAAAAGCACTTCTTGAAGACAACGGCAAGCAGATAATGTGGGTTCCCGAATGGCAGGCAAACGCAAGTTTTACAGCAAGGCTCACAGACAATTTAGAATTCCAGATTGCCTACGCATACACAGGCGAGCGTCCACAGGATGAAAATAATTTATATTATTACAATGCCGTAAATAATCTGGATTTAAACCTGCGCTGGAACTTGCTAAAAAACGCAACGCTGCTGTTCAGCATAAAAAACTTTTTGGACGAACGCAATGAGTATCACGACTCTTACCCAATGCCAAGCAGAGCGATAATAGCGGGCATAAAAGTTCAAGGGTAAAAAAGGAGGGGGGAAGTTTCCCCCTCGCTCCTGCTACGAGTCGCTGCACAAAAGTCAAAGTAAACTTTGCCACTTGTTCCGCTCGCTCGTATCATACGCTACCCCCTCTCCTAGGGGCTTTGCCCCTAAAACCCCAATGGTTGAGAAGAAAATTTATACTTACTTCTTTGAACAGCTTGAATAGGTTGCAAAATATCCGTTTTCTACTGTAAAGGTGTCTATCGCTTGTTCCAGTGTTGCTGTAGAAGATTTTGCTCCGTATGCGCCTGAAAGTTGTACGCTTGAAGAAGTTAAGCCTTTAAATGATATTGCATACCATTTGCCTACGTCTGGCGCAGTTGTTGAATATCTGTACCAACTGTTTGACCATGACGAATATTGCCAAGAACTGTCATTTGGATTTGTAGTTGTTGATTCGTATGCTTTTGTGTATTTGATGTAGATATATCCTTGAGTATTTGCTGTGTTTGTGTAAATCACCTTTAGTTCGTTGCCTTCGTAACTGCCTTGTGAAGCAAAGGTTTTTGGCGTTATCGTGTAAACTTCTCCATAGGAACTTTTCCAAGAGCCTACAAGTTGGCTTTTTGTTGTTAGTGGTTTAGAGTCGCTGTAAGGTGCGTCGTCTTCTTCGTGGTTACACGACACCATTGTTAGCGAAATTGATGTAAATGCGACTAATAATAATGCCGCCCGTCTTAAAGCAAATAAAGTGCTTTTCATAATAAACTCCTTTGTCCCAGAGTGTTGCGTAGGACTTTTTGGTTTTACCTTTATACAAAGGTTGCATTAACGGGTATTCGGGCTGTGTTACCGTTCCGCGTCGAGCCTGTGATTTGCACACTGTTCCCCCGTTTTTGATATGGCGACTATACTTTATTTTTAATTTTTTGTCTTTTGATGCATTTTTACATAAAAACTTAGCCCAGATTGGAGCAGCGCGCAGCGTCTGGCTTTGCCAGATGTAGCGTTTAGCGGAACTGCGCAAAGCTGGTTTGAGTAAAAACTGCGCTCCTAAAATTTAAAAAATCGAAAGGATTTCATTAGTGTTTTGTAATGGAATTAAAATTGTCTTTACAATATCGACACTGTTTCACTTTGCATCAATTTCTTCTAATTGATAATTTGAGTGGGATTTGGTATATTAAAAACAAAAATCCGCGGTTTAATCCGTAAAATATTTTTTAGGAGACACACAGATGGCAAAAGTAGTAACTTTTGGTGAATTGATGCTTCGCATCCAGCCTGCTGACTATTATCGTTTTGTTCAGGTTGATTCAATGACGACAACTTTTGGTGGAGGAGAAGCTAACGTTGCAGTTTCTTTGGCTAACTATGGCGATGACGCTTACTTTGTAACTAAACTTCCTACTCACGAAATAGGACAGGCTGCTGTAAATTCTTTGCGCAAATACGGTGTTCACACTGAATTCATCGTTCGTGGTGGTCCTCGTGTTGGTATTTATTACAATGAAAAGGGTGCTTCTCAGCGTGGTTCTAAATGCGTTTACGACCGTGCTGGTTCTTCTATTCAACTTGCAAAACCTGAAGAATTCGATTGGAATAAAATCCTTGAAGGCGCTTCGTGGTTCCACATTACTGGTATTACTCCTGCTTTGGGGCCTAACATGGTTAAAGCTTGTATTGAAGGCTGCAAAGTTGCTAGAGAAAAGGGAATAACTACTTCTTGCGATCTTAATTATCGCGGTAAACTTTGGACTAAAGATGAAGCCCGCGCTGCTATGTCTGAAATTTGTAAATATGTTGATGTATGTATTTCTAACGAAGATGATGCTAACGACGTATTTGGAATTAAATCTGAAGGTACTGATACTACTAAAGGTGAATTGAATAACGAAGGTTACCTTTCTGTTGCTCGCCAGTTAAAAGAAAAATTTGGCTTTAAGAAAGTTGCTATCACTTTGCGCACTTCTATAAACGCTAACCGCAACTTGTGGCAGGCTCTTTTGTATGTTGATGACAAAGATTATGCTTTCTCTAAGCAGTACGATATGAACATTGTTGACCGCGTTGGTGGTGGTGACTCATTTGGCGGTGGTCTTATCCACTCGCAGCTTAAAGGAATGAATACTCAGGAATCTATCAATTGGGCAGTTGCTGCTTCTTGTTTGAAGCACTCTATAATCGGTGACTATAACATGGTTTCTGAAGACGAAGTGAACAAACTCGCTGGTGGAGATGGTTCTGGTAGAATTCAGCGATAATTTTTGCATCCTTGCAAAAATTATCTAGGACAGAAGATTGCATCTTCTGTCTTGTTTGCGCGCCCGCATCCTTGCGGGCTGTTTTGTTTTTAAAGAGGTGTGATTTTTATCGGTGTTTTTGCATCCTTGCAAAAATTATCTAAGACAGAAGATTGCATCTTCTGTCTTGTCTGTGCGCCCGCGTCCTTGCGGGCGATTTTATTTTTAAAGAGGTGTGATTTTTGTCGTTGTTTTTGTGTCGTGTTTTTGCTTTGACTTACGAATTAAAAGTTTTTATTGAATAAAACATCGGTTTCTTGTTAAACTCCAAGGGATTATGTTCCTTAAAATTATAAATTTCGCAGGCAGTTTGTGTTTCCTTTTATATGGAATGAAACTGATGAGCGACGGAATTCAAAAGAGTGCGGGACAGAAACTGCAAAAAGCGCTTTCTTTTATGACTGGCAACAGATTTGTTGGACTGTTGACTGGTTGTGTACTTACGATGATTATTCAATCTTCGGGCGCGACAACTGTAATGCTTGTAAGTTTTGTAAATGCAGGTCTTGTTACACTTGAACAGTCTATAGGGGTGGTTTTTGGTGCAAATATTGGCACAACTATAACGGCTTGGATTGTAGTTCTTTTTGGATTTAATTTTAAGATTGAAGCCTTTGCAATCCCTCTTTTTGGCTTGGGCTATCTTCTTACAATAATAAAAAAAATTAAAAACGAAGGTGTAGGTCAAGCTATGATGGGCTTTGGTCTCCTTTTTATAGGACTTGGCTGGCTTTCTGCTTCTTTTAAGTTTGACCCAAATAGTCAATTTACTGTTTTTATGGAAACTTTACAGGGGCATGGTGTTTTTTCCATAATTCTTGCGGTACTTGTTGGAGTAGTTTTTACGGCGATGATTCATTCATCGTCTGCAATGTCGGCAATCGTAATAACGATGGCTTATAACGGCATTGTAAGTTGGGAATTTGGTGCTGCTATAGTAATGGGATCTGCGATTGGTTCTACAGTTGATGCTATAATGGCGGCGGCTGGCTCTTGTGCAAATGCAAAGCGCACGGCAACTGTTCACCTTTTATGCAATTCTGTATCGGTTTTTGTGCTGCTAATCTTCTTTCAACCTTTTCTTGCAATTGTCGACTTCCTTATTCCAGGAAACGCAGCAAATGGCGAAAACCTCATCTACCACATAGCAATGCTTAATACGGCTTTTAAAGTTTTAGAAACATTGGCATTTATTCCTTTTACAAAACAGATTGCTGCAATTTTAAGAAAAATTATAAAAGACGATAAATTTGAAGAAGACAAAACGGTTTATAAACTTGAGTTTAATAACGAACTTGCGGCACGTTCACCAGAAGGTTGTGTATTTAGAGCTCAAAAGGAAATTACAACTTTTTCGGAAAACGTGGTTCAGATGTACGATGATTTGCAGGCAGGACTTGCAAATTTTGATAACACTTTTATCGAATATCATCATCCGCTTATCCTTCAACTTGAAAATTACTGCGATCAAATGCAGGAACAACTTACAGCCTACCTTATAAAATGCCAACATTTACACCTTTCAGATTCTGCAAAAGATAATATTCATCTTATGTTGCGACTTGTTGGCGAAATGGAAAGCATGGCAGATGGATGCCTTAGTATTTCTATACAGATAAAAAAAGCTCTTGAAAAAAACATAAAATTCAGTCAAGAAGATATTGATAACCTTATTCCTTATTTTGAACTTGGGCGACAACTCCTGTATTTTATTCATAAAAATGTTTCTAAAATTCAGCGCCTTACTCCAGAAGAGTATCAGTTTGCTAGTGAGCTTGAAGAGCAAATTGACAGCGAACGCAGCAGGCTTAAAAGAATTGCCCGTCATAGACTCGAAGAAGGAGCAGATGTTAGGGCGGAACTCTACTATATGGATATAATTCGTCAAATTGAAAAAATTGGTGACAGATGTTTTGATGCTGCCGGCGATTTACGGTAAGATTTAGGTGTAATTTCATCGTAGTTTGCTTTGTAAACTTGTTTTTAGGAGGTAGATGAATGTATGAGTCTGGAGAAGATTACCTTGAAGCAATTTTGCGTCTTCAACTTGAAAATGGTTTTGTCCGTTCTGTAGACATTGCGAATAAACTTGGTGTTTCGCGTCCAAGCGTAAGTCGAGCGATGGGACTTTTGGAAAAAGACGGTTATATCGAGTTTAATCTTGGAAACACCATAAAACTTACAGAAAAAGGGCAGACTAAAGCTGAAGATGTTTTTGGCCGACACAAACTTTTGACCATTTTTCTAAAAAAAATAACTGGACTTTCAGAAGAGCAGTGCGAAGAAAATGCTTGTCGGGTTGAACATCAAATTGATGTAGATGTTGTAAATGGAATAAAAGCGTGGTTAAAAAAGAATTCCACTAAAAATTGAATTTATCTTCAATAAAATAAAATGTCTTTTCATTTAAAAATTTAAAATGCCAAAATCAGATAGACCGCCAGTTCTTCCACTTGCATTTAAAGATGTAAATAAGAACGAATATAAATTATTTTTCTCTTATTTTAAGCCACATTTACCGATTTTTTTTGCAGATTTATTTTGTGCAGTTTTTGTTGCTGCCGTTGATGTTGGCTTCCCAATAGTCTCAAGGTTTACGCTCAACAAACTTCTTCCACAATATTCTTTGCAGCCAAATTTTGTTGTAAAGACATTTTTTTTGATAATTGCTCTCTGCTTTGCTATGTATTTTTTACGGGCGGCTGCACAGTGGTTTATAACTTTTTTTGGACACGTGTTTGGAGTTGCTGTAGAAAAGGATATGCGTCGCGATATTTTTGCACATATAGAAAACCAATCTTTTAGTTTTTTCGACAAGCACCGCACAGGGCAGATAATGAGTCGAGTTACAACAGATTTGTTTGAAATTTCAGAACTTGCGCATCACGGACCAGAAGACCTTTTGATTTCGTTTTTAACCTTGATTGGCGCTTTTGTCATAATGATTCAGA
The DNA here is from genome assembly GCF_900497595.1 of Treponema pectinovorum. Taxonomy (NCBI): domain Bacteria; kingdom Pseudomonadati; phylum Spirochaetota; class Spirochaetia; order Treponematales; family Treponemataceae; genus Treponema; species Treponema pectinovorum. The sequence continues at coordinate 34,940 of NZ_UFQO01000003.1, forward strand.
TTCGTTGGCAACTTGCGCTAATTGTATTTATTTCTCTTCCTCTGATGATTTTATTCACCTACAAAAGCCGAAAAAACATCATGGCTTCTTCAGCTCTCGTAAAAGCAAAAACTGCGGAAATAAATTCTGCGGTTGAAAGTTCAATAAGTGGAGCGCGGACAACTAAAGTTTTTACAAACGAAGATTTTGAAAAGTCCAAATTTGCCGAAAGCAACGATATGTTTTTTGAATCCAAACGGCTTTACTACAAGGCAATGGCGGGAATGCACTCTAAACTGGCATTTACAACGCATATACTTAGCGTTGTGATTTTGGCGGTTGGTGGATTTTTTATAATGAGAGATGAAATGACTTTAGGTGATTTGGTGGCAGCGAATATGTTTGTAGTTGCTTTTTTGCAGCCTATAATGCGTCTTACAAATTTCGTCGAACAGTTTAGCACTGGAATGGCTGGTTTTATGCGATTTTCGCAGATGCTCAATATCCACGAAGAAACTGTTGAAAAGGAAAATGCTATAAATTTGACTTATGCAAAAGGCGATATTATTTTTAATCGAGTTAATTTTGCTTATGATGATAAAATTCACGTTTTAAAAGATGTTAGTTTTAGTGTAAAAGCGGGTCAAACTCTTGCTCTTGTAGGACCAAGTGGTGGTGGAAAAACAACTTTGTGCAATCTTCTTGCTCGTTTTTACGAAATTCAAGGCGGGTCAATAACGATTGACGGAATCGATATTCGAGATTTTTCTGTAAAATCTTTAAGGCAGAACATAGGTTTTGTTCAACAGGATGTTTTTTTATTTGCAGGAACTGTAAAACAGAACATCGCCTACGGAAAGCCCGATGCAACTGATGCAGAAATTGAAGAAGCGGCTAAACAGGCAGAAATTTATGATGACATAATTCGCCTGCCGAACGGCTTTGACACTTTAGTTGGAGAACGCGGAATAAAATTGAGTGGTGGGCAAAAGCAAAGAGTAAGCATTGCTCGCGTATTCTTAAAAAATCCGCCTATCTTGGTTTTGGACGAAGCGACAAGTGCTTTAGACAGCGTTACAGAGCAGAAAATCCAAGGAGCATTTGAAAAACTTTCCAGAGGACGCACAACTTTTGTAATAGCACACAGGCTTAGTACTATAAAAAATGCAGATTCAATAGCGGTTGTTGACAATAACCATATAGTTGAACAAGGGAAACACGATGAACTCATTGCCAAGCGAGGCGAATATTATAATCTTTATACGGCACAAACAAGAATTTAAAATTATTTTGCAATCATTTTGTATTTTAGTTTTGATTTTGTTTTTTGGGTGTTCAAAAGATGCTTCAAAAATAGAACAAAAGTCGCATTCCACACCAAATAAAATCTCTGTCATAACGACAGTTTTTCCGGAATACGAGTGGGTTAAATCTTTAGCAGAGGGCGTTGATTCTGTAGAAGTTTCTACTCTTTTAAAAAAAGGAACGGATTTTCATAATTTTGAACCTTCAACTCCAGATTTAATCGCGATTCAAAAAGCTGACATTTTTGTTTATGTTGGAAGTCAGGCAGATTTTTGGGTTGATGATGTTTTAAAAAAGTCAATCAACAAAAATCAGATAGCTATAAACCTTACTCAATTCCTCAATAATTACGGAAAAGACGAGCATATTTGGCTTTCTGTAAAATATGCAAAAAAATCTGTGCAAAAAATTGCCGAGAGCTTAATCGCTTTGGATTTAAAAAATGCAGAACGCTATAGAACAAATCTTAAAACTTATCAGGAAAAGCTCGATTCACTCCAAATCCAAATTGAACAAATATCTTCCGTTGCAAAAAATAAAATCGATTTAGAACCTCTGTTTTTTTGCGATAGATTTCCTTTTAAACTTCTAATGAAAGAATTGAATCTTGCATATTATGCACCGCTGGATGATGGCTCGAATACAGGTGATACGAGTTTTCAAAATGTTTCGTTTCTTGTTCAAAAAGCAAAAGAATTAAAACCAAAGGCAATTTTCGTTACGGAAAATTCCGATTTTAAACTTGCAAAAACGGTTATTCACGACGCAAAACTTGATGAAACAAAAATTATCGCACTAAATTCAATGCAATCGCTAAAAAATCAAAAGGCAGATGGCGATTACATCAATCTTATGCAGGATAATTTAAGAAAAATTCGTTCTGTGATAGAATAACGCAGCAAAAAGAGCAAAACTTTTATCGGCAAATTTGCATTGCAAATCATCGTAGAAAAATCGCTTTTGAAGTTTTACACTTTTTTAACGGTTTTGGGGGAAAAATGGCACAGCTTAAATGTTCAAATCTGACTCTTGGATATGAATCAAAAATAATAATAAAAAATTTGAGTTTTTCTGTTGATACAGGAAATTATCTTTGCATAGTCGGCGAAAACGGCAGTGGAAAAACCACTCTGATGAAGACAATTTTAGGGCTTTTAAAACCAATTTCTGGAACTATAGAAACTGGCGACGGACTTTTGCCAGACGAAATTGGCTATTTGCCACAGCAGACTTTTGTTCAGAGGGATTTTCCTGCGAGCGTAAAGGAAATAGTTCTTTCTGGTTGCCAAAGCCGCTGCGGCCGCAGGCCTTTTTACATAAAAGCAGAAAAAGATTTAGCTTTAAAAAATATGAAGCTCATGGGAATAGAAAATCTGGAAAAACGATGTTACAGAGAACTTTCTGGTGGACAACAGCAAAGGGTTTTATTGGCAAGAGCCTTGTGCGCAACTCAAAAAATGGTGCTTCTAGACGAGCCAGTAAGTGCGCTGGATCCTTCGGCTCAAAACGAAATGTATTCTTTAATTCAAGAACTTCATAAAACTGGAATAACCGTCATAATGATAAGCCACGATGTAGAAGCGGCCTTACGCTATGCAACACATGTACTTCATATAGGCGATGAAATATTTTTTGGCACAAAAGAAGAATTTGTGCATAAGATAACCTGCCCGGATTGCAGCGGCCAGATTCGAAAAATCGTTGGACGAAAAATATAACGTCGCAGGCAAGCAATCATAAAAAAATTGAGGCAAAAATCAATATTTTTTTGCAACAATGGCTGCCAGTTGAATAAAGACAACTTAGGCAATCATAAAAAAATTGAGGAATAAAAAAGGAAAATATTATGTCAACTTTAATACACTATTTTAGTTTTTCGTTTGTGCAATATGCTTTTATCGTTGGAGTTTTAATTTCGCTTTGCTCAAGTTTGCTCGGCGTAACTCTAGTTTTAAAACGATTCAGCTTTATCGGCGACGGTTTAAGCCACGTTGCCTTTGGAGCGATGGCCATTGCAGCGGTTGTAAATCTTTCAAACAATATGTATCTCGTTCTTCCAATAACAGTTATTGCAGCGGTTCTGCTTTTGCGCACAGGAAAAAACACAAAAATTCAAGGCGATGCTGCAATCGCAATGATAAGCGTTGCCGCTCTTGCTTTGGGCTATCTCATATTGAACATATTTAATTCATCATCAAACCTTGCAGGCGACGTCTGCACAACATTATTTGGCTCAACATCTATACTCACACTTTCCAAAGCAAAAGTTTACTTGTGCGTTGCTCTTTCGCTCATCGTAATAATTGCATTCATAATTTTTTACAATAAAATTTTCTGTGTTACTTTTGACGAAAATTTTGCACAAGCGGTTGGCACTCACGCAAGCGTATACAATTTGATAATCGCAATCATAATTGCAGTGATAATAGTCCTTGCTATGAATTTGGTCGGCTCATTGCTCATAAGTGCGCTCGTAATTTTTCCAGCACTTTCTGCAATGCGCGTCTTTAAAAGTTTTAGAAGTGTAACCATTTGCAGCGCCGTTGTTTCCATAGTGTGTTCAGTTTGTGGACTTTTAATTTCAATTTTGGCAGGAACTCCAGTCGGTTCAACAATCGTTGCAACGGACTTGGCAGCATTTTTGATATTTTCAATCACAGGAATGTTTATAAGATGAAAAATTATCTTGGCGAGCCGGCAGCGTTGCAGCCGTCGAGCTTTTCGCGGTTGCGCTTTCGCTCCATCCGCCACATTCGTGGCGGACGCTTTTGCGCCGCTACAATCTCTCTCGCGTTTTTATTATTTGGTTGCACAAAAACAAAAAATCAAACTCTCGACGAGCAAACTTCTTTAGCAATAGAGCAAATCGACGAGGAAAATTCAAAATCAAAATCGGTTTTGCAAAACGACGGTTCAGTTTTGGACTACGACTTAACATCCATGAATGCAAATATGGTTTATTCTCAAATTTTTAACTTAATGCTGGATCCAGAAGAATATGAAAATAAAACATTTAAAATGCGTGGCAATTTCATAAAATTTACAGACCCAGAAGGGAATCCCGCTTTTGGAGTTATAATAAAAGACGCTCTGGCTTGTTGCCAGCAAGGTTTGGAATTTCACTATGATTTTAAAAAGGAACCAGCAGAGGGGCAGCTAATAACGGTTACAGGAAAATATACAGTTACAAAAGTCCAAAACGATATGTTTTACACTTACCTTGAAGCAAGTTCTGTCGAATATTAAAAATTCATTCGTGTAGATAGAAAAAGATTTTAGCGGTAAACTGTTAAGTAGTTTGCAAAGCAAATCATAATAAAATCAAGAATTTTTTGGAGGATTTATTTTTATGGACATCAGGTATTCAACTGGAAAAGAACCTTTTAAAAGAATGACAACAGAAGAGATTCGCGAGGAATTTCTTGTATCGAACATCTTTGTAAAAAACGACGTGAGCGCAGTTTACAGCCACATCGACAGAATCGTAACTTTGGGAGCAATGCCTGTAGATAAAAAAATAAAGCTGGATAAAAATATCGATCCAATGAAAGATTTTGGAGTTGATTTTTTCCTCCAGCGTCGTGAATTAGGCATGATAAACATTGGTGGCGACGGTATTGTTGTTGCAGATGGCGTAAAATACGAAGTTAAACATTATGACGCGCTCTATCTTGGGGCAGGCACAAAAGAAGTTACTTTAGAAAGCGTAGAAAAAAAGAATCCTGCAAAATTTTATATGAACAGTTCTCCAGCGCATGTATCTTATCCAAGCCGCATAATCACTTATGAACAGGCAAAGCACGTACACGCAGGCTCGCCGGCAGAATCAAACGACCGCACGATAAACCAATATATCCATCCAGATGTTTTACAAACTTGCCAGCTTTCTATGGGAATGACCCACTTGGAAACAGGTTCTGTTTGGAACACGATGCCAGCGCACACTCATGAGCGCAGAATGGAAGTGTATTTTTATTTTGATTTGCCAGAAAATCAGGTTTTGTTTCATTTTATGGGCGAGCCACAGCAGACACGCCATATAGTAATTCATAATGACGAAGCGGTAATAAATCCTTCATGGTCAATACATTCTGGTTGCGGAACGAGCAACTACACTTTTATCTGGTCAATGTGTGGCGAAAACAGAACATACACAGATCAGGACTGGATAAAAACTACAGATTTAAGGTAGAAAAATTTTTGTAAAATCTATTTCTTTGTAAAACGCTCTGGTAAAATGCAGGGCGTTTTTTTAGTTTAACTTGTTTAAATAAAACAGAAAAATTGCTATATTTTTTTTGAATAGTGTAAGCCAAAAGATTGCACTCGTTGAGGTAAATATGATAAATGTACCAGAAATATTCGCAAGCATGGTTTTTAATGAATGCGAAATGAAAAAGCGGCTTTCAAAAAAAATATATAAGTCGCTCAAAAAAACCATGGAAGAAGGGTCTCCTTTGGAACTTGGAGTTGCAAACGAAGTTGCAAACGCTATGAAGGATTGGGCAATCGAAAAAGGTGCAACTCACTATTCTCACTGGTTTCAGCCACTTACGGGAATAACGGCAGAAAAACACGACAGTTTTTTAACACCGCTCGGCAATGGCAAAATCATCATGTCGTTTAGCGGAAAAGAGTTGATAAAAGGCGAACCAGATGCTTCATCGTTTCCAAGTGGCGGTTATCGTTCAACTTTTGAAGCACGCGGATATACAGTTTGGGATCCAACTTCATATCCGTTTGTAAAAGACCATACACTTTGCATTCCAACAGCTTTCTGTTCGTACACAGGAGAAGCGCTCGACAAAAAAACACCGCTCTTGCGTTCTATGGAAAGCTTAAATGAGCAAGCTCTTAGAATTCTAAAATTGTTTGGAAAAACTGCACGTCACGTTACAACAACAATGGGATCTGAGCAAGAATATTTTTTGATAGATGAAAAACTTTATGCAAAACGCCGTGATTTAAAGATGACAGGTCGTACGCTATTTGGTGCTCGTCCAGTAAAAGGTCAGGAGATGGATGACCAATATTTTGCCGCGATAAAGCCCCGCGTTATAAAGTACATGGAAGACTTGAACGAAGAACTTTGGAAACTTGGTATCTATGCAAAAACAGAGCATAACGAAGCTGCCCCAGCACAGCACGAAATGGCACCGATTTTTACGACTTCAAATCTTGCGGCAGACCAAAACCAGTTGACTATGGAAATAATGAAAAAAGTTGCACGTAGGCACGGTCTTATATGTCTTCTTCACGAAAAACCTTTTGAAGGAGTAAACGGCAGTGGAAAGCACAATAACTGGTCAATCGCTACAGATGCAGGAGAAAATCTCTTTGCTCCAGGAAAAACTCCAATGGAAAATGCACAGTTTTTGTTGTTTTTAACTGCGGTTATAAAAGCGGTTGATGACCATCAAGATTTATTGCGTGCCATAGTTGCAAGTGCGGGAAATGACCATCGTCTTGGTGCAAACGAAGCACCTCCTGCAATAATGTCAATCTATGTTGGAGATGAGCTTGAAGAAATATTGGAAGCGATAAAAGATGGAAAAGCCTATACTGCAAACGGAAGCAAACGGATGAGCATTGGTGTTGATGTTTTACCTTCTATTCCAAAAGATTCAACAGATAGAAATAGAACTTCGCCTTTTGCATTTACAGGAAATCGATTTGAGTTTCGATCCGTCGGCTCAAAACTTTCAATCTCTGGACCTAATACGATTTTAAATTCGATACTTGCAGATTCACTTTCGTTATTTGCCGATGAACTTGAAAAAGCTAAGGATTTTGACAAGGAATTGCAAATTTTAATAAAGCGCGAGATAACTTGCCATTGGCGTATTTTATTCAGTGGAAACGGTTATGGTGAAGAATGGGTAAAAGAAGCTGAGCGACGGGGATTAAAAAATCTAAAGACGACTCCAGATGCAATGACTCATTATTTGGACAAAAAAAATGTAGAATTGTTTAAAAGAATGGGAATTTATTCAGAATTTGAGATGAAAAGTCATTTCGATGTTAAACTCGAAAAATATTGCCAAGTTTTGAATATAGAAGTCGAAACTATGATAGAGATGGTCAACAAGGATATATTTCCATCTGGAATGAACTTTTTGAACAAACTTGCGGATACTCATTCAAAATTAAAAGATACTGGAGTAACATTTTTAGCAGGTAAAAACTTGATAAAAAAAGTCGATTCGCTTTTATCTCAAATAGAAGAAAAAAAGGAAAAACTTCTGGGTGTTCATCAGACTACAAAAGCGCTTTCAACCCTTATGGAAAAGTCGAAATCGTATGCGGATGTCGTAATTCCTGCAATGGATGAATTGCGCTCTGTTGTTGACTCGCTTGAGCCACTTTTGGGTCAGGAATACAAACCATATCCAACTTACGAAGATTTGCTTTTTAGCGTTCAATAATTTTAAGAATAATTTTGGCTGTCATTATATATGAATCAAGATTCAAAATGGCAGCCAAAAATTTTTAATTGCTTTCTGCAGCTCCAGGAAGTCCAATATCTTTTCTATAAAACATTCCATCATAGTTTATGCATTCAAGTGCGCTGTACGCTTTTTTCCAAGCGTCTTCAAATGATTTTCCGTGTGCAGAACACGCTAAAACCCTTCCACCACTTGTAACGATTTTTCCATCTTCGTTTGAGCTTGCACCTGCAAAAAAAACTTTTGCTCCAATCGCGTCAATTTTTTTGCTATCCAAGGTTATCAATTTCCCCTTAGGATATTGCAAAGGATAGCCGCCGCTTACCGCAACTGGTGCAACTTGAAAACCATCCTTCCAGTTCATTTTAAAATCGCAAAGAGTTCCGTCCATTATTGCGAGGCATAGTTCCGCAAAATCAAAATCCATCATCGGAAGTACTGCCTGAGTTTCTGGGTCACCAAGTCTAACATTGTATTCAAGTGCTTTTGGTCCATCTTTTGTGAGCATAAGCCCAAAAAAGATAAATCCGCGATAGTCCATTTTTTCTTCAATAAGACCGCGCAAAGTTGGCTGGAGTATATTTTTTTCAAAAGCGAGCATTGTATCTTCGCTAACATCATTAAGCGGACAGACAGCACCCATTCCGCCAGTGTTAGGTCCTTTTGCACCGTCCAAAAGTCTTTTGTGATCGCGTGCTGGAAGAAACGCTTTTATGCAGGCTTTATTCTGTTTTGCGATTTCTTCAGAAACGCTCACCGCTGCAAGCACTGAAATTTCAACTCCTTGAAGATAATCTTCTATTACAAGCTTTTTTCCAGCTTCGCCAAACTCTCCTTCCATCATATCTGTTGCAGCCTTTTTGGCTTCTTCAACGGTTTTTGCAACAACCACGCCTTTTCCTGCTGCAAGCCCATCTGCTTTTACAACGATTGGTGCGCCTTTTTTTTGAATATATGTAAGAGCGTCGTCTTTGTTCGTAAAAGTTTCCGATGAAGCGCAATGCACTCCGTATTTTTTCATAAATTCTTTTGAAAGGTCTTTGGACGCTTCCAATGCGGCGCCTTTTGCCTTAGGACCTACCGTTTTAATTCCTGCATTCCAAAGTCTGTCCGCAATTCCGTCTGCCAAAGGGTCTTCTGGGCCTACAACGGCAAAATCAATTTTTTCTCGCGTTGCAATTTCAACAGCATCGCCATTTTCGTTTTTGCATTTTGCTTCTTTAGAAGTTCCACCGTTTCCAGGAACGCAAATCACTTCGTCGATTTTTTCGCTTTGAGCAAGTTTCCAGGCGATTGTATGTTCTCGTCCGCCGCTTCCTATAACCATTACCTTCATATTCAACAATCCTTCAAAATAAAACTGAAAATACTATACTATAAATCAAGGCGTTTTGTCAGAAATTCTGTAAATATCAGCATAGCGAACGCAATTTTTGTTTTGCCACTGCTAACTTTTAATGCAAGTGCGAGTGCGACTGCGACTGCAAAAAAAAAATCAATTCAATTTTTGCGCTATATGATACAATTTTTTTCATGAAAGATTTTTTCACTTATTTTGCAATGTTTTCTGCGATTACACTTTTGATATGGTTGTTTACTTTTTTTTACAAATTGAAATTAAAAAATCAAAACGATGAATTTTCAAAAAAAAGATTAAAAACTCAAAAGACAGAAGACGGAAAAATCGATTTTGTCCGCTGTCCGCTGTGTTCAACACCGCTTGCCACAGGCGAAGATATGACGAGCCGCATTTTTAGACCGATGAATACTCCAGACCAGAGGATGACAATTTTGGGATGTCCTCATTGCTATCCCAAATTAGAACCCGGCGTAAAAAGAATATGCCCAGTCTGCTCTAAAAATCTTGCTTTAGACGGATATTTAATATCGCGCTTATTCAACAAAGAAAAAAACAAAAAACACGTCATAATAATCGGTTGTACAAACTGCTATGGCATAAAAAAAGACTCCCAAGCGGGAGTCCTTTAGCCAATTTTATAAATACTATCTGAGCAAGCTCAAAACGTTTTGTGAACTCTGATTTGCCTGAGCAATCATTGCAGTTCCAGCCTGAGTCAATACCTGGTTCTTTGTAAAATCTACCATTTCTTTAGCCATATCAGTATCGCGGATGCGGCTTTCAGAAGCCTGGAGGTTTTCAGCACCAATGTCGAGACCTGTTACAGTCTTTTCAAGGCGGTTCTGGTAAGCGCCAAGGTCAGCACGCTGTTTGTTAATCTTTTTGAGTGCTTCGTCAATAGTTCCAATAGCGCGGTTAGCGTCTTCAGGAGCAGCAATAGTCATAATTTCTTCTGAACCAACGTTACGAAGTCCAAGAGCGGCTGCAGACATTGTCCCAATGAAAACTTGAGTTCTCTGATCCATATTTGCACCAATATGGAACCACATAGAACCAGTAACAGTATTTTCGCCAGTAGGGCGAGCAAAACGACCAGTAAGCATATTCATACCGTTGAACTGAGCCTGAGAAGCAATGCGGTCAACTTCTGCAATAAGCTGACTTACTTCAACCTGAATCTGCATGCGGTCTTCTTCGCTGTATATACCGTTGGAAGACTGAACAGCCAATTCGCGAATTCTCTGCATAATGTCTGTAGTTTCCTGCAAATATCCTTCAGTAGTCTGGATAAACGAAATACCATTTTGCGCATTCATAGATGCCTGATTCATACCGCGAATCTGTGCTCTCATTTTTTCAGAAACGGCAAGTCCAGAAGCATCATCACCAGCACGGTTAATTTTCATGCCTGATGAAAGCTTTTCCATGTTTTTAGTGTTGTTGAGTTCTGTAAGACCTGTGGAGCGCTGTGCAAACTGAGCACTCATGTTGTGATTGATAACCATAATATTATCTCCTTGTAAGATCTGGTCGAATTACTACAGAATTTTTACCTGTAGTCCCCGGGCATACCACCCTATACATTACATATCGGAGATACAAAAAATGACTTTAGAAAAAAATGCAAATTTATTTGCGATAATTCATTTTTTTTGTTAATCGTAGGCAAAATAAAATTTTAAAGGGATTTAGGAGCGCATCAATTTTACGCGACCCGTGTTGCAGGGCTACGCTTTCGCTTCGGTGTGCATAGCACACCAGCATTGCTGCCCTTACACCCGGGGCTACAATTAGAACGAACTTCTTCCCCTAAAACTCCGCGCGAGTGTCAATTTGTCGATATATTCAAGGTCGCCGCCAACCGGCAAGCCGCTTGCAAGCCGAGTAATCTTTACATCGCTCATACTCGATATAACTCTTTGAATATACATAGCAGTTGTGTCGCCTTCTACAGTTGGGTTTGTTGCCAAAATAACTTCTTTAACAGTTCCAGATTTTATTCTCTCTAAAAGGCTTTTTATTCTAAGCTGGTCAGGGCCAATTCCGTCTAATGGAGCAATAACTCCACCCAAAACATGAAAAAGTCCATTGTATTCGTTTGAAGAATCTATCGTGTTTACATCTTGCGGCTGTTCTACAACGCATATAATCGACTTATCTCGCAAAGTATCGCTACAGATAGGACAAGGGTCGTTTTCTGTCCACGAGCCGCATATAGAGCAAGCATGAATTTTCTTTTGCAGATTTGCAAGTTGGTTGGCAAAACGTTCAATCCACGCAGAATCCGCTTTTAATAAAAAATTTACAAGTCGCCCTGCACTTTTTTTACCAATTCCTGGCAACCGAGAAAAACTCTCTGTTAATTCGTCAATCGCATTCATTTATATAAATCGTTCTCTGTAAAATTAAAGCCCAAATTTTGACATATCCATGCCACTCATCATAGGACCTGCTTTTTCTTTTATAATCTCTTGGATTTTTTCCATTGCATTGTGAGTAGCTGCAACTATTAAGTCTTCAAGCATTTTGACATCTCTAGGGTCAACGGCAATCGGGTCAATTTTTATCGCAGTCATTTCCATCTGTCCATTTACGGTAACTTGCACCATATTGCCACCAGAAGAACCAGTTGCAGTCAAACTTGCCATTTCTTCCTTTAGTTTTGTCATTGTTCCTTGAATATCTTTTAGATTTTTTACAAAATCAAACGGATTCATCTTCGTCCTCCTGTATTGAAAGTTCAAAATTTGTATTTTCAGGTTCGTCGTTAGAATTTTCTGCTTCGTCAGAATTTGCAAAGCCTTGCGATTTTTCTTCTGGTTTTGCAGATTCAACTTTTTCGCCTTTGGATACAATTTCGCCTCTAAAAAGCGAGCATAAAAGTTGAACTTCTTTGGGTGCATTTTCTGTATCGTTTATCTGAACAGCCTGTTTTACGCTTACGTTAAAAGAAATTGGGCTTCCGTAAAAAGTCGAAATTATATCTGAAATTTCAGAAATTTGCCTATGCAGTTGATTTTGAGTAAATGCGGAAGCGACAACTGTTGAAATTTCATTTCCTTGTAAAATCCAATTGCCAGTTTGAATCAAAGTTGTTGCAAGAATTGCGGTTTTTTCGCTCACAGAAAGTTTTGATAAAACCGCCTTTTTTAGTTGAGCCATATCTCTTATTGGCTCTTGAACCTTTGCTGTTTGTTCAGGCGGTTCAGCGCCGCCTTTAATAAAAGATTGTGAGTTTTCGTTTTGTTCTGCAAAAGATTCTTTGCGTTGTGAGTTTTCGTTTTGTGTTGAAAAATTTTCTTCTCGTTGTGCGTTTTCGTTTTGTTTTGTAAAAGATTCTTGTCTTTTGGCGTCTTCTATGTCTTGTGCAAAAAAGTGTGCAGGTTTTTGTGGCTGTGCATTTTGATTTTGAACAAAATTTTGTTGAGATACAGAATCTTCGTCTCTAAAATCGTTTTTAGAAAGCAAAAGCGATTTTGCTTTGTCTATTGCATTTTTTACTTCTGCTACAGAAACATATTGATTAAGCCAACAAAGTCTGCTAAAAGCAAGTTCAAGTTCATAGCGTGGGTTTAAAGAATATCGAATTTCGCGATATAAATTTAAAAACAAGCTTAGGGCACGTTCAATTTGAACAGAATTCCATCTTTCTAAAACTTTTGAGCTGTATCTTTCGGCGTTTTGCCCTAAAAGTGCTTCTTTTGTTATTCCACTTTTTATTAGCAAAATTGAGCGAAGATAATCCGTCGCATTGGAAATCAATAAATCGATAGAAATTCCTGCCTGCAAAAAAGAATCCAATTTTTCTAAGGCGGGTTTTGTTTTATTATCTACACATTCTTCAAAAATCTCGTTTAAACGATCAACGCCAACAAGACCAAGTTTGTCGCGAATTTTGTCGTAAGTTATTTCGTCTGCGCTAAAGGCTGCAACTTGGTCAAAAAGCGTGTAAGCGTCGCGCATAGAGCCTGTGGATTCTCGTGCAATCCAATAAAGCGCTTCATCTTCCGCTTTTACGCCAATTTCTTTTGCGGCGAGCGAGAGTTGCTCTTTTACTTTTTCTATGGGAACAAGCCTAAAATTGAACTGCTGGCAGCGGCTTTTTATCGTTGCAGGAACTTTTTGAAGTTCAGTTGTTGCAAAAATAAATATTACGTAAGGTGGTGGTTCTTCTATTGTCTTTAAAAGTGCATTGAACGCAGATGTAGAAAGCATGTGAACTTCATCTATTATATAAATTTTATAGCGGCAACTCTGCGGAGGAAATAAAACTTCGTCTTTTATTTGTCTTACATCGTTTACAGAAGTGTTGGAAGCACCGTCAATTTCTATAACATCGGTACAACTGCCTTTTGTTATTTCCATGCACTGCTGGCAATGACCACAAGGTGTTGCAATAGGACCTTCTGCACAGTTTAGTGATTTTGCAAGAATGCGAGCGGTAGAAGTTTTTCCGCAACCTCTTGGTCCAGAAAATAGATATGCATGTGCAATTTTTTTAGATTGAATAGCATTGTGGAAAGTTTGTGCAACAAATTCCTGACCAACTAAATCTTCAAACTTTTGTGGTCGTCGCCGAGTAGCAGTTACTTCATAAGACATAGGCTAAGAATATCCTAAAAAACTTTAATTCTCAACACACAGAGTTTTGTTTAAACTCAAGCGAGAATATTTTTTACCATCTGCCGCTTGCACCGCCACCACCAGAGCGACCTCCGCCACCACCGCTAAAGCCACCACCGAAGCTTCCGCCTCCAAAACTGCTTCCACCACCAAAGCCACCTCCAAAGAAAAATCCGCCACTTCTAGGTGGTCTTCTATTTCCTCCGCGAGGACCAAAGATGTTTGAAATTATGATGATTGCGACGAACACGAGCCACATAAAAAGTGGAATGAATTTTGTAAGACCTTCATCTCCGGAAGATTCGACTTTGTCTTTTATTTTTTGGTCGTCGGTTGCATAACCTGCAAGAATTTTTATTCCTTCTAAAATTCCTCCAGAATAATCGCCTTCTTTAAAATGCGGAATTATAAAGTTGCGGATTATTAGCCCGCATTTTGTGTCTGTTAAAACGCCTTCAAGTCCGTAGCCAACTTCTATTCGCACCGCTCTGTCCTGCAACGAAACTACGAGCAGAATACCGTTGTCCTTGTTTGCTTGTCCTAGTCGCCATTTTTCAAATACTAGAGAAGCGTATTCTTCTATCGAAACAGAATCTTCACCTTCGCCTAAGGATTGCACAGTTAAAACCGCGATTTGAACGCCGGTTTGTTTGTCAATTTCTTCGAGAAAGCTTTCTGTTTTTGTCAGAGTTTGAGGATTTATCAAACCGGCATTGTCTGTAATCCATGCTTTTTGTGTTGGAACAGAAATTTCTTTTGCCGATAAGAATGTCGTTCCTAAAAAAATAGACAGAAAAAATAAAACGAAACTTTTAAAAGAATGCGAGTGATAAAATTTCATATTAAAACATTAAAAAGATACTGTTGGTGCTTTTGAGGCAGCAGTTTCGGCTTCAAAATATGCTTTTTTCTCAAACCCGTTCATATTTGCAATGATATTTTGAGGAAATTTTCTTATAAACGAGTTGTACGAACGCACTGCGTCGTTAAAGCGTCTTCTTTCGACAGAAATTCTATTTTCTGTTCCCGCAAGTTCGTCTTGCAAAGCAAGAAAATTTTGATTTGCTTTTAATTGAGGGTAATTTTCTGAAATTGCCAGAAGCCTTTGCAAGCTCGCGCCCAATTCGTTTTGAATTTTTTGATATTCCGCTAGTTTTTTGCTGTCTTCTAAGATAGCAGAGTCAACTTTTACAATTCCTCCAGCACGGCTTCTAGCTTCTGCAACTTGTTCAAAAACCTCTTTTTCGTGGCTTGCGTAGCCTTTTACAGTGCTTACAAGGTTGGGAATTAAGTCGAGCCTGCGTTGATACTGATTTTCTACCTGACTCCATGCACTCGTTACGCTTTCGTCTAAAGTTACCATTTTGTTGTAATTACCAGCAAAAAAATTGTACAAGATGAGTGCAATAACTGCGATAACCGCTGCAATTATTGCAAATTTTTTAAGTCCTTTCATAGATATCTCCATTTTATTGTAACCGCGCATCCGTTTGCGGCAAGGATTGCGGTTTATAAAAACGTCCGTGTTTTTCTAAACCTGACAGTTTTTTTTCAAAAACTGTCGACATGATTTGTAACCGCACATCCGTGTGCGGCAAGGATTGGAGGGGCTGGCGAAGCCAGTTCAACGCAACGCGTTGAATGAAGCGACAGCGTAACCCCGCAAAGCCTGATTTTTGCGAATGCAAAAAGCCGCCCAATTTCTTGTCTTTATAAAAAGATATTTAAATAATAAGGAATATCCTTTTTACAGGCAAGTTTTTTATGTACTTTGACTTTTCCTTGTGGGTAGAATTTAGATTTTTTGAATTAGACCTTGAAAATTCTCTATGAATGTCTTTAGGTTTAATAAAAAGTTTTTATATTTATAAAAAAAAATTCAATAATTTACAAAAAATACGCATTTTTGTAGCAAGTTTTTGAAAAAGTTTTGTTGACTGTAAAAAATCGCCGTGTTATCCTAGTTGCAAATGGAAAAAGTAAAAACCGTTGGTTTAAATTTTCCGAAAAAATAGGAGGATTTTTTATATGAAAAAAATCATAGGAACTGTACTTCTCGCAGTTACAGGACTTTCACTCGTAGCAGCTGATGTTACTGTTAATATCAATTCTCGTGTTCGTCCTAATCTTTACACAACATCAAAAAAAGAAGATGGTAAGAAGACTTCTGAGCTTTTCAAACTTGATGGCGCTAAAGCTGCTGATACAGTAAAAATTGCTGCATCTAACGCTTATGCTGGTGCTGTTCTTGAATCAACTTGGGATGCTGGCGCTGCCGCTCCAGGAGTAGAACTTGATAACTACTACGGTTGGATGAACTTTGGAAATCTTGCAATTACTGCTGGTAAATACGACAGCCGCTATACAGCTCGCTTTAACTCAAGCGCTACAGAAGGTGGTCTTGTTGATAGCGATATTGCTAAATACGGTCTTTCTAACAAAATTGCTACAGGACTCAACGGTGCTGGTACTGCCTTGAAAACAGTAGGTAAAACATGGCTTTATGACTTTGACAATGCATCTGCTTTTAAAGGTTCAAAAGATCTTTCTTTGACATTTGCTTATACTCTTGCTGATGTTGCAGGTGGAAAGCTCTTGTTGAAAGCAAGTCTCGTAAAGAATGCTTACGATACATATACAAATTCAGACGGAGATACATTCACTCAGTCTGCAGGTTATGTAGCAGAAGCTGCATGGAATGGAAAAGGTTTAACTTTTGACTTTATCTTCAAAAATCCAGAAAACAAAGGTTTTGGTGTTGGTCTTTATTCAACAGTAAAAATCAATGACAATAACTCTGCTGCAGTAGGTGTTACTTACGGTACAAAGAAAGATGAACTTGATACTGCTCTTGCTGTTGATGGTCGCTACAAGTTTACTTCTGGTCCACTTATCGCAACTTTGGCTGCAAAATATTCTTATGCTAAGCCTAAGGGTTTTGATGCAGAAACTGCTTTGGAAGCTGGAACTGAAGTTTCTTACATGGTAAACAACCTTGTTACTGTT
This sequence comes from Treponema pectinovorum, assembly GCF_900497595.1. Classification (NCBI taxonomy): domain Bacteria; kingdom Pseudomonadati; phylum Spirochaetota; class Spirochaetia; order Treponematales; family Treponemataceae; genus Treponema; species Treponema pectinovorum. The sequence goes on from NZ_UFQO01000003.1 coordinate 51,659, forward strand.
GCTCTCGATGCACGCTTGGATATGTGTGACCTTGATGACAACGACAAGAAAGATTTGGCAGAAAATGTAATCGTAATTTCACCACGTGCTAAATTTACTGCAGGAAAAGGCGCTGCTGTAACTGTAGCTGTTGAATATACACAGGCTCTCAACTCTTCTAAAGATGTAGCTACTTACAATCCTGTAAAAACAAAGATTGGCGTTCCTGTTATTTTCCGCGTAAAGATGTAATAATCTGACGGTAACGTTAACTTAAAGAAAAGGGCAAGGTCCTATTAGGGCTTTGCCCTTTTTTAGATAGAAGTGTGTTTCCTTTTTAATTAGTTTTTTTTTATAAGTTTGTTTTTTATTGAAATATATAATGATTTTATAAGGAATATTTTAGATGTATAAAAAAAGTATTATTTTAATATTTTTACTTTCGGTTTTATTTTTGGCAGGTTGTGCTTCTAGTAAGGTTACTCTCTCTGATTGTTCACCTATAGCAATTTTGACAGTTAATGGAAATGCAACCATTTACAAAATCGAAGATACCGGCGAGATTAACGATGAAAGTGATGGTTTAATAAACGATGTCATAAATAAAAAATTCAATATTTCTGATGCGGAAAGGCTTACTGCTCAAGATAGGGTTGATTTTGCAGCAGATTATTTAAGCAAGGCTCTCGCTGATATAGCACAACTTACAGTAATTGAAAGAGAAAAAGTTGTTGCTTCTAGATATTACAAAAAAGATAAGAATGTATTTGATTATCTTTCAACACAGAAATCTGCCTATAATTATAATTTTAATATGGCAAATGTGGGTTCAAAAAATGCACGACTTTTAGGAAAAGAAATTGGAGCGAAAAGCCTTATTTCTTTGGGTTTTGAGTTTAGGAAAAAAGAAGAGATTTTATCTAGAGAACTTCAGATGGTTCCTGTTTTGGTTATGAATGTAAATCTTTATAATTCTTACGGAAAAATTCTTATAAAAGATAGAATAACTGTTTCTGGAACTAAGGGTGCTGTTATAATAAATTCAAATTATGACCGCGATGAATTTGTTGATTTATTCCCAGAGCTAATCGAAACCGCTATAAACCAATTTATTGTTTCTCTTTTGTAAGATTTTTATATTTCATATACTTTGTGCACTCATATTTTTTTTATAAAAGGTTGAATTCCTTTTATTGTTTTTAATTTTTACCGAATAATATGCTTTTATTTGAAAATAATTATATAAAACTGTAGAATTTATATTGTTTTGCGGAGGAATAAATAATGCAAACTTATGATTTTACGATTGAAACTCTTGGACCGTGCAAGGTTCACTCTCCTATAGAACTTTCTACTAAACATGGAAATTTACGTGCTACTTATGTAACCGATAATTCTTATGTTCGCAATGAGATTAATGTTTTTGAAGATTCAGAAAAAACAGATGGGCTCAATTTAACAAACTTGATGCAGAAGGCAGGCCCTAGGGAATATATTTACTTTAATCCTGCGCATGTAACGGCAGGAATATGTACTTGTGGAGGGCTTTGTCCAGGATTAAATGATGTAATCAGAGCGATTGTTCGTTGTCTTTATTATCGTTACGGCGTTAAGAAAATTAGGGGTTTTAGGTTTGGGTTTAAAGGTTTTTTCCCAGAAAGCGGTTTTGGTACTATTGATTTAAATCCAAGTGTTGTTGACGATATTCATAAAATCGGAGGCTCTTTTCTTGGTACTAGTAGGGGCGGTGGAAACCGTGTAAACGATATAGTTGATTCTGTTGAATCTCTAAGCATAAATATGCTTTTTATAATTGGCGGCGACGGAACGCAACGAGGAGCATTGGATATCGCAAATGAAATTGAAAAACGAGGTCTTAAAGTTGCTGTTGTAGGAATTCCAAAAACTGTTGATAACGATCTTCTTTTTATTGATCGCTCTTTTGGTTTTGAAACTGCTGTAGAACGTGCTTGCGAAGCGGTTAGGGCGATTCACATGGAAGCTTCTTCTCAAATCAACGGGATTGGTCTTGTAAAATTGATGGGTAGAGAATCTGGATTTATCGCGACAGGAACCGCTTTGGGTAGCCATGAAACAAATTTTTGTTTAATACCAGAAATCCCTTTTGAATTAGATGGTCCTAACGGATTTTTGCATCATCTAGAAAAAAGGATTTTAGATAGGCACCATGCTGTTGTAATAGTTGCAGAAGGTGCAGGTCAAGATTTGCTCGCTACTAGCGGAGAAACAGATGCTAGTGGAAATAAAAAACTTTCTGATGTTGGTGTATATTTGCGAGATAAAATCAATGAATATTTTAAAAGTAGAAATATTCATATAAATTTAAAATACGTAGACCCTAGTTATCAAATTCGCTCTTCTGAAACAACTTCAAACGATTCTATTTATTGCGAGCGTTTAGGTTCTTATGCGGTGCATGCTGCTATGGCAGGGAAGACCAAAATGGTTGTTGGATTGGTAAACAATAAGTATGTTCATATTCCAATTAAGATGGTAACGATGGAACGTAATTTTGTTGATCCAGAAAGTGCCCTTTGGCGCGATGCTTTGGACGCAACTCGCCAACCAATTATTATGGTAAACAATCTTAATTCCATATCTGATAAAGTAAAATCAGGGGAAGGAGACTTGGATTAGTCTGCTTATTATTTATCAAATTTTTTGATTGGCAAGTATATAGACTTTTTGCATAAAAAAAGGTTGTCTGTACTGAGGCAACCTTTTATATTTGCTTTTATATTCTACAGTTTATCTATTAGCATTGAACATTTGCCACTTGGAATTGGCAAAGTTTTTTTCTTTTGATCTAAGATATTTATAGTAAAGTAATAAAGTTTTTCGCTTTCCATCTGGATTTCCCAACCGCGCACACTCTTGTTGCTCAAGATTGTTATTAAATTGCGTTTTAGAGAAAGTTTTTCGATTCCCATTATTTCTAAATTTGGTATTATCCAGTCAACTGTTTTTCTTGGCAAGCTTATGGAAAGTCCAATTACATTTTCTATCATCAACGCTATTGTAGAAAGTCCAACGGTCTGTAAATAATGAACTCTTGGATAATTTGAATTTCCGTCCATTAAAGCGTAGCCTTCTTTGCAAGGTTTGTAAGCCTCGTACATATCGCCTTTTTTTCCGTCTGCGGGCTGCAATGCTTCTAAAACAAAGTAAAGGTGGCGGATTGCACATTCGCGTGCTAAATCGTAGCGTTGATATTTTTCCAGCCCCTTTATAATCATAAAGTTGAATGCTGGGTAAACCGAACCGCAAAATCCGTTTCCGTTTTCGTTGAAATTTGGACTGTCTGCACTCAAAGTTGGAAAAGGGTGGTCTGTCCCAAATGTTTGTGGATTTGAAAGGTGTTCAATCAGAAGGTCTGCTTTATCTGCATTTGGTATTTCTGCAAGAAGAGGCCAAAATCCAGCAATTGTCTTTTCCGAAAGTTTTTGCTCGTCTTTATCTAAATCGTAATAGAATTTAGACTCTGCATCCCACATCAAAGAATTTATTCTAGTTTTTAAAGAAAAATATGCTCTTTTATATTGAAAGCTCAAGTCTTTGTCGTTTAAGATGTCGCCCAAAGCACTCATGTGGGCACAATTTATCGCAACACTCGCATTAAAATCGACAGAGTAATAGCAATCTTTTCTTGGGGAATTAAACATTGTACCCGCAGACACAGGTGCACTGTAAAGTCCATTTGGCTGTTTGTATGTTTGATCCACCCAGTCCATATATTTTTGAAGAATTGGCATTATGTCTTTTATTCTTCGTTTGTTTGCAGATTTATGATAGAGATTAAATTCCGCCCAGGCGAATAGCGGCAGCCCAATTCCTTCTGGATTTTCTGGAGTTGTTACAGCATCTCCAGTTTTTAAGTCGTATTTCCAGCGAATCGCTCCGTTAGCTTCTTGTTTGTTATAAAAGTAGTCTAAATTTTGATTTGCGGGAAAATTTCTGTTTGAATAAACTAGAAAAAAGGATGAAAAAATCGATTCAAATTGATCTACTGTTGCGTTTTCGATTTTTTGAGTGGTTTGAGCATCTGTTGGATTTGATAAAACCGGCTCGCTATTTTTGTCCTGTGGATAAACGAAATAACCGTCATTCGCATTTTCTTTAAGTTTTGTGTCAATCCAAAAACTTGAAAGCCAAGCCCAAGTTTTATCGTAGATGTCTACAAAATCTTGATCGTAAAAATGGATTTTCGGAAAGTCGCGTTTATTCACAATAGCCTCTTTTGCAAAATTTAATTACCGTGCTTTTAACTATATCATAAAAACATAAAAATAGGGTAAAAATTACAAAAAAAAATTGAAAATTTTAATGTTTTGCCCTTGACGTAAAGACTAAAAAAATGATTGAAAATCAGTTTAATTTTTATTCAGGATTTTCGTCTTCTGTTTGTTCTATAGTTTGTTGTGGTTCTTCTTTTGGTTCTTCAGCTTTTTGAGTTGATTTCCTGCTAAAATAAAGGCGGATTTTTTCATTTGAAACTTTGTGCCTTGATTTTAGGAGCAGAGTATGTGTCGCTTCCTGATATGCATAGCCAGAAGAATTGTATGTCTCGAACCGAGGATCTGTGTGGAAACTCAAGCCATAAATTTCGATACCAAAAAATGGCTTTATCCCTTTTAAAATTATATATTGAGTGTCGCCTTGCTTAAAAGAAACTACAATAGACGCTTCTGTTTTATCCTCGTTTTCTTCGTAGGTGATGTTAGATGCGCAAGTCCATGCCCAAACCGTTTCGTTCCCATCGGAATAAATAGGTAGTGAATGTGGATATGCAGGATTTGATTTCACCATAAAAGGATAAATTTCTGCCATAGCTCTTAAATCAAAGGTTGGATTTTGATTAAATGCCGTGTTTATCAGCATATAACCACCTCTTTTATATTTTTCATCAAAAGTCAAATTTCCATAATCTAAAAGAACACTACCAGTTTCTACAGTTTGAACAAAACTTGCGTTTCCATCTTTTTCATGAATAATCAGATTATCGGAAGAAATTGTGCATAAATCTGTTATCGCTTTTAAGCAAGGCTCTATGACATTTTCCAAAGGAATAGCCAGCTGTGACGAAGCTTTTTTTGAAGCGATGTACACGCTTAAAATTCCAGTTGCTTGCGCAAGGGTTGGCTCAAAATTTGCAAGGCTCGCAGGTAAGGCCGCCAAAGCGTGAACGTCTGGATTTAAAGATGAACGCAACATGTAGTCGCCAATATTGTCTGCTGCAAAAGGGTCAAGAGATTTTTGTGCCAAGGCGTTTTTTATCATCTGAGCAAAATTTTCGTTTGCCATCACTAAAGTGGAATTCATCGAAACTAAAGAATTAAAATACGGAGATGTAAGATAAGTTCTTCTAGTTCCTTTTTTAAATGACTCTGGAACAATCTCTAATGCTTGTGCGTATTTTGATTGAGATGCCATTTCTGCAACATACGCTGCAACTATGACTTCCGAAAGTGCAGAAGAATCTGTAAATGCTGTTGTTGCTTGCGAAACTAGATTTGCCCTGTATTTTTTTACAGTCTGCTCATAGGCTGCAAAGGTTGCGGTTTCAGAATCTTGAGGAATTGAATCAAAATTAAAGGTTTTTGAAGGATCGTAGCGTGTGTATAAAGCTGTGTTTGAAGAATTCGTTAAAACTATCTGTGTATCTTGAATTTGTGCAGCAGTCATAGTATAAGAAATTCCCTTTGAACTAAAAAGTTGTCTGGTTCTGCTTTGTTCCGTAACAGAATATCCTGAAACTGGTTTGTAGTTCAAAGAAACCTGAGACGCATTTGTGGGCATTATTGCAAAAATTGAAAGTGAAGCTTTTGAAGAAGTGTCGCTTACAGAAAAAATTAGCGAAGTGCCCTGTGAAAAATTTAATTTTAAACTTAAAGGAGTGTTTTGTTCCCAACTTTGTAAAATCAAGTTTTTTGGAGATTCGCTGCCAATCATAAAAATTTTTGCAGGATTTACATCGTCTGCAGAAAAAGATATGCCTTTAAAAGATACGGAAAAAGTATTTTTAAGAGACATATTTCCGTCTGCATCTTGAGTTTGAGCTACAGACATTCGCAAAAGCCCAATGTTTTTTAAAATAACGGATTCGTTTCTAAATTGAAGGACAAAAATTCCGATAATTATAGAACTGTAAAGGAGAGTTAGTCCCAGCATTTTTCTGATTGGATGTTTCGACATTTGTGTCAGTTTAACCAATGGTACCAATATTTTCAATGAGGATAAAAATGAAAATTCTATTTGGAAAAAGATTTGAATTTTTTTTATGTGCAACGATTTTTTGCTGCACTTTTTTTTGTAAAAATGTATTTGCGCAAAGTCAGAATGCAGAAATTCAATTTGTTCAAAATTTAAGTTCGATTTTACAAAATGGAACAACAGAAGAAGCGCTAAATCTTTTCGATTCAATTCCAGAAAAATTAAAAGACGATGTTGATATGATGTCGCTCAAGGCGAGTTTGTATCTTTCTGCAAATAAAATTTTGCAGGCGCAGGAATTGGCATCATCTTTATATGCAAAAGAACCCAAAAATTTGGAAGTTTTGAACATAAATGTGATGGTTGCCAAAAAAAAAGGAGACAATGCTTCAAAAGCTAAATTCATAAAGCAGATTTTGGCGATTGAACCGAATAATGCAGGCGCAAATATTGAACTTGCAGATGAGCAGGCTCTCAAAAAGAATTGGCGAAATGCACGCGATTACTATCGTAAGGCTTTGGTTTCCTCTCCAGAAGATACGGACGCACTGTTTGGCTACGCAAAAATGTGTTACTACATGGAAAAAGACAAAGATGCAAAGGATGCATTCAATAAACTTTATAAACTTAATCCAGAAAATCCGCAAGTTAACGCATATCTTGCAAAGTATGAGGCGGAAAATAAGCAATATAAAAAAGCGATTGAATATGTAAAAGTTGCCCTCAAATACGAGCCTTTAAATATCGACCATTGGTTTGATTTTGGAACTTACAGTCGCATGGCAGGTCGCTATAAAGATGCAGAAGACGCATGGAAAAAAGCCATTTCGCTAGAAAGCGATTATTTTTTGGGCTATGCGTATCTGGCAGGACTTTATGATGAGCAAAATAGGCGGAGCGATGCCTTAGAATATTATCGAAAAACCGTAGAGAAAAATTCTCAATATTATTATGCTTACGAATCGCTGGGGATGTTTGCATGGGACAGCGGAAATTGGGAAGAGTCGCAAAAGGCATTTGAAGAAGCACTCAAAAAAAATCCCGATAGCATTTCGTATAAATTGATGGTAGCGGCTTGTATGTATAAAAGGTCAAAAATTCAAGAGATGAGAGCGTTTACAGAAAATTTGATGAAAAAATCGGCAGACAAGCAGGGAATGGAATACAAATTGATTCGCCTTTACCACGATAGAGGTGGAGATGCAGACGTTGCACTCAATATTCAAAAAGAAACAAACAGAACAAAAAAAGGAAAGTACTTGTTCTACCTTGCACTTTACTATACTTTAAACGGAAATGACAGCCTCGCACATAAATACTATAACGAAGTGACGCAGATGCAGAGTCCTATGTTCTTTGAATACAGGCTTGCACAGTGGGCTGGCGGAGAAACTAACTGATTATGAGTCAGACAGAAAAGATATTAAAATTCGGTGAACGAGAAATTATCTTAATCGGCACCGCACACATAAGCCAAGAAAGTTGCGAACAGGTAAAAATTGCAATTCAAGAGAAAAAACCGGATTGTGTTGCTATAGAGTTAGATGAAAATCGCTATAAATCTTTAAATGATGACGAAAGCTGGCGCAATTTGGACATAATAAAGGTAATAAAAAACAAACAGGGATTTTTGTTGCTTGCAAATCTCGTGCTTTCGGCCTTCCAAAAAAGGATGGGAACTTCTGTGGGCGTTAAGCCTGGAGACGAAATGCGAGCGGCGGACTTTGCTGCAAAAGAAAACAGTATTCCAGTTGCAATGGTGGACAGGCCAATTCAAACTACATTGCGTCGTGCTTGGGCAGAAAATTCTTTTTGGGGAAAATGCAAATTGCTTTCCGCCTTGATTGCAAGCGCTTTTGACAAAGAAGAAGTGAACGGCGAACAAATTGAAAATCTAAAAAATCGTTCAGAAATGGACAGCATGATGAGCGAACTTGCCGATTATATGCCTGTCGTAAAAAGAGTTTTGATTGACGAACGCGACAGATATTTAGCAAGTAAAATTTGGGAATGCAAAGGGAATAAAACTCTTGCCGTTTTAGGCGCAGGTCATCTTCCTGGCGTTGAATTTTTTTTGAACGAACTTGCACAGCAAAAAATCAGTTCCAACACAGACGACATTTCTTGTGTTCCAGAAAAAAAACTTGCGTCAAAAATTGCAGGCTGGACATTAACTGTATTCATAATTGCTTTAATCATTGCTGGTTTTGTCTATGGCGGAATCACAAAAGGCTCTCAGATGATAGGAACTTGGATAGTCTGGAATTCTTCCTTAGCAGCGATTGGTGCAATTTTGGCTCTTGCCCATCCTTTAACGATTGTTGTTGCAGCTGTTGGTGCTCCAATTACGAGCCTTTGCCCATTTATTGGCGTAGGATTTTTTACGGCAATTGCACAGGCTTTCGTTTGTAAACCAAAAGTTAGAGATTTGGAAAATTTGCAAAATGATATTTCGTTAAAAGGATTTTACAAAAACAGAATTCTGCGTGTGCTTTTGGTATTTTTTTTAACATCTTTGGGTTCTTCCATAGGAACTTTTGTAGCAGGTGCAAATTTCGTAGTTTCAATTGGGCAGTTTATTTCAAATCTATTTTAACCCAATAAAACTTAAACTTTTTTTACATTGATTGATTTTAAGGGCGACTTTTTGCTCCACTTGCGTTTCGCAAAAACCGAGCTTTGCGTGGTTCCCCTTACGCTCCATCGTCCTCGTCGCTACGCTCCTGCGGTCGACGGCTGGTGCACACGGATGTGCACCTACGAGCAATATCGACAGTTTTTTAGAAACTGTCCGTTTAATAAAAACACGGAGGTTTTTATTAAACCACAATCTCTGTCGCACACGGATGTGCGACCTACAAGCAATATCGACAGTTTTGCAAAAACTGTCTGTTAAAGAAAAACACGGAGGTTTTTCTTTAACCACAATCTCTGTCGCATTAATCGCACCGACGAGCAACCTACAATAAATGCCGTTTGTTCTGATTTGCGTTTTTTTTTAATATAATTTTTATTTTTCAAATAGTTTTTTTATCAATTCTTTAATCGTCGTTATTTTAACAGAACCATTTTCTTGTTCTGGACTAAGCACTGTTTTAAATCCCAGTTCAAAAGCGGTTTTTATGCGTTGCTTTAATCTCGAAACTGGCCTTATCTCTCCTGCAAGGCTTAATTCGCCTGTTATTACAGTGTTTTGTGAAATTGGAATATCAGTCCTCGCTGAATAAAGGCTTGCTGCCAGCGCTGCATCTATTGAACTTTCTGTAAGCCGTATTCCGCCTGCAACATTTATGTATAAATCCTGGTCGCTAAATCTTATGCCCGTCCTTTTTTCAAGAACAGCGGCAACGCGAGCAACTCTTGCAGAATCAATCTTATCTGAATAAACTCTGCTTATTGCCGCTTTTGCTGGCACTGTCAATGCTTGAATTTCAACAATAAAAGTTCTGCTTCCTTCAAAAACCGCTGCATTTGCAATTCCTGCTGGTGTTGAATTTGCTCTCTTTGTTATGAACATTGCACTTGGGTCTTTTACACCTTCAAGTCCACACTCTGTCATACAAAAAATACCAAGTTCGTCTACAGAGCCAAATCTGTTTTTGTTTGCACGCAAAAATCGAACTTCGTCATCGCTTCTCTCAAACGAGATTACTGTGTCTACCATGTGTTCAAGGCTTTTTGGACCTGCAATGTTTCCTTCTTTTGTTACATGTGCGGACATTATCAAAACGCTGTCTCGCTCTTTTACCCAGCCTATAAGTTCATTTGCACAGTATTTAAGTTGATTTATCGTTCCTGGAATCAGGCCTGCTTCTACAGAATAGACTGTTTGAATCGAATCTATTATCACAAAAATTGGATTTATCGAGATCAAAGCCTCTTTTATATCTTCCAGCCGCATCGTGCATAAAATTTCTATTCCTGCTGAATTTAGATTAAGGCGAATCGCTCTGCTTTTTATCTGTGCGGCACTTTCTTCTCCAGAGACATAAAGAATTTTTTTGTCGGTATTTTTGAAATCGGATTTTGAACTTTGCGCTATTGAAGACGCGGTTTGCAAGAGTAGCGTACTTTTTCCAATTCCTGGTTCGCCCCCAATCAAAATCGCACTCCTTTTCATTGCACCACCGCCGAGCACTCTGTCAAATTCCTTTATCTGCGTTACAAGGCGCGAATTTTCTTGGGAGCTTACGCTTTCTAGGGGAACTGGCTTTACTTTTTCTGTCGCTGCAAGGCCAAAACTGTGCGATACGGAATTTGGATCGAGCAAACATTCTTCCATAGTATTCCACGAACCACATTCTGGGCAGCGGCCGAGCCAGGTTGGTTGTGTATAATTGCATTCACTGCATTTATATATCGTAGATGATTTCTTTTTTGCCATAAAAAACTCCAGTGTGAATATATTTTTGTTTTAAGGTTGACTTTTTTTTTTAGTAAAGTACATTCTAAATAGCTTGTAAAAAAGCTGATAAACTCTCTCCGATGTCCAGCTTGCTGGACGGCAGGGTTGCTTAGGAACGTTGTTTTTAGGTAACCCTGTTATTTTTTTTAAATCTCTTCCTTTTTTTAACTTTGGCTTTTTTTAAATCTACATTTTTAATTTTTTTTTATTGATTTACGATTGTGCCTTCTGGAACGGATTTTATTATCCAAGTGTTTCCGCCAATTACAGCACCTTTGCCGATTACAGTTTGTCCGCCAAGAATTGTTGCATTCGCATAAATTGTAACATCGTCTTCTATAGTTGGATGTCTTTTTTTATCTTGATAATTTTTTCTTACGCTCAATGCGCCGAGTGTTACTCCCTGATATATTTTTACGCGCTTGCCAATAATTGTAGTTTCGCCAATTACAATACCTGTTCCGTGGTCTATAAAAAAACTTTCGCCAATGGTTGCACCAGGATGAATATCGATTCCTGTTTTTCCGTGTATGTATTCGGACATTATTCTTGGAATAACAGGTACTCCGCAGGTGTATAAAAAGTGTGCGATTCTGTATACAACTATCGCTTCCAATCCCGGATATGAAACGATGACTTCTTCTTCGCTTTTTGCCGCCGGGTCTCCAGCAGAAATTGCCAACGTGTCCAAGTGAATTTTCTTTCTCAAATCTGGAATGGATTCGATTAAGTCAAGAGTTATTTTTTCTGCAAGTCCAAAGCACTGGCGTTTTTCAAATTCTTCTGTATCACTGCAATTGCCACAGGATTTTTTTTTGTAAATCAACGCTTTTTGAATTTCTTTTGTGAGAATTGTGATTATCCTGTTTACGCGCTGTCCTGTTATGTAGCGAATGTTTATTGAATCTATGTCTTCTGCGGTTCTGTATCCGGGAAAAATCAAGCACTGTAATTCATTTAATACGGAAACAACATTTTCTCTGTTTGGAAAGCGATTTATTCCAGCACCGTTTATGCCACCAATCTCTTCGTAAGAAGAAAGAATTTTTTCTACAAGCGTATTCATATCCATAACAGAGTCCTTAAAAAAGCGATAACGCATATTTTGTTTTTCATTGAAAATAATTAAAAATCGGCTTAAAAATTAGCATAAATTTTAACAAGATACTACAATGCTCTAAAACAAATTCTTTTTGCTATTGACTAAAACGCCTTGTTTCTTTAAATTCTTAAAACACGTCATTGTTGACCTGCTCTTGTAGCTCAGTTGGCAGAGCACATCGTTGGTAACGATGAGGTCAGCGGTCCGATTCCGCTCGAGAGCTTATAAATGCTTAATAAGTATTTTCTAAATCTTTTAGGAGAAAAAAAATGGGTAGCAAGAAAAAGACTTCAATCGATATTATTGCTCTTCAGTGTACAGAATGCAAACGCAAGAATTACACTACTACAAAAAACCGCAAAAATATAACTGGTAAATTAGAGAAGAACAAATATTGTCCATTCTGTCGCAAGGAAATTTTGCACAAAGAAACAAAAGCAAAATAAGTTTCTTAAAATTTTATATAGGTCGTCTTTTTGCGAACAAATGACGACTTGATATATTTAGGTCGGTAGTTCAGTTGGTAGAGCATCGGTCTCCAAAACCGAGTGTCGCGAGTTCGAGTCTTGCCCGGCCTGTTATTAAAAATAGATAAGTAGAGGAAAGTTATGTCAAAGGTAACTGAATTTGTTAAAGAATGCGGTGCTGAACTTAGAAAAGTTGTTTGGCCTACAAGACAAGATGTGATTGCTTCTGTAAAGGTTGTTATCGTTTCTACAATCGTAATTGCAATTATTCTCGGTGTTTTTGACATAGCGTTCTCTGCTGGAATGAATTTGTTGTTCCCTGCTGCTTAAACTTGAAGGTCTGTTATGTCTAAAAACTGGTATATCGTTCATACTTATACAGGTTATGAAAAAAAGATTCTCCGCACTATAAATACAATGCTTGCTGCTGGAGATTTGGATTCAAATGTCATAACTGACGTTAAGGTTCCTGAAGAAGAAGTAATTGAAATAAAAGACGGAAAGAAAAAAATCAAAAAGAATATGATCCTTCCTGGTTATATAATGCTCGAAATGGATTTGCCAGATATAGGATGGAAAAATCCATGCGGCGCAATTCGTAAAATTCAGGGAGTTACAGGTTTTGTCGGAACTAATCCATCGGATAAGCCTCGTCCAATCTCTGCGGATGAAGCAAAAAATCTACTTCAAAAAGCAGGTGAAATTAAAGGCTACAAAAGCGTTAAAATCAAACAGAATTATGCTGTTGGAGACCAAGTTAAGATTACCGACGGTCCTTTTGCAACATTCAGTGGTTCTGTTGAAGAAATCGATCTTGCAAAAGGTAAACTCAGGGTTATGGTTCAAATTTTTGGACGAGCAACTCCTGTAGAGGTTGATTTGTTACAGGTTGAAAAACTTGTTTAAGATTTTTAGATATTTTTATTTTTGATAGAATTGGCTCTGTTTATCGCAGGGCTTTTCCTATATTTGGAAGAAATACAAGTCCGTTGGATATAGGTATTTCGCTAGTGGCTTTTTAATTGCAAAAAGCCCGACACCAATTAAGGGAGCTATAAAATGGCTACAAAAAAGGTAACGGCTGTCATTAAATTACAGTGTCCTGCGGGATCTGCAACTCCTGCGCCACCAGTAGGACCAGTTCTTGGACCTCACGGTGTTTCTGCACCAGTGTTCGTTCAGCAGTTTAATGACAGAACCAAGTCAATGGAAAAGGGACTTATAATCCCTGTAATCATCACCGTTTATCAAGACCGTTCATTCACTTTTGAACTTAAGACTCCGCCTGCTGCGGTTCTTATAAAAAAGGCACTTGGTCTTCCTAAGGGTTCTGGAAATCCTCTTCGTGATAAAGTTGGAAAGCTTACTGTGGCACAGCTTACAGAAATTGCAACAACTAAAATGCCAGACATCAATGCTAACGATATTGAAGCAGCGAAGAAAATTATCGCAGGTACTGCGCGCAGTATGGGCGTAGAAGTGGAGGCTGAATAATGAAACACGGAAAAAAATATTCTGATGCTCTTAAGAAATATGACCCACTCAAGCATTATGCTGTTGCTGAAGCATGCAAAGTTGTAAAAGATATTCATTTTGTAAAATTTGATGAAACTGTAGAACTTCACGTTGCTCTTCGCCTTGGAAAGAGCCAGACGATGCGTGATACATTGGTTTTCCCAAATCAGTTTACCGCAGAAAAGAAAGTTCTCGTATTCTGTTCTGAAGAACGTGCAAAAGAAGCGTTGGATGCTGGTGCAACCTATGCTGGTTCTACCGAATACATCGACAAAGTAAAGGGTGGTTGGCTCGACTTTGACGTTGCAGTTGCAACTCCTGATATGATGAAAGATGTAGGTCGTCTGGGTATGGTTTTGGGACGCAAAGGACTTATGCCTAACCCTAAGACTGGAACTGTAACTAATGACCTTGTTCATGCAATAAACGAACTTAAAAAAGGTCGTACAGAATTCAGGGCAGACAAAGAAGGTATAGTTCATATCGCTGTTGGTAAAGTTTCTATGGATGCAGATAAGGTTGCAGAAAACGTAACTGCTCTCCTTACAGAAATTGACCGCAAAAAGCCTGCTGATGCAAAAGCAGATTTCGTTCGCTCAATATCAATCAGTTCTTCTATGGGACCTGGTGTTTGGGTAAATGTTAAGGAGGAGGCGTAATCTATGGCAATCATGGCAAAAAAACTCCAGCCTGCTAAAACAGCAGCTATTGACGAAACAAAAAAAGTATTTTCAGATTACAACGACTTTATCTTTGCAGAATATCGCGGACTTACTGTAGAACAAATTACTGCTCTTCGCGATAAGCTCCGTGAACACGAAGCACCTTTTAAGGTTGTAAAGAATAATTTTGCTAGAGTTGCTTTTGAGGAAATGAAGATTGACAACGTTTCTGATTACCTCAAAGGACCTACAGCAGTTGTAATGGCAAAAGAAGACAGCAACGAAGCTGCAAAAGTTCTTTTTGATTTTGCAAAAGATGTTCCAGCTCTTGTTGTAAAAGGTGGCTACATTCAGAATGAAATCTACGATAAAGCAAAAATCGAAGCTTATTCAAAGGTTCCAGGAAAGAAACAGCTTATCGCTATGCTCATGTCTACAATCAATGGTCCGGTTCAAAAACTTGCCGCTACATTGCAGGCTTATGTTGATAAAAAATCAGCAGAAGGTGCTAACTAATAAACCTTTTGTTGAAGCGAGGTCAGGCTTCAATCGCTGTCGACTGTCCTCGCAACAGATAAATATTGCAGGTTAAGCGGTTCAGTTTGTTCCGTCTGCAATAAAACAAACCTTGTAAAATCAAGGTAAATGCCTATTTTAAGGAGAAGATAATATGGCAGCAATTACAAAGGATGAAATCCTTGAAGCAATCGCAAACATGACAGTTCTCGAAGCATCAGAACTCGTTAAAGCAATGGAAGAAAAATTTGGAGTTACAGCAGCAGTTGCAGTTGCAGCCGCTCCAGGTGCAGCTGGTGGTGCAGCAGAAGAAGAGCAGACTGAATTTACAGTTACTCTTGACAGCTTTGACGCTGCAAAGAAAATCGCTGTTATCAAAGCAGTTAAAGAAGCTCTCGGACTTGGTCTTGGCGAAGCAAAAACACTTGTTGAAAGCGCACCAAAAGCACTTAAAGAAGGTGTTTCTAAAGCTGAAGCTGATGAACTTATCAAAAAGATGGAAGAAGCTGGTGGTAAGGCTTCAAAGAAATAGGTTAAATCCAATTTTCTTGAAAAATTTAGCGATGACTGCTCTTTGTGGTCATTGTTCTTAAAAATGCTTACATGCGAGATCAAAATAAATGATTTTCGTGTGTAAGCTTTTAGTGTCTAAAGAGAATTATCTTGTTGGCGCAAATGCAACAGATATAATCTGATTTTTATCAGAATTTGGTCGGTGTTATGCCGATTTTTAGCTTTTTAATTTTGTGCTGTATCACAAGATAGCGTATGTCATACGTCATTTTTGATATGTAGCAATTTTATCAAAGGCAATGTTTCCCTCCTAGGAGTAACAGATGTTCGCTAAAAGCAGAACAGTAAACCGTCAGTACTTCGGAAAAGATATTCAGAACTTCATGGAAATTCCGAACCTGATTGACATTCAACTTTCGTCCTATGAAAGTTTCCTTCAAAAAGAAAAAGTAGACAGCAATGAACCATTGGAACCTAAAGGTTTGCAGGAAGTTTTTAATACGACTTTCCCAATCGAAAGCCCAGACGGTAATATGTCTTTGGAGTATGAATTTTATAAACTCGAAGAAGAAAATATAAAATTTACTGAACTTCAGTGCAAACAGAAAGGTTTAACTTATTCTGTTCCTCTAAAGGCAAGAATCAATTTAAATTTTAAAGATACAGGTGCAATACTTCAAAAAGATATATACATGGGAGATATTCCTCTCATGACAGACCGTGGAACTTTTATAATAAACGGGGCAGAACGCGTTGTTGTTTCGCAGATTCATCGTTCGCCAGGTGTTATTTTTAACCACGAGAAAGGTTTGTACTCTTCACGCATAATTCCTTATCGCGGTTCTTGGCTTGAATTTGAGATTGACCAGAAGAAAGATTTGATTTATGCAAAGATTGACCGCAAAAAGAAAATCTTAGGAACAATTTTCCTTCGTGCGCTTGGGTATTCGACTCGTGAAGAGATAATAAAAGAATTTTATAAGACAGAAATCGTAAAAATCGATCCTTCAAAAAAAGAAGAATTGGTTGATAGAGTTTTGGCTAAAGCACTCACTATAAAAGATGAAAACGGAGAAGAAAAAGTTCTCTTCCGTGCGGGCGAGAAATTGCACATGCACGAAGTTGATGACATCATCTCGCAGGATATAAAAGAAGTTTGTTTGATTCTTTTTGACGCTCGCTCTCGTAAAGGCAGTAAAGACGAACATAATCCATCGCTTGACAGCATGATAATAATCAACTGTTTTGAGCGTGAAGATATGAAGTACACAAAAGAAGGCTCTTCTAACGAGGAACCTACTCTCGAAGATGCTCTTTCTGCGGTGTTCTCTGTTTTAAAACCTGGCGAGCCTATGGCAGCAGAAGCGGCTAGAAATGAACTTGAAGGAATGTTCTTCAATATTCGCCACTATGATTTAGGCAGGGTTGGTCGCTACAAGTTGAATAAAAAATTCGATATGTATGCCGAACCTGTTGAAAGCCATACTCTCGTAAAAAGCGACATAATAAGCACGATGAAACATCTCATAAAAGTTTACATCGGAAATGAAGTTTTGGATGATATCGACCATCTTGGAAACCGTCGCATCCGTTCTGTAGGCGAATTGATGACGAATCAACTTAAAACCGCATTTAGCAGAATGGAAAGAATTGCAAAAGAGAGAATGAGTTTAAAAGAAACAGAAACGATGAAACCTCAAGATTTGATTTCTATAAAACCAATCGTTGCTGCAATCAAAGAATTCTTTGGCTCGTCTCAACTTTCTCAGTTCATGGATCAGATTAATCCTCTTGCTGAACTTACTCATAAACGCCGTCTTAACGCTTTGGGACCAGGCGGTCTTTCTCGTGATAGAGCAGGCTTTGAAGTCCGCGACGTTCATTATACGCATTACGGAAGAATGTGTCCGATTGAAACTCCTGAAGGACCAAATATCGGTTTGATTGTTTCTCTTGCGATTTACACTCGTGTAAATGAATATGGATTTCTCGAAACTCCTTATCGCAAAGTTGAAGATGGAAAAGCAACTGACAAAGTTGAATACCTTTCTGCTATGGACGAGGATAAATATTTTGTCGGACAGGTTGCAGAAGGTATGAAAGCAGACGGTTCATTCCCTGCGGATATGGCATCTTGCCGTCACGTTGGAGATTATACAACGCGCAATGTAAAAGACATTCAATACATGGACGTTTCTCCTAGACAGGTAATTTCTGTTTCAGCTTCTCTTGTTCCTTTCCTTGAACACGATGACGCTAACCGTGCATTGATGGGTTGTAACATGCAGCGCCAGGGGGTTCCTCTCTTGTTCCCAGAACCTCCTTTTGTAGGAACAGGAATGGAAGCGAAAGCGGCCTACGATTCTGGCGTTCTTATAAAGGCAAAACACGATGGCGAAGTAATTTGGGTTGAAAGTGATCTCATAAAAGTTAAAGTTGACGGAAGTGATAAAGTTGATGAATATCCACTTTTGAAATACCAGAGAACGAATAACGACACCTGTAACCACCAAAGACCAACCGTTGAAGTTGGAGAGAAAGTGAAAAAAGGTGCTGTTCTGGCAGACGGTCCTGCAACATTTAATGGAGAGCTTTCTTTGGGACGCAACTTGCTGGTAGGATTCGTGCCTTGGAATGGTTACAACTATGAAGACGCTGTTTTGATAAGTAAACGCGTTGTAAAAGAAGATATGTACACTTCTATTCACATAAAGGAATTCCAGACAGAAATTCGTGAAACAAAACTCGGGCCAGAAAAAATAACTCGCGATGTTCCTAATACTTCCGAAAAAATGCTCAACAACCTCGACGCAGAAGGTATAATCCGTATTGGCGCAAAGGTTCGTTCAGGCGATATCCTCGTTGGTAAGGTAACTCCTAAATCCGAAACAGAAACAACCCCAGAATTCAAACTTTTGAATTCAATCTTTGGTGAAAAAGCTAAAGAGGTTAGGGATTCTTCATTGCGTGTTCCTCACGGTATCGAAGGCGTAATAATCGACGTTCAGAGAATGAAGAGAACAGAAGGCGATGATTTAAGTCCTGGTGTTGACGAGGTTGTTAAGGTTTTGATTGCAAATAAACGTAAACTCCGCGAAGGCGATAAGATGGCAGGACGACACGGAAACAAAGGTGTCGTTGCAAGAATTCTTCCAGAAGAAGATATGCCATACTTAGCAGATGGAACTCCGCTCGATGTTTGTTTGAATCCGCTTGGCGTACCTTCTCGTATGAATATTGGGCAGATAATGGAAAGCGAACTTGGTATTGTTGGTCGTTATTTGAACCAGTATTTTGAATCTCCTGCGTTCCAGACCCCTTCTCAGGAGCAGATTGCAGAAAAATTGCAGGAAGCAGGATTGTCACCAGACTGTAAGCAGATTGTACACGACGGACGCACGGGTGAACCTTTTGTAAATCCAATCTTCGTAGGTGTTATTTACTTCCTTAAATTGCACCACCTCGTTGACGATAAGATGCATGCTCGTTCTACAGGACCTTATTCACTTGTTACTCAGCAGCCACTCGGTGGTAAAGCGCAGTTTGGTGGTCAGCGTCTTGGAGAAATGGAAGTTTGGGCATTGGAAGCATACGGTGCAGCAAACACCTTGCAGGAAATGATGACTATAAAGTCCGATGATATGAACGGCCGTTCAAAGATTTATGAATCAATTGTAAAGGGTGATCCTACTGCTACAGCAGGTGTTCCAGAATCATTTAATGTAATGGTGCAGGAACTTCGTGGTCTTGCTTTGGATTTTACTATTTATGACGCAAAGGGAAAAAGAATTGCCCTTACCGAACGCGATCAAGAACTTATAGATAAAGCAAGTTCTGGATTCGAAAAGGAGAATGAAGATGCGTGATATTCAAGATTTTGACTCTATAAAAATTAAATTGGCTTCTCCAGATGACATAAGAGCATGGTCATACGGAGAGGTAAAAAAACCAGAAACGATAAACTATCGTACTTTAAGACCCGAAAAAGATGGTCTTTTCTGCGAACGCATTTTTGGTACAACAAAAGAATGGGAATGCTACTGTGGAAAATTCAAATCAATTCGCTATAAGGGCGTTATCTGCGATCGCTGTGGAGTAGAAGTTACTCACTTTAAAGTTCGCCGTGAACGTACTGGTCATATTGAACTTGCCGCTCCAGTAAGCCATATCTGGTATTATCGTTCGGTTCCAAGCCGCATGGGGCTCTTGCTCAACATGCAGGTTGCTCAGCTCCGCTCTGTTTTGTATTACGAAAAATTTATCGTAATCGATCCGGGCGATACTGAACTCAAAAAAGGCGATTTGCTTACTGAAGACGAATACAATGAAAATGTTGAACGCTACGGACAGGCATTTACCGCTGGCATGGGTGCAGAAGCGATTAAGACGATGCTCGAAAATATCAATCTGGACGAACTCGCTGCTGAATTGCGCGAAAAAATGCGTGAAAAGGGTGCAAAATCGGACAAACGTCTTTTAAAGCGAATTCAGATTGTTGAAGATTTCCGCTCATCTGGTAACAAAGCTTTCTGGATGATTTTGGATGTAATTCCTGTAATTCCGCCTGATCTTCGTCCAATGGTACAACTCGACGGAGGTCGTTTTGCAACATCGGATTTAAACGATTTGTATCGTCGCGTTATAAACCGCAACAACCGTCTCAAGCGTCTCATGCAGCTTTCCGCTCCTGATATAATCATCCGCAACGAAAAGCGCATGTTGCAGGAAGCAGTTGACGCTTTGTTTGATAATTCAAAACGCAAGCGCGTTGTTAAGGGTGCTTCTAACAGACCTTTAAAATCAATCAGCGATATGCTTAAAGGTAAGCAGGGACGCTTTAGACAGAATCTTTTGGGTAAGCGCGTAGACTACTCTGGTCGTTCTGTAATCGTTGTAGGGCCAGAATTAAAACTTTGGCAGTGTGGACTTCCTACAAAGATGGCGCTCGAATTGTTCAAGCCGTTCATAATGAAAAAACTCGTTGACCGAGGAATCGTATTCAATATTAAGAAGGCAAAGACTTTGGTCGAGCAGGAATCTCCAGAAGTTTTTGCAATTTTGGACGAAGTTGTACGCGAACATCCTGTAATGCTTAACCGCGCTCCAACTTTGCACCGCCTTGGAATTCAAGCGTTTGAACCAGTTTTGGTTGAAGGAAAAGCTTTAAAATTGCATCCTCTTGCATGTAAAGCGTTTAACGCAGACTTTGACGGCGACCAGATGGCAATTCACGTTCCTCTAACTCAGGCTGCACAGATGGAATGCTGGACTTTGATGCTTTCTGCACGCAACTTGCTTGACCCTGCAAACGGAAATACAATCGTTTATCCTTCGCAGGACATGGTT
Organism: Treponema pectinovorum; assembly: GCF_900497595.1. NCBI lineage: Bacteria > Pseudomonadati > Spirochaetota > Spirochaetia > Treponematales > Treponemataceae > Treponema > Treponema pectinovorum. The sequence goes on from NZ_UFQO01000003.1 coordinate 72,395, forward strand.
TTGGGTATCTACTATATGACATCCGTAAAACCAAATTCAAAAGGAACTGGCAAGCGTTTTTCTAGCGATGACGAAGCAATTATGGCTGCGGAAGACGGATTTATTGAATGGAATGCAGGAATACAAATTCCTTCACCAAAGGATTCCTTTTACGAAGGCGAATTTAAAGCTGGCGATATAATAACCACAACTGCTGGTAGAATTCGCTTTAATGCAGAAATGCCAGATGAAGTTGGCTTTGTAAACAAACGCTTGGGCGACAAAGATTTGCGCAAGATGATTGAAAAAGTTTTCCATGTAAAAGGCGCTTGGCTTACAATCCAAATGCTCGACGCTATAAAGGCGTGTGGATATAAAAATGCGACATTCTTTGGTGCAACTCTCTCTATGGAAGATATTCTTATTCCAGATGAGAAAAAGCCAATGGTTGACGAAGCAAACAAGCAGGTTGAAGACATCGTTGGTCAGTATTCAAGAGGTGTAATCACTGCAGACGAACGCTACAACAAAGTTACAGATATCTGGGCTCGAACAAACGATAAATTGACAGAAATCATGTACGATAAGCTCCAAAAGGATAAAGACGGCTTTAACACAATATTTATGATGGCCGACTCTGGAGCGCGTGGTTCTAAAAAACAGATTTCGCAGCTTGCCGCAATGCGTGGTTTGATGGCAAAACCAAACGGCGACATCATCGAACTTCCTGTAAAATCAAATTTCCGCGAAGGTCTTTCGGTTATCGAATACTTCATTTCTTCAAACGGTGCACGCAAAGGTCTTACCGATACCGCTTTGAAAACCGCAGACGCAGGTTACATGACACGCCGCCTCGTAGATGTTGCTCAGGATGTTGTAGTTAATGTTGAAGATTGTGGAACTATAAACGGAATTGACTATACTGCAATTAAAAATGGAGACGAAATTGTAACTCCTATTTCAAAGAGAATTGCAGGTCATTTTACAATCGAGCGTGTAATTCATCCTGTAACTGGAGATTTGATTTGCGAGGCAAACGAATACATTTCTGATGAACTTGCAAAACAGATTGAAGATGCTGGTGTTGAAAAAGTAAAACTCCGCACTGTATTGACTTGCGAAGCAGAGCACGGCGTTTGTGTAAAATGCTATGGAAAAAATCTGGCACGCAACAAGCTTGTTGAAATTGGCGAAGCAGTTGGTGTTATCGCAGCTCAGTCAATCGGGCAGCCTGGTACACAGTTGACAATGCGTACTTTCCACGTTGGAGGAACTGCATCTAAGGAAACTGAAGACAACAAAATCGTTCTTAAATACGACGTTCTACTTGGAGAAATCACTGGAACACACGTTGTTACAGAAGACGGTTCATGGCTTTTCACTCGTAAAGGCTGCATGACTGCAACTCACCTTATAGATTCTGTAAAAATTGAAAAATCAGATAAGGTTTCTGTTCAAGATGGCGCACGTGTACTCAAAGGTACTGTTCTTATCGAACGAAAAACTGGAAATATAGTTGCCAAAGAAAACGGAACAATCCTCATCCTCGACGGAAATATGTATCTTGCAGGTGGCGAACAGAAAGTTGAAATAAGCAACGGTTCTACAATCATCGTAAAAACTGGCGATGTTGTAAAAGCAGGCGATGTAATTGGAACTTTCGATCCATTCTCCGAGCCTATCATTGCAGAAGTAAGCGGCTATGTTCACTTTGAAGATGTTATTCCAGGTTCAACTTTGGAAGAAATTGTCGATGTTAACTCTGGAAAAATGGAGCGACGCATAAGTGAACTTCACCTTGATGTTAAACAGCCACGTATTCTTATAACAGATGAAGCTGGAAACGAACTTGGTTCTTATTATCTTCCTGCGGGGGCTGTTCTTCGTGTAGAAGATAAGCAGCAAGTTGAAGCTGGTTTAGTACTTGCAAGTATGCCTGTTGCTGCTGTAAAGACAAACGATATTACTGGGGGTCTTCCACGCGTATCTGAATTGTTTGAGGCAAGAAAACCAAAGATTCCTTGCGTACTTGCATTGATTTCTGGAGTTGTAAAATTCAAAGGAATTACAAAAGGTAAGCGTGTAATCGTTGTAGAAGATGAATACGGCAAATCATTTGAACATCTCGTTCCTATGACACGCCGCCTCTTAGTTCGCGACGGAGACCAGGTTATTGCAGGTGAACAGCTGTGTGATGGCGATGCAAGCGCTCACGATATATTGGCAATTCTCGGAGAAAATGCACTTCAAGAATACCTTATGAGTGAAATTCAAGGCGTATACTCTGCACAGGGCGTTGCTATCGATGATAAACACATCGGTGTTATCGTAAGGCAGATGTTGCGCAAAGTTGAAGTTGTAAAACCTGGAGATACAAAGTTCATCTTTGGTCAGCAGGTTGATAAGTATCACTTCCACGAAGAAAACGAAAGAATCATATCTGCTGGTGGAGAGCCTGCAATCGCTCGTCCAATGTTCCAGGGAATCACAAAGGCTGCTCTGGCTACGGATTCATTCATCTCCGCTTCTTCATTCCAGGAAACTACAAGAGTTCTTACGAATGCGGCAATCAAGGGAGAAGAAGATAAACTTCGTGGTTTAAAGGAAAATGTAATCATCGGACACATGATTCCTGCCGGAACCGGTATAAAGAATTACAGAAACGTAAAACTCTTTGATGGTTCAGACAACGATTTAGATATCCAGATGGAAGAAGTTCTTGAAAGGCGAAGGATTGAAAAGGAAAACGAAAAACTGGTTGAAGAACCTGTTGTAGAGTCGGTTTCTGATGAAGATTAAAAAATAGGGCGAATTCATCTTTTTGAATTCGTTCCGGTTTTACTGAAATTCAACTTGGGCTGTATTGACTGTTTCAAGTTGAATTCATTAGTATTATGCTACCTACTTATATCGTAGGGCTTTTATATGTTTATTTTGTCCGGGGTGCTGACCGGCATACAAATAGGAGAATAGGCGATGCCTACAATAAATCAATTGATTCGTAAAGGTAGACAGACACTTGCAAACCAGACTAAAGCTCCCGCACTTGAGTCTTGTCCGCAGAAGCGCGGCGTTTGCACTCGTGTAATGACTGTAACACCTAAAAAACCAAATTCGGCTCTCCGCAAGGTAGCCCGTGTTCGTTTGTCAAATGGAATTGAAGTTACTGCATATATCCCAGGAATTGGTCATAACTTGCAGGAACACTCAGTTGTTTTAATCCGCGGTGGACGTGTAAAAGACCTTCCTGGTGTACGCTACCACATTATCCGCGGAACAAAAGATACTCTTGGCGTTGAAGGTCGCAAACGCGGTCGTTCTAAGTACGGTGCTAAGAGACCAAAGGCATAATATTTAAAGGAGAATTACTATGGGAAGACATAAAAAATCAGTAAATCGTCCTGTTATGCCTGATGCAAAGTACAACAGCACTGTTGTTACGAAATTTGTTTCTCGCATGATGCTCGACGGAAAAAAACAAACTTGTACAAGAATCGTTTATGAAGCGATGGATAAATTAAAAGCGAAAGCGAATCAGGATCCTTTGGAAGTTTTTACAAAGGCGCTTGAAAATGTTAAGCCACTTGTAGAAGTAAAATCTCGCCGCGTTGGTGGAGCAACATATCAAGTTCCAATGGAAATTAGAGATGCTCGTCGCGAAGCTCTTGCAATGCGCTGGATAATCGGTGCTGCTCGTTCAAGAAGTGGACACGGTATGGCAGAAACTTTGGCTGCAGAACTTTTTGATGCTTTCAATAACACTGGCTCTGCATACAAAAAGAAGGAAGACGTTCATAAGATGGCTGAAGCAAACAAAGCATTTGCTCACTATCGTTGGTAGTTTTTACAAGAAGTTTTTTCTTCAATTACAAGGTCTGTCGAAGTTAAGCGGCAGACCTTTATTTTTATACGAATCATCAATTTATTCATTTTTACTATTGAACTTATTTTCTAAAAATTGTATAAATTACGGACACGCCTTTTAGCATTTTGTACTTTTTAGGCGTATCTAGGGTTCTTTGAATTTTTCAGACAGACTTCAACTTATGTTAAGTCTGACTTTAACCGTAAAGTCAATCGCATTGCGATTTTCAGGTTGGGTAGCCTTAGAAACAAAGTCAAGGCTTCTGTTGTAAGTAATCTTCTTGCTTACTTATAATTTACGAATGCCAGACCAGTTATTTGGATTTTATTCTGATGATGATAGGTGGTATCGCGAGAGTTCTTCGAAAGTTATGGAGAACTGAATACTGTAAACAATTCATCTGTCGGATAAAAATAATTTAGTGTGTATGCGAATAGCGTTGAGTTTTCCGTAGGAGAGCGACGTTGTTCTGGCTTAAAGTGCATCACATATAAAACTTTAAAGTGCCGTTTTGTGTAAACGGCTAGGAGAAACACATGGCAAAGGAGAAGTTCAACAGAACTAAACCTCACATGAACGTTGGTACTATCGGTCACGTAGACCATGGTAAGACAACATTGTCTGCTGCTATCACAACATATTGTGCAAAAAAGTATGGTGATAAGCTTTTGAAGTATGACGAAATTGATAACGCTCCAGAAGAGAAGGAACGCGGTATTACAATCAATACTCGTCACTTGGAATATCAGTCAGACAAACGCCACTACGCACATATCGACTGCCCTGGACACGCTGACTATGTAAAAAACATGATTACAGGTGCTGCTCAGATGGATGGTGCAATCCTCGTAATTGCTGCAACTGACGGTGTAATGGCTCAGACAAAGGAACACCTTTTGCTTGCTCGTCAGGTAGGTGTACCAAAGATTATCGTTTTCTTGAACAAAGTTGATATGCTCGACGGCGACGAAGAGATGTTGATGCTCGTAGAAGAAGACGTAAAAGATACTATCCAGAAGTACGGATTCTCTCCTGATACTCCAATCATCAAGGGTTCTGCATTTAAAGCTCTTCAGGATGGAGCTTCTGCTGAAGATACTGCTTGTATCGAAGAATTGCTTACCGCAATGGATACTTGGTTCGATGATCCAGTTCGCGATGAACAGAAACCATTCTTGATGCCAATCGAAGACATCTTTACAATCTCTGGTCGTGGTACAGTAGTTACTGGACGTATCGAACGCGGTGTTGTAAATATGAACGATCCAGTAGAAATCGTTGGTATCCGCCCAACACAGTCTTCAACTGTAACTGGTATCGAAATGTTCAATAAATTGTTGGATCAGGGACAGGCTGGCGACAACGTTGGTATCCTTCTCCGCGGTATTGAAAAGAAAGATGTTGTTCGCGGACAGGTTCTTGCTGCTCCTGGAACAATCCATCCACACACAAAATTCGAAGCTCAGATTTACGTTCTTTCTAAGGAAGAAGGTGGACGTCACTCACCATTCTTTACAGGATATCGCCCACAGTTCTATTTCCGTACAACTGATATCACAGGTACAGTTGAACTCGAACCTGGAACAGACATGGTAAAACCTGGTGATAATGTAAAAATCATCGGAGAACTCATCCATCCAATCGCTATGGATGAAGGTCTTAAACTCGCTATCCGTGAAGGCGGTCGCACAATCGCTTCTGGACAGGTTACAAAGATCGTTGAATAGTTAAATTAGTGATCGATGGGACGGCTGTGTAAAAGCAGTCGTTTCTTCGTCATTGGAGTAAAAATAATGGCTAACGGAAAAATTCGTGTTAGACTTCGTGCTTTTGATGTTGAACTTATAGATCAGAGTGCAAAATCAATAGTACAGACAGTGCAGAAAGCAGGTGCAAAGGTTTCAGGACCAATCCCTCTTCCTACAAGAATCAATAAGGTAACTGTTCTTCGTTCACCTCACGTAAATAAAAAATCTCGTGAGCAGTTTGAAATGAGAACTCACAAGCGCCTTATCGACATCTTGAATCCGACATCAGATGTTATGGATTCATTGATGAAGCTTGAACTGCCTGCTGGAGTAGATGTAGAGATTAAACAATAAGAGCGAAGTCTGCGTTGCAGAAAAAGTCTTATTGAAAAACGGTAACGGTCCCTTGGATCAGGGATGGCGGCCGAATGAGAAGAAAAATTATTTTTCTTCTATAGGAGATGTATCAGAATGAAAGGTCTGATTGCAAAAAAAGTAGGAATGACACAGGTATTCGACAATAACGGCGAACTGACACCAGTAACCGTGATCCAAGTAGAACCGAATACAGTTGTTGCTACAAAGACAAAGGAAGCAAATGGCTACGATGCTGTTGTTTTGGGTCTTGATGATGTAAAAGAGTCAAGAATCAACAAAGCATACAAGGGGCAGTTTCCAGAGAACGTATCGCCAAAACGTCATTTAAAAGAATTCCGTGAATTCGAACAGGAAGTTAAAGTTGGCGATCAGATTGGTCTTGAGTTGTTTGAAAAAACATCGTATTTGGATGTTACTGCAACTTCAAAGGGGAAGGGATTTCAAGGCGTTATGAAGCGCTGGGGCTTCCACGGAGGAAGGGCTACACATGGTTCTAAATTCCATCGTGAAGCAGGTGGTACAGGAAATTGTACGACACCAGGACACAGCCTTAAAAATGTAAAAATGCCAGGACATATGGGGTTTGAGCGCGTAACTGTTCAGAATCTCAAGATTGTTAAGATTGATCCTGAACTTAAAGTTATTATGGTTCGCGGAGCAGTTCCTGGTGTTAAAGATTGCACACTTATCATCAAGTCTGCAGTAAAGAAGTAATCCGGAGGAATTGAGAAATGGATAAGAAAGTTTTTTCAACCGATGGTAAAGAACTGCGCACTATTACGCTTGATGATAGCATTTTCGGACTCCCAGTAAATGAAGATGTTATTTACTATGCCATCAATAACGAATTAGCAAACAAACGTGTTGGAACAGCTTGTACAAAAACTCGTTCCGAAGTTCACGGTTCAAATGCTAAGCCATACAAACAAAAGGGAACAGGCCATGCTCGTCGTGGTGACAAAAAATCTCCAATCAATGTAGGAGGCGGTACAATTTTTGGACCAAAACCTCGTGATTTTGGATTTGAACTCCCTAAAAAAGTAAAACGCCTTGCAATGAAATCAATTTTGAGCCTTCAGGCACAGAGTGACAGACTTACAGTTGTTGAAGATTTCACTGTAGAAAGCGGAAAAACAAAAGATTTAGTAAAAGTTCTTAATAATTTTGCTAAAGATGAACGCACAGTAATTATTCTTAAAGATAATGATGCAAAAATAAAACAGGCAGGACGCAATCTTCATAATGTTTATTTTTTGTCATTTAATCGCCTTCGTGCACATGACCTCTTTTACGGAAGAAAGGTTATTTTGCTTGAATCGGCTGCAAAAAATCTTTCAGAATTCTACAAAGAAGAGGAGGCTAAATAATGACTGATATTCTTATTGAGCCAGTACTTTCTGAAAAAGCAACCGCTTTGCGCGAACAAGGAAAATACACTTTTAGAGTTCTTCCTGAAGCGACAAAGACACAGATTAAAGAAGCAGTATCAAAACTCTTCAATGTTACAGTTGTAAAAATTACCACTGTAAATGTTCGCGGTAAAGTTAAGCGGGTTCGTGGAAAACCTGGAAAAACTGCCGACTGGAAAAAAGCAATAGTTCGCTTGGCTCCAGGTCAAACAATTAAGGTATTCGAGGGCGTTTAAGCCTTCGTAAATTAAGGGGAACCAGATGGCTCTTAAAGTTTTTAAACCATACACTGCCGGAACACGTACTCGCATTGATTTGGTAAGAGAAGAACTGACAACAGATAAACCCGAAAAAAGTCTGGTATCAGGTCTCAAATCACATGCAGGTCGCGGACAAGGTGGACGTATTTCTGTACGTCACCAAGGTGGTGGACATAAAAGAAAGTATCGTATAATAGACTTTAAACGAAATAAGCACGGAATCCCGGGAACCGTAAAGTCGATTGAATACGATCCTAACCGAACTGCAAATATCGCTTTGATTTATTATGCAGACGGCGAAAAACGCTATATTATCGCACCTAAAGGACTTATTGTTGGACAGAAAGTTATGTCTGGCGATAATGCTTCTCCTACTGTTGGAAACGCACTTCCACTCGAAGTAATTCCTGTGGGATTCACAGTTCACAATATCGAGTTGACTCTCGGTCGCGGTGGACAACTTGCTCGCTCGGCTGGTGCATCTGCATTGGTTGCTGCAAAAGATGGTGAATATGTAATAATTCGTCTTCCTTCAGGTGAAACTCGTCGCATTCTTGGTAAATGCTATGCAACGATTGGCGTTGTTGGAAACGAAGAACTTATGAATACGCAACTTGGTAAAGCAGGTCGCAGTCGTTGGTTGGGTATTCGCCCAGCAGTTCGCGGTATGGCTATGAACCCTGTTGATCACCCACTTGGTGGTGGTGAAGGTGCTGGAAAAGGACATCATCCTGTTACACCTTGGGGACAGCCTTGTAGAGGTTATAAGACTCGCAACAAGAGAAAGCCTTCTAACCGTTTCATTGTTTCACGCCGTAAGAAGAAGTAGGAGTAGTTAACAATGTCAAGATCAGTTAAGAAAGGACCTTTCATTGAAAAGAGTCTTTATAAGAAAGTTAGTGAAATGAACAAAGAGTCTGACAAGAAGATGATTAAAACATATTCTCGTTGCTCTACAATCATTCCAGAAATGGTTGGAAACACAATAAGTGTTTACAACGGAAAAGCATGGATTCCTGTATATGTTACGGAAAATCTCGTCGGACACAAACTTGGCGAATTTGCTCCAACCCGTACATTTAAAGGACATGGTGGCACTGACAAGGGTGCTAAATAAAGGTGGGTACGATGGCAGAGAAAAAAGGTTATGTAGCCACTACAAAATTCCTGATTGCATCTCCAACTAAGGTTCGCCCTGTTGCAAATGTAATCAAACAGAAGTCATGCTCAGAAGCATTGGCAATTCTTGATAATATGCCGCAGAAAGGTGCAAATCTGATTAAAGGAACTCTTAAATCAGCAGTTGCAAACGCTCTGTTCATAAACAAGAAACTCGATGAAGATATGCTCTACATAAAAGAAATTCGTATTGACGAAGGTCCAAGACTTAAGAGAGTTTGGTTCCGCGCTCGCGGTCGTGCTGATCAGCTCTTAAAACGTATGTGTCATATCACCGTCATTGTTGACGAGAAGGCGGGGGAATAAAAGTGGGTCAGAAAGTAAATCCTATCGGTTTGCGTCTTGGAATTAACAAGACTTGGCAGTCTCGCTGGTATGCTAGTCCTCGTGATTATGCAGACTTGGTTCTTGAAGATATAAAAATCCGCAAGATGGTAACTGCGTTGCCAGAGTGTCAGAATGCAGATATTGCAGAAATCGAAATTATTCGTCACCCTCAGCGTGTTACTATTGTAATTCATACAGCACGCCCAGGTGTTATTATTGGTGTAAAAGGTGCAAACATTGAAAAAATCAGTGCTGAAATTCAGGCACAGTTGACTAAAAAGGTTCAGATAAAAATCAAAGAAGTTAAACGTGCTGATATAAATGCATCTCTTATTGCACAGAATGTAGGACGCCAACTTGCTGGTCGCGGTTCATTCCGCAAGGCTCTCAAGCAGGCTTCTTCAAATGCTATGAAAGGCGGAGCACAGGGAATTAAAATTCGTTTGTCAGGTCGTCTTGGTGGCGCAGAAATGAAACGCTCAGAAGAACACAAAGAAGGTCGTGTACCTCTTCACACTCTTCGTGCAGACATTGATTACGGCACATTTGAAGCTCATACAACATACGGTAAAATCGGTGTAAAAGTTTGGGTTTATAACGGCATGAACTACGGTAACGAAAAAACCGAAGATGCTGGACAGATTGTTCGTAAGCCTCATCACGATCGTTCTCAGGCTTCTGAAGACAAACCTAGAGCAAAACGCCCTGCTCGCGCAGCAGATTCTTCAAAGGAGTAACATAAATGCTTAGTCCTAAAAGAGTTATACACCGTAAGGTACAGCGTGGCAAATCAAAGGGAAATGCTACACGTGCAAACAACATTGACTTTGGAAAGATTGCTCTCGTAGCACTCGAACCAATCTGGTTGCAGGCTCGTCATATCGAAGCTGCTCGTGTTGCAATAAACCGTAAGCTTGAACGCAAGGGAAGTGTGTGGTTACGCGTATTCCCTGATAAGCCAATCACAAGAAAACCATCGGAAGTTCGAATGGGTAAGGGTAAAGGTGCTCCAGAATTCTGGGCAGCTAACATAAAACCAGGAGTAATCTTGTTTGAAGTTGGAGATATAGATTTGAAACTTGCTGAAGAAGCATTAAGACTTGCAGCAGACAAACTTCCAATCAAAACAAAGATTGCCTATAAACCAACTATTGACTAAGGAGTAAGATATGGCTAATTCAAAGAAAAAGAATGTAAAAGAAATGTCTTACGCCGAGTTAGTGGCTGAACGCAATGACATGAAACAAAAATACATGGATCTCCGTTTTCAAATGGTGATTGGTCATGTAGATAATCCGATGCAAAAGCGAACAATGCGCCGCCAGATTGCGACGCTCAATACGCTCATCCGTGCAAAAGAAATTGCCGGACAGACCAAGTAGGAGCTAACCCGTGGCAGAACAGGAAGTTCAGACTAAAAAGGGAGCAAAGCGTTCTTTTGTTGGTATTGTAACAAGCGACAAAATGGATAAAACCGTCGTTGTTTCAATAGATACAAAGAGAATGAATCCTCTCTATAAGAAATACGTTACACAAACTAAAAGGTGTAAGGCACATGATGAAAAGAACGAAGCTCACGTTGGTGACAAAGTTCTCATCGTTGAATGCAGTCCAATCAGCAAAGATAAATGCTGGAGACTTGCAGAAATCATCGAAAGGGCTAAATAGGCTAAAGGAGTTATACAATGCTGCAGATGCAATCAAAATTGACTGTTGCCGATAACTCCGGAGCTAAAATAGTTCAGGTTATCAAAGTTCTCGGCGGTACTCACCGTCGTTATGCTGGAATCGGTGATGTTGTTGTTGTAGCAGTTAAGGAAGCACTTCCTACTTCTACAATAAAAGAAGGTACAGTTGAAAAAGCTGTAATCGTCCGTGTATCTAAAGAATACCGTCGCCCTGATGGAACATATATTCGCTTTGACGATAATGCTTGCGTTATCGTTGATGCTGATAAAAATCCAAAAGGAAAACGTATATTTGGACCTGTTGCCCGCGAACTTCGCGATATGGATTTTATGAAAATCGTATCACTTGCTCCGGAAGTACTGTAAGGAGACTCAATTATGGAAAAGAAATTTAGAATCCGTAAAGACGATACCGTACAGGTAATCGCTGGAAAAGATAAGGGTAAACGCGGAACTGTTGTTCGTGTAGTTGCTAAAAAAGATGCCGTAATCGTTTCAGGCGTAAATATGGTAAAAAAAGCAATGAAAAAGCGCAGTCAGCAGGATCAGGGTGGAATCGCAGAGATTGAAGCACCAATCAATATTTCTAATGTTGCAATGGTTTGCAAAAAATGCGGTCCTACTAAGATTGGATATAAAATTGACGGCGACAAGAAAATTCGTGTTTGCCGTAAGTGTGGAGAAGCACTGTAATGGATAAGTACGTACCACGGCTTAAGAAAGTCTACAAGGACACTATCGCTCCTGAGCTCTTTAAAGAACTCGGTTACACATCCGTAATGCAAATTCCTGCCGTTAAAAAGGTAGTTGTGAGCATGGGTGTTGGCGAAGCTCTCACAAACAAGAAACTCCTTGATGCCGCAGTAACTGATTTAACTCAGATTACTGGACAGCATGCTGTAAAAACTAAGGCAAAAAAGAGTATTGCTAACTTTAAACTTCGTGAGGGCAATGAAGTTGGTGTAATGGTAACATTGCGCGGTAACATTATGTATGAATTTTTGGACCGCTTAATCAATGTTGCATTACCTCGTGTAAAGGATTTCCGCGGAATAAAATCAACAGGTTTTGATGGACACGGAAATTTCTCTCTTGGAATTACGGAACAGATAATTTTCCCAGAAATTGATTTCGATAAAATCGTAAAAATTGCTGGTATGAACATTTCTATCGTAACAAGCGCTCGCACAGATGCAGAAGCTCGTGCATTGCTGACCAAGTTCAATATGCCTTTCAGAAAGTAGGTGAGGATCAATGGCTAAGAAATCAATGGTTATCAAAGCAAATCGCACACCAAAGTATAGCACTCGTCGCTATAACAGATGTCAGATTTGTGGTCGTCCACGCGGTTACTTGCGCAAATTTAAAATTTGCCGTATCTGTTTCCGCAAGTTAGCAGGTGAAGGCCTTTTGCCAGGCGTTACAAAATCAAGTTGGTAGTGGAGGAGAATAGAAATGAGTGCATCAGACCCAATAGCAGATATGCTCACTAAGGTTCGCAACGCAGTTCAGGCTCGCCACGAAAAAGTTGATGTTTCTACATCAAAACTCAAGCTTGAAATTGTTAAGATCCTTAAAACAGAAGGTTATATAAAGAATTTTAAGAAAGTTCAGGAGGAAGGTCATTCTATAATCCGTATTTTCTTAAAGTATGATGAATCAAACGATTCGGTTATCCACGGTATTGAAAAGATTTCAACACCTGGTCGTCGAGTTTATTCAGGTTACAAAGATCTGCCACGTGTTCTTAATGGATACGGAACATTGATCGTTTCTACTTCTTCTGGCGTTACAACTGGAAAGAAAGCAAGCGAAAAAATGGTTGGTGGAGAACTCGTTTGCAAAGTTTGGTAATAGGAGGAAGATATGTCAAAAATCGGTAAACTTCCTGTTACTATTCCAGCAGGAGTTACAGTTACAGTAAATGCAGGTGAAATTGTAGTAAAGGGACCAAAAGGCGAATTAAAGCAGCATGTAAATGATTGCGTTAAATTCGAGGTAAAAGATGGTACTCTCACAGTTACTCCTGTTGATGAATCAAAAGCGGCAAGGGCTTCTCATGGTCTTTATCGTGCTTTGGTTTTTAATATGGTAACTGGTGTTACACAAGGTTTTTCAAAAACTCTCGTAGTAAATGGTGTAGGATTTAGATCTGAAGTTCAGGGAAAGCACTTGGTTATGAACCTTGGTTTTTCTTCTGACTTTATCGCTGTAATTCCAGATGGACTTACTGTAACTACAGATGCTAGTGGCAAAGTTACGATTTCTGGTGCTGACAAGAAACTTGTTGGTGAATTCAGCGCACAAATCCGTAAACTTCGTCTCCCAGAGCCTTATAAAGGAAAGGGAATTCGTTATAGTGATGAAATTATCAGACGCAAGGTCGGAAAGACTGGCGTAAAATAAGGTGTAGCATAATGTTAAAGAAACTTAATGATAAAGCAAGAAAGCGCCTTCATCGTAAGGTTCATATCCGTAAATCAGTTTACGGAACTGCTGCTCGCCCACGTATGACTGTAACGCGCAGCAATACAAACCTTTACGCTCAGGTTATTGATGATGACGAAGGTGTAACACTTGCTTCAATTTCCACTTTGGAAAAAGAATTCGCTGAATTGAAAGCTAATATTGGCGATGCAGCAAAACTTGGTGAAGCGTTTGGAAAGCGTCTTCAGGACAAAAAAATTACAACTGTAGTTTTTGACCGCAACGGATATCTGTATCATGGTGTTGTTAAGGCACTGGCAGATGGAACCCGCAAAGCAGGTATCATTTTCTAGGAGAGTCGAATGGAACGCCAAAACAAGTTCGAAAGAGAAAGAGAACAGAAAGAATTCGTTGAAAAACTTGTTAGACTGAATCGTACAGCGAAAACCGTAAAAGGCGGACGCCGCATGTCATTCTCAGCTCTCACAGTTGTAGGCGATGGAAAAGGCCGCGTTGGATACGGATTTGGAAAAGCAAATGATGTATCCGAAGCTATTAGAAAGAGTATTGATAAGGCAAAAAGAAATTTGATTACAGTTCCTGTAAAAAATGGAACTCTCCCACACGAGATTCTTGGAAAATACAAGAGTTCTTCAATTTTTCTAAAACCTGCTTGTGCTGGAACCGGAATTATCGCTGGTGGTCCAGTGCGTGCAATTATGGATTCGATTGGAGCAACTGATGTAATTTCAAAATCACTCGGTTCTTCAAGCCCTGTCAATGTTGTAAGAGCAACTTTTGAAGCACTCCAGAATCTTATGGATGCAAAATCGGTTGCTGCAAACAGAGGTAAATCTCTACAGGAAATGTGGGGTTAATCATGGCTAAAAAAATAAAGGTAACTCTTGTAAAGAGTACAATCGGTCAAAATCCATCTAAGGTTGCTACTGTACGCAGCCTTGGACTTAAAAAGATTAGCTCTTCAAATATTTTGGAAGCAACACCAGCCATTCTTGGAATGGTTAATGCTGTATCACACCTGGTTACTATTGAGGAAGTAAAATAATGGCAGATTTCATATTGAGCGCACCAGAAGGTGCAAATAAGAAAAAACGCATTGTTGGTCGCGGTTCTTCATCAGGTCGTGGAACAACTGCGGGTAAAGGAAACAAGGGACAGCAGTCTCGTTCTGGTGGAAAGACATATATCGGTTTTGAAGGTGGGCAGATGCCACTTTATCGCCGTATTGCACATCGTGGTTTCTCAAATTACCCTTTCAAGAAAGAATTTGTTGTAGTAAACACAGTTCTTCTTGAACAAAAATATTCAGATGGCGAAACAGTAAACAAGGAAACTCTTGTTGCTAAAGGTTTAATCGCTAAGGTTGACTCTTTGGTAAAAATTCTTGGTACTGGAAATTTAACAAAAAAACTTACAGTTGATGTAGATAAGGTTTCTGCTTCTGCAAAAACTAAAATCGAAAGCGCTGGGGGCTCTGTTAAAACAGCTTCTGAAGACAACGCTAATTAAATAAGTACTGGAGACACACATGGCAAACAATCCGATTGTAAACATGTTTAGAATTAAAGAGTTGCGTAATCGCTTGCTCTTTACTTTAGCTATTCTTGCAATATACCGTCTAGGATGCGTGCTGACAATTCCTGGAATCAACGCTGAAGTGCTTGTCGCTTATTTCAACAATCTTGCAAAGAGTGGTGAAAACGCATTTGCCAGTTACATGGACTTTTTTGCCGGTGGTGCATTCTCTAATTTTTCTGTGTTCATGCTCGGTGTAATGCCGTACATTTCAACACAGATTATTTTGCAGTTGGCGCTGATTATCTTCCCTTCTCTTAAACGCATTGTTCAAGAAGATGGTGGTCAGCGTAAATTTGCAACCTGGACGAGAATCGGTACAGTTTTTGTATGTTTGATTCAGTCTCTGGCTGTAACTGTATATGCAAATAGCATTCCAGGTGCAATCATCTTGGAAAGCGACCTTGCATTCAGACTGCTTGCAATGCTCACTGTTACTACAGGTGCTATGATTACCGTTTGGCTTGGTGATCAGATTACAAGCCGTGGTATCGGAAACGGAATTTCAATTCTCATTTTTGCCGGTATCGTTGCTCGTCTTCCTCATGCTGTAATTGAACTTACACAAAAAGTTCGCAGCCATGAAATCAATGCCGTTGCTGTAATCGTTGTAATTTTGATGTTTTTTGGAATTATTGCGCTTGTAGTTTATGAACAGTCCGGCGAACGTAAAATCCCAGTTCACTATGCTAAGCGCGTGGTTGGACGGAAGATGTACGGTGGACAGAGTACTTATATTCCATTCAAAATAAATCCGTCGGGGGTTATTCCTGTAATTTTTGCATCATCGTTTTTAACATTCCCGTTACAGATTGTTTCTAGTATTGGTAGCAGCAAAGCTTCTGCTGGTTGGATTTCAAAATTATCCTACATACTGCAACCTACTGGAGTTACATACAACGTTTTGTTGGTACTTTTAATCGTATTTTTTGCATACTTCTACACACAGGTAACCCTGAACCCCACAGAAATCGCGAAGAATATAAGAGAAAACGGAGGTTCTATTCCAGGAATCCGAACCGACAAGACTGAAGAATACATGCAGAAGGTTTTAAACCGTCTCGTGTTGCCAGGCTCACTCTATCTTGCTGCAATCGCAGTTTTGCCAACTATCATCCAAACACTCTTTGGATTCCCTCAGTCAATAGCAATGTTGATGGGTGGAACTTCATTGTTGATTTTGGTAGGTGTTGACCTTGATACTATGAGTCAGGTAGAAGCACTTCTTAAAATGCACCACTCAGAAGGTCTTGTTAAGAAGGGGAAATTACGTTCAAGAAATCTATAGAATTCATAAAAAATTAAATTTTTTCTTAGGAATTCTATAGAACAACAAAGGGAATATATGGTAGATTAGATAACTCGAATTGTAGTTCATTGCGAATTGCCATGATTCGAGAGTAAATATCATACTTTCCCTAGGGGGACTTTTATGAAAGTACGAACCAGCGTAAAGCCCATCTGCGATAAGTGTAAGGTTATAAAAAGAAACGGAGTTATCCGCATTATTTGCATAAACCCAAAGCATAAGCAGAGACAGGGTTAAGGAGTAACAGATGGCTCGAATTGCGGGAGTTGACCTCCCTAATAAACATGTCGTTGTTGCATTGACTTATATTTACGGTATCGGTCGTTCATCTGCAAAAGCGATTTGTGAAAAATGTAAGATTAATCCTGAAAAAATGTTGAATGATTTGGATCAGGATGAGCAGGCAAAACTTCGTTCTGTAATCGATACAGAATACAAAGTTGAAGGACATCTTCGCTCTGAAATTGGTCTTAACATCAAACGTCTTATGGACATTGGTTGCTATCGTGGTCTTCGTCATCGCAAAGGTTTGCCTGTTCGTGGTCAGCGTACTCGCACAAATTCACGAACTCGCAAGGGTAAAAAGAAGACAGTTGCTAACAAGAAAAAGGCTGTCTGATAGGACGGAGGATTTAATTAATGGCTACCGTAAAAAAACGAAAGGAAAAGAAGAGCGTATACGAAGGAAACGTATATATCCAGGCTACGTTCAACAATACTATCGTAACAATTACCGACTTAAACGGAAATGCTCTTTCATGGGCATCTTCTGGCGGACTCGGCTTTCGTGGAGCGAAAAAATCAACTCCATTTGCTGCACAGACAGTTACAGAAACTGCAGTACAGAAAGCTGTAAGTTATGGTCTGCGTGAAGTTCACGTATTCGTAAAAGGTCCAGGAATGGGTCGCGAAAATGCTGTTCGTGCTCTTGGAACTTTGGGACTAAAAGTAAAATCGATTTCCGATGTTACTCCAATCCCACACAACGGATGTCGTCCACGCAAAACTCGCCGCATGTAGTTAGTTTTAGTGATGAAATGGATGTTCTTTGTAATATCCATTTTTATCATTAAATCTGCTCAAAGGTTTGTAAAAGTTAGGTTTTAATCGGGAATATTCCTGAGTAAAAGTATTTAGATGGCTGGTCTTTTGACTGGTCGTTATAGATGGCTCTTTGTTGAGCGTAAATAAAAGGAGTTCAGATGGCACGTAAAAACCTCTTGAAAGGTTTCAAAAAACCAAAGGGTATTACATTTGAACATCTCGAAACAAATCCAAATTATGGAAAATTTACAGCATATCCGTTTGAACCAGGATTTGGTACAACGATTGGAAATACACTCCGCCGAGTGCTTCTTTCTTCAATTCAGGGATATGCGGTAACTTCTGTAAGGATTACTTCATACGATGCTGAGGGTGTACCTCGTGTAATTCAAAGCGAATTTGATTCAATAGCAAATGTTTCAGAAGATACACTTGAAATTTTGAACAGCCTAAAGATGATTCGCTTTAAGCTTGCTAACGACGCAGAGCAGGATACTCTCCTTTTTGATTTTAAAGGTCCTGGAAAAGTAACAAGCAATGATTTTGAAAAAGAAGGGCAATTAGAAGTTCTTACAAAGGATGTTCCTGTATTTACAATGATGGAAGGTGCAAACCTTAGCATTGAATTTCAGGTTGACCTTGGAAGAGGTTATGTCCCTGCAGAAGTAAACGGTAATTATGTAGAAATTGTAGGCACCATTCCTATGGATGCAATTTTTTCTCCTGTTCGCAAGGTTAAGTATGCTATTGAACCTTGTCGCGTTGGTGAAAGAAACGACTACGATAAATTGGTTCTTGAAGTTTGGACTGATGGTACGATTTCTCCAGAAGATGCGCTTGCTGAAGCAGCAAAGATTGCAAAAGATCATTTTTCAATTTTTGTAAACTTTAGCGACAACGATGTTTCAAGTTCAGACGATATGGATGAAGGTGATGAAAGGGTTCGTTCCTTGCTCAATACTCCTGTAGAAGAACTGGAACTTTCTGTTCGCTCTTCAAACTGTCTTAAAAATGCAAATATCCGTACAATCGGAGAATTGACACGCAAGACAGAAGATGATATTGCCAAAACAAGAAACTTTGGTAAAAAATCTCTTACTGAAATTAAAGAAAAGCTCCTTGAATGGGGTCTTACACTTGGAATGACAGATTACAGTCATCTTAAGAATGTAAATTTGGCAAATCCAAAGCAAAAGGAAGAATCCGATGAATCATAAGAATGGTTTTAATCCTCTTTCGCGCACGACCGCACATCGCCGTGCAATGTCGCGAAATATGGTAACTTCACTTTTCAGATTTGAACGCATTACGACTACAAGTGCTAAAGCAAAAGAAGTTCGTAAGGCTGCTAAAAAATTGATTACACGCAGCAAGGTTGACTCTGTACACAACCGCCGTATTGCTGGAAAGTTCATTCAAGATGAAAAGATTTTGAATAAACTTTTTACAGAACTTGGTCCAAGAATGAAGGATCGCAAAGGTGGTTACACTCGTATCCTTAAAATAGGATTTCGTCAGGGTGATGCTGCAGATATGGTTATTCTTGAATTGGTTGACTACAAGCTTCCAACTGAAGAATCTAAAGAAAAGCCAGCAAAGGCTGTTAAAAAGGCAGAACCAAAATCAGATGCTTCTGAAAAACCTGCAAAAAAGCCTGCTGCAAAAAAAGCACCAGCTAAAGCAAAGACTGCAAAAGCAGCTCCTGCTGCTGAAGAAGCAAAATAAGGAGTTAACTTATGTCTAAAGCACATCGCGGAACCGGTGTTCGTACCGAACCAAGCCACGGACGTGGAAAATGCCCACGCTGCGGTAACGAAAATATCAAAACTCTCTATGAAAAAGAGATTGACGGTGCAACTGTAAAAGTATGTAAATTCTGTAACGCTGCACTTAAAAATGCTGCAAGAGTAGAAGCAAGAAAAGCAAAACCTGCTGTGGCAGACGCTCCTGCAACTGAAGAAGCACAAGCTTAATGTAAGCTTTTGTGCTCTACGCCACCCTTCGTTTTTGTAAGGGTGGCTTTATTTTTTTTTAATCGATATGTGTGCAATATGCACAAAAAAATCCCCAAATTTTGATTTTATTTTCAACTTCTCTTAATAAAATTAGCGTTTGCATTTATTTTTCAGGCAATTGACAAGTTAATCTAAAGATGAGGCTTTTATTTCAAAATGATTTTTATCATTTTGACTTAGAGACAATTTACAGTTTTAAGTTTTCTCCGACTTTTGCAATTTCGACTATTGCAGATGATATTTGTTGAGTTCCTGCAGTTGTATCCTGGAGCTGACTTGAAATTGTTGATGCAGCAGAAACTTGATCTGTTATAGACGCTTTTATGTTTTCTGAAAGACTAGAAATTGTCTTTATCGCTTTATTTGTCGAAAGAATTACTTCTTCAACCTGTTTTGTGTTTTCTGTATTTTTTTCTACCAAATCTTGAATTGCTGAAGTTGAAGAAACCGTTTGTGCAGCCAAAGATTTTACTTCTTTTGCAACAACGCTAAATCCTCTTCCGGCATCTCCAGCATGAGCTGCTTCGATAGCGGCGTTTAAAGCGAGTACATTTGTCTTTTCTGCAATGTCGTTTATCATGTGAATCGCTTTTGTTATTTCGTCAGTGCTCTGAACAAGAGTTGTTATAGAAGAGCTTGCTTCTGTAATCATCTTGTTTGCTACATCTACTGTCGAAGCCACAGTGTTAATGTTGTCGGAGATATTTTTGATATTGGATGTTGTTGAATCCATCGATTTTGAAATTGAATTGATATTTTCAAAAATGCGCTCCGAATGTGTCGATACGACGTCCGCTTTTTCTGTCATTGCATGCATCGTATTTTCTAACACAGCACGGCTTTTTATCCGTTGTTCCAATAAAAGTGCGCTGTTAAGAGAGCATGAAATTTGATCGCGCAGGGTTGAATATGCAATTCCGTTGTCATCTAACGACTCAAACACGATATATCCCAAATAGCGATTTTGATAGTGTAAGGATTCGACTTCGTAAATTGCAAAGTCTCCGCTGTTATTTATGGAATCTGGAATTATTTCGGAAGTATTGAAATTTAATCCACCTTCTGGAAGTGCAATGTGTTCACCTTTTTTTACTGCAAGCACAAGGCGGCTTGTTTGAGGAATTTGCTTGTTTTGCTCCGTGTATTTGCAATCGTTGTAAAGTGCAACATAGCAACCTGTCATTCCAAGTTTTAAAATTGATTTTTCAATCAATTCGAGGAGTTTTGGAATATCTGAGCAGGAAAGAATATCTGTGCTTATCTGGCGCAAAACTGCTTCTTTTCTTGTTTCTAAAAGGTTTGCCTGTTTTTGAATGCGACTGTCAATTTCATCAACAAGAATTCTAGCCTGTTGGAAAAGATTTTCTGCCTTTGCATAAAACGAATTTAAAGAAGTTAATTCTTGCAAAAGAGAAATCCTTGTTGTAGAAATCATATTTTGCCAAACAAAAAACTCTTTTGATACTTTTGAAAATTTATTTAATCCTTTTGAAATCGTTTTGATGAATGCAGATTTTGAATTTCCGTTTAAGCACTCTCCAATCAACGAGGAAATGTAACTTCCTGCAAAATCTTTAAAAAACTCTAAGCTATTTTGATTTGAAAAACGATCTTCCTGCGAAAGTTTTATTATTTTTTCTTTTAATTGATTTTGCCATGTACTAGTTTGTAATTTTTTTATGATTTGAGATTCATCAACTTGGGCGTCTTCATTATTTTTTGCCTTAAAAAGACCTTTGCTTCTTGCCGATGAATCGTTTGCATTTTTTATGTTTTCAAAATAAGCATTTTTTACGGAAAGCGAGGTGCAACCGCAAGATTCACCTGGAACGAGTTTTGTTTTGTATTTAAATTCCATCTCGTATGGTTGGTTATTAAAGATTGCCTTAAGCGTTTTGTATGCTTGAACACCCTGCCCGTAAAATGGCATTTCCACAGAAGTTATAGACGGATTTGACCAGGCTGCATCTTCAGTTCCGTTAAATCCACAAACTGCAACATCGCTTGGAATGTCGTAACCTCTTCGCTGCAATTCTTCCTGCGCTCCAATGGCAACATTGTCGCCTACGCCAATTACTGCTTCAAAATCTGTGCCGGGTTTTAATCCCCTTTTTAAAAATGTTTCTATGCCGTTTGCGCCATCTTTTAATGACCAATATCCACATTCGGAAATTAAATCTTTTCTTACGTCGAGATTGTGTTTTTTTAGACCTTCAAGGTATCCTTCATATCGTTCGCGTGCATATACGTGATTTTCTGGCCCTCGAATAAACGCTATTTTTTTGTAGCCATGAAATTCTACTAGATGGTCTATCAATTCTATGATGCCTGTTTTGCAATCTGTTACGATGAGAGGTTTTCCTTCAATTTTAAAAGTCATGCAAACTAGAGGAGTTTTACTAAAACGCTTGTAATAATCATAGGTTGACTGGTCAACATCGGATGAAGCCCAAGAGATTATTCCTGCAAAAGTGTCGTCGTTTATAAGCTCATAGATTATTGAACCTGGTCCCTTGTTTAGAACTGGACCCCTAAAAGTGATTAAAGGCACCTGATCCTTTTTGCATTCAGAAACGATTCCTTTCCACATGTTTCGCCCTGTTGCATCGATTAAGGAGCGAGTTAAAAAAGTTATAATTTTTTTATTCATTTAGTGTCTCCTACACTTTTCAGAAAATGAGCGAATTTATCTTATAGGACGAATCTTAAAACAATATAAAATATTCAATTATACTAGCGGATAAGCCAGTCACTTTTGAACAAAAAATTTAATGCAAGCTTTTACTGTTATCTAATATTCCGTGTAGCAAACGATATTACTGATTTTTATATCTTTACTAAAATTGAAAAAATAATTAGGATTTAGCACGACTAAATTATATTTAGCCACACTTAATTTTTCGGAGGAAAATAAATGAAAAAAGTTTTTAAAGCTGCCGTTTTTGCAATGGCAGGTCTTATGGCTTTTACTTCTTGCGGCGAAAAATCCGCAGATACAATTAAAATTGGCGCAATAGGTCCTTATTCAGGAGCAGTTGCGGTTTACGGAACAGAATGTATAAACGGAATAAAACTTGCTGCTGAAGAAATAAACAATGCTGGTGGAATTAACGGCAAAAAGATCGAAATAATCAGCGAGGATGACGAAGGAAATCCTGAAAAATCTGTAAATGCTTATAAAAAAATCGTGACAAAGGACAAGGCAAAACTCATCATCGGTTCACTCACTTCTGGCTGTACAATGGCGATAACTTCTTTGGCACAGGCACAAAAAGTTTTGATGATTGCTCCTGCTGCAACAGCACCTGCTATAACAAGTGCTGGCGATTACGTTTTTAGAGCATGCTTTATAGATCCTTTCCAAGGAACTGTTGGTGCTAAATTTGCCCTTGAATCTTTGGGCGTAAAAAAAGCTGCAATTCTTTACGACATTGGAAACGACTATTCATCTGGTTTGACAGAAAATTTTGTAAAAACTTTTACAAATGGTGGCGGAACTATCGTTGCACAGGAATCTTACAGCACTGGCGATAAAGACTTTAACGCTCAACTTACAAAAATAAAAAATGCAAAACCGGATTTTGTCTATCTTCCAGACTATTACGGAACAATTTCGTTGATTGCAAAACAGTTGCGTGCGCAGGGAATAACAACTCCAATCGTTGGGGCAGACGGCTGGGACGGTCTTACAGTAGACGCTGGCGAAGAAGTTTTAAACGGATATTATTCTAATCACTATGCGGCAGATTCCACAGAAGGTGCGGTAAAAACTTTTGTTGACAACTTTAGAGCAAAATACGACGGAAAAACTCCTACCGCTTTTGCAGCACTCGGATACGATGCCGTTTATATGCTTAGAGATTCAATAATAAAAGCAGGCTCCAGCGACAGCACAAAAGTTAGAGATGCTCTTAAAGCACTCGATGGAAACTATGTTACAGGACATCTTACTTTTGACGAAAACAGAAATCCTGTAAAATCTGCAGTAATGGTAAAACTTGTAAAACAAGACGGAAAATTTACCGCTGTATACAATACAACTGTTGAACCGTAAATTTTGAATAAAAAATTGAATTTCTAAATTTTGCACCGAAGGTCAAAAGTCTTTCGGTGTTTTTTTTATTTTATGGGCGGCTTTTTGCTCCATTGCATTCCGCGCCAGTATGATAATTTCTACTTACGCGTAACAGGGCTAACTTTTTATACTCGTTTTGTTTAAAAACGAATTTTTGTATGCGATAAAAAAAATTGTGTGTGTAAATAAAAATTTTTAGCCCTGATTGTAGCGGCGCGCAGCGTTGGCGTTTTTACGCCAATGGAGCGTAAGCGGAACCGCGAAAAGCAGGTTTGACTAGGGCTGTGCTCCTTATTCTCTTGCGATTTACTAAATAGAGGTTTTTCCTTAGAATACTACGGAGAAATTTGACGGAGGATAAGTTTGAACGCCGGATCGATTTTTGTTCAGCAACTTATCAATGGACTTTCTTTGGGAAGTATTTATGCCTTGATTGCCCTTGGTTATACGATGGTTTACGGCATTGTTAAGTTGATAAATTTTGCACATGGCGACGTTATGATGGTTGGCGCTTACGCTGGTTATTTTGTCCTGTGCGCTATGGGAACTACACCCATTGGCATGGTTTGCGCTTTTATTGTTGCTATGATTTTTTGCGGTTTGTTGAGTCTCGTCATTGAAAGACTCGCTTATAGACCTTTGCGCAATAGTCCGAGGCTCAATTCGCTCATTACTGCGATTGCTGTTGAACTTATTTTACAGAACGTTATGAGAATTTTACCGTTTGTTGGACCTGAGCCTCGCTCGTTTCCTACACTGGCTGCTAAAAATTTTAACTTTTGTTTTGGTACGATTTCGAATGTTCAGATTATCGTAATAGTTTTGTCCGCTGCATTGATGATTGTTTTAAACTATGTTGTAAATTATACAAAAACTGGAAAAGCGATGCGTGCTGTAAGTTTTGACCTTGGGGCTTCGAGTTTGATGGGCATCAACATAAACAAAACGATTGCAATCACTTTTGTTATTGGCTCTGTCCTTGCTGGCGCTGGTGGCGTTTTGTATGCAACCGCTTATCCTCAAATTGACCCGATGATGGGCTACATTCCTGGATTAAAGGCCTTTGTTGCGGCGGTTCTTGGAGGTATTGGTTCTATTCCTGGTGCGATGGTTGGTGGAATTATTCTTGGCGTTGCAGAAACTATGGTTAAAGCGTATCTTTCATCTCAATATGCGGATGCAATTTCGTACTGCATTTTGATTGTAATTCTCCTTGTAAAACCTGCTGGACTCTTGGGTAAAAAGATAAGGGTTAAGGTTTAAGGGGGATAAGATGATTAGTTTTAAAACAAAGAATTTTGCAATTCCGTTTGTTGTTGCACTCTGTTCGATTTTGGTTCCGTTTGCTTTGATTAAACTTGGGATTATTGACGCTTATTCTTCGCAGATTTTAACTATGGCAGGCATTAACGCGACGATTGCAATTTCTGTAAATATGGTGAGCGGCATTGTTGGTCAGCTTACTTTGGGGCAATGCGCATTTGAAGCGATTGGCGCTTATTCTGTTATTATTTTTAGTCAGGATTTGGGGCTTCCTATTCCTGTTGCAATGCTCATTGCTCCTTTTATTGCAGCGATTTTTGGTTTTTTAATAGGCTTCCCAACTTTAAAACTCGACGGCGACTATCTTGCGATAGTAACGCTTGCTTTTGGCGAAATTGTTCGCGTTATTTTGATAAATTTAAAATCGATAACAGGCGGCGCAAACGGTAAAAGTTTAAAATACAGTTTTATGCGCGACGATTTGGATTGGGGACCTGCTCTAAGTTATGCGGTTAGTGTTGGAATGCTTATTGTTGTAATAGTTTTATTGCAGAACTTTTTGCGTTCAACTTATGGGCGTGCAATAAAAGCGGTCAGAGAAGATGAAATTGCAGCTAATTCCAACGGAGTAAACATTTTTAAATACAAGATGATGGGTTTTGTAATTGCATCTTTTATTGGCGGTTTGGGCGGTGCGCTTTACGCTCCAATAATTGGCTTTATAAAACCAGACCTCGCTTCGTTTAACAACTCTGTAAATATGCTTATCTTTGTGGTTTTAGGCGGAATGGGCAGCATAAGCGGAACCGTCATTGCGGCGTTTGTGCTTACTTCTGTTCAAGAAGTTTTGCGATTCTTAGGAAATTACAGGCTTTTGTTCTATCCTGTCGTTTTGATTGCTGTAATGCTTTTTAGGCCACAGGGGCTTATGGGAATGAAAGAATTGAGTTTTGTTCACAGCTTTGATTTTTTTAAATCTAAAATAAAAAAATCAAAATCAAATCAAAATGGAAAAACGGGGGAGTAGGTTATGAGCGAAAATGATTTAATCCTTCGTGCAGATGATATTTCTATTGTTTTTGGCGGATTAAAAGCGGTAAGCGGATTTAGTATGGATTTGCACAGAGGCGAACTCGTTGGGCTCATAGGTCCAAATGGTGCGGGCAAGACTACTGTATTCAATATGCTTTCGGGAATTTACACGCCAACAAGCGGCAAAATATCTTTTTTTGACAAGGACGGAAAAGAAAGTCTTGTAAATAAAAAAACTCCAGCAAAGTTGAACCTTTTGGGAATTGCAAGAACTTTTCAGAATATAAGACTTTTTGGAAATCTTTCTGTAAGCGACAATGTAAGGATTGCAATGCACAGTCAAAGGCAGGTAAATCCATTTGACGTTTTGTTCCACACTAAAAGATTTTTAGAAGACGAAAAAATAATGACCATTCGCGTAAGAAAACTCTTAGCGTTGTTTGGGTTGGATAAAAAAGAGGATGAACTTTCTTCTAACTTGCCTTACGGCGAACAACGCAAACTAGAAATTTGTCGTGCGCTTGCGGCAAATCCAACTTTGCTTTTGCTCGACGAACCTGCCGCAGGAATGAATCCGCAGGAAACAAAGGAGCTGATGGATTTAATTTCGTTTATACGGAAAGAATTCAATTTGACAATTCTCTTAATTGAACACGATATGAAACTCGTTATGGGTATTTGCGAGAGGCTTTATGTTTTAAACTATGGACGGGTTTTAGCGAGCGGGCTCCCTTCTGAAATTAAGTCTAATCCGGAAGTTATAAAGGCTTATCTTGGTTCAGAAGCGGACTCTTTGGCGTAGCGATTAGAGTTCATTTTTTTTATGGGAGAAAATATGGCAGATACTATGCTTGAAGTAAAAGATTTGGTTGTAAACTACGGTGCAATTCGTGCTTTAAAAGGAATAAGTTTTGATGTTCAGCAAGGTGAAATCATCTCTCTAATCGGTTCTAATGGAGCAGGAAAAACCACGACTTTGCATTCTCTTTCTAATTTGATAAAAAAGCAGAGCGGTTCTGTTATTTTTAGAGGTGAAGATATTACATCGCTCGCTCCTGCACAAATCGTGTACAGGGGTTTAATCCACGTTCCAGAAGGAAGACGAGTTTTTGCAAATTTGAGCGTAAAAGATAATCTCGAGATGGGTGCATTTATACGAAACGATAAAGCCCAGATAAAAAACGATATGGAAAAAGTTTTTGAACTTTTTCCTAGAATGAAAGAACGATTGCATCAACTGGCAGGAACACTTTCTGGTGGAGAGCAGCAGATGCTTGCGATGGGGCGCGGTTTAATGGCAAATCCAAAACTGCTTTTGCTGGACGAACCGAGCATGGGGCTGGCTCCTATTTTGGTTGATGAAATTTTTGAGATAGTAAAGAAAATAAACGAAGACGGAACAACAATTCTCCTCGTTGAACAAAACGCGTACAAGGCGATGAGCATTGCAGATCGAGTTTACATTTTGGAGACCGGCAACATCGCTTCTTCTGGCGATGCAAAAGATTTAATAAACGACCCTTCTGTAAAAGCTGCCTATCTTGGTGGTTGATTTTTGAATGACTGGGACTTAAAATTATGACTGAGCAAAAAGTATAAAAAAAGGGAGGCTATTATATGAAAGTTAGCGACTTTATGAGCAAAAATCCAATTTACATTTCTCCGGAAACTTCTGTTACAGACGCAAAGGCATTGATGGTTAAAGAAAAAATAAGCAAATTACCAATTCTTGATAAATCAAACAAATTGATTGGAATTGTTACAAAAAACGATCTCTTAAAAGCAGGTCCTTCTAGTGCATCGACCCTGGACATTTACGAATTGGGATATCTTCTTTCAAAACTCAAAGTTGAAAAAATAATGGTAAAAAAAGTAAGAACTGTAGATGCAGACGAAGTTGTTGAAGAGGCCGCAAGAATAATGGCGGACGAAAAAATTGGCTGTCTACCTGTTATGAAAGACAATATCTTAACAGGAATTATTACAGAAGTTGACCTTTTTGGTGCTTTTATAACTATGTTTGGCGCTCGCTATCCTGGAGTTAGAGCCGTTGTTGAATTGGCGGAAAAACCTGGCGAACTTGCGCGCATCGCAGAAGCGGTTGCTGCTAAAAACGGAAATATTGTATCTCTCGTAACTTCTGAAGGTTGCGATGTTTCAAAGAGAACTGTTACGATGAAGATTGGAAATTTAGATTTGCCTGCTGTAAAAGAAATAATCTCTTCTCTTAATATAGAAATTCTTGATATAAGGCAGACAAAATAAACTCCGATTCTTTTTTTTATGGACGGCACAGGCGGACGAGCATTATTTTATATATATGGATGCAACTGTAGAAAAATCAATAACTCGTTTTTTAAGAACTTACGATAAGCCCTTTACAGTCAGCGATGTAAATTCAATTCTTAAATCGTTTGGCGAAAAAATCGATAAGGAAGAAATTTTAGATTTTCTCGACAATGACGACAGGGTTTTGTCTCTTAATGGACGATATTATTTGACTAGAGCAGCTGCTTTTACAGGAATGTATTTTAGTTTTGTTCCAACTCAACAGGAACTCGATCAAACGCTTTTTATTCCTGGCGACAGATGCCTTCCGTTTGTAGATAGCGAAATTCTTTCCTGCCAGTTAAAATTTGTATATAAAGACAAAATCCTTTCTAAAAAAACAATGGAAACAGACTGCAACACAGCAAGGGATTTGTTTACTTTTTTTGGAGATGAATATTCGAGCCAGTATATTGCTGCGGATCCTGTAAATACTGAACTAAATCTTGCAGGTAACAATTTTGAACTTCCTCCCAAGTTAAAGATGACGGGAATCTCGTTAGAAAGAATATTTGAAGATTCTCCTTTAAAAAAAGGCGACAGGATTTTGTGCAAACTTTTAGATTGGGATAAAGGGATTATAGAAATCTGCCCGATACTTGAGCATCAAAAAAATCCGTTCATTTTAAATTCTGAGCTTGATGATAGGCGGCAATGGAATACAATCCTCGAAAATTCTCTTCTTTCCTGTTTTGAAAAAATGGGTCCTTGCAAAAGCATTGAGCAGCAGTTGTGTTTTGCCTTTTTTGAAAGCAAAAAAAATCTTTGCACGAGTGCTTGTGGCTCTATTCACGAGTTTTTAGCGGAATCTAAAAAAATTTCTATGGAACTTTTTGGCGTAGAAACTCGCCTCTGGAAAAAAGGAGAAGATGTACCTGCGGTTGGAAGCTGGAACAAGGATTTTTTAAATTACGGATTGGAAGCGTGCTTTCCATCGATAGAGATGCCTGCCTGTTTGATTGATTGCCTTATAAAAGACCAACTTTATGAAAAAATCGACGATATTTCTATGATTATCAAAAAAGTTTTGCCGGGCGGAATTGAGTTGAGCGAAGATGAAATGGAGTTGTTTACATTGCAAATTATGAGTAGAAGTGCTATATTACGAAAGCATTACAACTGGTTTGCAGATTTTGCAACAGGAGCGCTTCGTCACAAAGCCTTGGACTTGTATTCAAAAGTTGGCGATTTATTCTATGAAATTGCTGGAGTTGGAGACGATATCGAAGAATTTCCTCAACAGGAATTGGTAACTCTTTCTCAACTTTACACTCATATCTCTAGGATTTTGGAGTTGCTTACTGGAAGTGCAGATTGCAAAGAAGACGATAAGCTTGCACTAAAATTATCTCTCGAAGGTATGGAATGCAATTTTGAAGATATCCGCCCAGAACTGATGACCGCTATTGATAAATTCCGTTCAAAGCAATTCAAGGTGATTTAATTTTTTTATTTGCTGGAGGCTTCCTAGATGATTTCTGATATAAATATCGGTGAATATTTGCGCTTGGGTGGTATTTATAAGGATATTGAAGGAGAGACAGCAACAGAGGTGTTCAAATCAATCTGTTCAAAAATTGATTTACCAAAAGAGCTTGCTCCTAGAGTTTTGTACGATGCCCTTTGTGCAAGAGAATCCATTTTGAGCACAGCGGTTGGCAATGGAATTGCAATTCCTCATTCGCAGCATCCTATTTTAAAAGAAGATATAAACCAGAGAATTTATATCTGCCATTTAAAAGAACCGATTGATATGCACGCAATGGACGGTTTGATGGTTCGCACTATGATTATTCCGCTTTCAAGTTCTGTTAAGACTCATTTGCAAATGATTTCTCGCTTAGCACGCCTTTTGGCAAAATCTGATTTTAAAAAAGCACTCGAATTAAAACTTGGAATCGACGAGATTTATCCGTTGACCCAGCTTGATTAGTTTGAGTTCTTAAATATTTTAAGGGGTTTTTTATGGACACAAAAGGAATTGCTGCCGTTGCAAAAACGATTCGCAGCCTGTCAATCGATGCCATCCAGAAAGCAAAATCGGGTCATCCCGGACTCCCTCTTGGATGCGCTGAACTTGCTGCTGTTTTGTACGGAGAGGTTCTAAAACACAATCCTGCCAACTCAAAATGGGCAGATAGAGATCGCTTTGTTCTTTCGGCTGGACACGGCTCTATGTTGCTGTATTCAATTTTGTATTTGAGTGGTTATAAGGTAAGTTTAGAAGATATTAAGAATTTTCGACAGATTGGTTCACTTTGTCCGGGACATCCAGAATATGGTTGCACTGACGGTGTAGAAAATACTTCTGGACCTCTTGGTCAGGGAATTGCGATTGCTGTTGGCATGGCGATGGCCGAAACTATCCAAGCGCAAAAATACAACACAAAAAATCATAAAATCGTAGACCATTACACTTATGCCCTTTGCGGCGAAGGCTGTCTTGAAGAAGGAGTTTCTTCTGAAGCATCATCTTTTGCGGGACATAATAAACTTGGCAAACTTATTGTCTTTTACGACCAGAATAAAATTTCAATCGACGGGTCTACGGACATAACTTTTACAGAAGATATCGGAAAGCGTTACGAAGCTTATGGCTGGCAAGTTTTAAAAGGCGATATGTACAATGTAAAAGGTCTTTTAAAATTGATTGAAAAAGCAAAAAAATGCACAGATAAACCTTCGCTCATAATGTTGCGTTCTGTGATTGGTAAATTTGCACCAAAAGAAGGAACAGCTTCTGTTCACGGTGAGCCACTTGGCGACGAAGACGTTGCTGCAACGAAAAAGAATTTGGGAATAAATCCTTCTGAATTTTTTTATGTAGACCCAGACAGCTTAAGATACTTTAACGATAAAAAAGAAATTTTTGCAAGATTTGAATCGGATTGGAATAAGGATTTTGAAGAGTGGGAGAAAGAAAATCCTGAACTTGCAAAATCTTGGAAAGCGTCTTATGAAGGAATCCCTGATGGGCAGTCGGAGGAAAAATCCTACAAAGCAGGCGATAACGTTGCAACGAGAACTGCAAGTGGAGATATGATAAGCGCCCTCGGTCTAAAATATTCATACCTTGTAGGCGGCAGTGCAGATTTAAAAGGTTCAAATAAGTCTGGAATGAAGTGCGACGGTGGAACTTATTCTCCAGAAAATCGAAGTGGACGTTCAATCGAATACGGAATTCGAGAATTTGGCATGGCAAGCGAAGCGCTTGGAATGTGCGTTCACAGCGGAATTCGCCCATTTGTTGCAACATATCTGGTTTTTAGCGATTATATGCGCCCTTCCATAAGATTGGCAGCGATAATGAAGCAGCCTGTAATCTATATTTTGACCCACGATTCTATTTTTGTAGGCGAAGACGGTGCAACACATCAACCAATAGAGCATTTGGCCGCTTTGCGTGCAATTCCGAATGTTCAGGTTTTAAGACCAGGAGATGCCGAGGAAACTGTTGCCGCCTGGAATATAGCAATGCAAAGCAACGACCATCCTGTGATTTTGGCATTGACAAGGCAAAATGTTCCTGTTTACGAAAAAGAAGATTCGCACTGGAAAGAAAACATAAAAAAAGGTGCTTATGTTGTAAAAGGCTTGAACGAGCAGCCTGACTTTACAATCGTCGCTACAGGTTCTGAAGTAAATATGGCTTTAGAAGTTTGCAAAATGGTTGAAGGAAAAAAAGTTCGCGTCGTTTCTATGATTGATAAAAAACTTTTTGAAGAGCAAGATGAAGATTTTAAAAATAAAATCTTAGGCGGAGCTAAACGAGTTTTTGTTGTGGAAGCTGGATGTTCTTGCGGATGGGAAGGAATTGCCACGAGTAAAAAAGAGCTTTTCACAATCGACCGTTTTGGAGAATCAGGTCCTGCAAAGGAAGTTGCAAAATCTCTAGGCTTTACAGCAGAAAATCTTGCAAAATTGATAAGCGAATAAGCATTTCGTAAGGTAAGATTTTTTATCTAAATAAAAAAGGTTGCTTCAAACGGAAAAAATGTTTGGCAACCTTTTTTTTATTTTAAATTTTTTGTAAAAACCGATGGACGATTTTTCCCCACCGTTTATTTTTGCCTTTGTTTTTTGCTCAAGTAAAAGCTCAATACTCCAAGTAAAATTCCGCCTAAAATCATAAGCATACACAGGATTTGCCCTGTCGAAATATTTAAAAGAGAAGTGTTTAAATACAAGGGTGCGTTAGTTTCTTGTGAGATTCTGTAGCCTATGTCTGCGTCTGGCTCTCTAAAATATTCAATTACAAATCTAAAAAGTCCGTATCCTGCGGTGTATATTGCAGCAAGGAATCCGTCGAACGGCTTTTTTTTGCGAAGTAAAAATATTATTGCAAACAGAACCAAACCTTCAAAAATTGCTTCGTAGAGTTGACTTGGATGTCGTGGCAGGTTTACAAGTGTAGAAGTTACAGAAAGTCCGCATTTTTGTGCAAACTCTTTTACCCATGGGATTGAAGAAGAGAATCGCTCTGCACCAGGAAAAATTGTTCCCCATGGCATTGTCGTTATTCTTCCGTATAATTCTCCGTTCAGATAATTGCCGAGTCTTCCAAAAGTGTAACCCAAAGGAATTGCTGTAACCATAGCGTCAATCCATTTTAGAGTTGGGCGTTTGTTTTTTTTGCACCAAAAGATCATTCCCAAAAGTCCACCAATAAAACCGCCGTGGTAACTCATACCAGCTAAGCCTGTAAATTGTCCGGTTGAGCTAAAAGGCCAAAATATGAGCCAAGGTTTTTGGTAGTAAATGCCAGAAGTGTCGTATACTAAAGTCGAAAAAATCCTTGCACCTACAAGCAAAAAAACGATTCCTGTTGCAATAAAACTAAATATATCATCTTCTGTTGTTTTTACGAGAGTTCCGTCTTTGCGCGTAAAATCCAACGAGCCTTCTTTCATCAATTTTTTCAAAATCAAAAAAGCGGTTCCAAAAGCAAAAATATACATAAGTCCATACCAGCGTATCAGCCCTAAAATCGGAACTCCGGGAAAAATTTCTGGCTTAATCCAAGAAGGATAATTGATATAAAGCGGTAAAAAATTCATTTTCGTATCCTAAAATTTATATTGCGTAAATTTTTCAAACTTTAAAGCCCTGAGAAGCGGCTTTTACAAGTTTTGATTTTAACAAAAGGTTTTCTTTTTTTAGTTGAGTAATTTCGTATTGTTGGGTTTTTATCGTTTCTGCAAGTTCGCCCATGCTCAACGCTCCAGTTCCAACCAAATCTTCTATATATGAAAGTTTTTGAGAATAATCGTCGTTTGCTTCTTCAGAAGTCAATTCGTAAGTTGAATCTAAATTCAAATCTCCAAAGTTGTCTCCAAATTTAATCGTTTCGCTTTGGAGGATTTTTTCTGCAATCCTGTAAATTGCCTGGCTTATTACAGAATTTGGTTTATAAACTACAACTGGCAAGCGAGAAGAAAGTGCCTTGTCTTGCAAGCTGTCCCTGTAGATAACTCCCAAAGATTCTACGTCGAGTCCTAAATATTGTTGACAGGAACGACGGATTTTTAGAGCTTTGTCGGCATCCTTTGGTTCGTCAATCATATTCATGACAAGTCTGGGATGGAATTGTTTCATTCTCTCTTCAAAAACTGCAGTACTTGTTGGGTCGACCTGTTTTAGAGTTTCTATGAGTTTTGGAATGTAAAGGCGCTGAAGAGATGCAGAGTCATTTTTTAATTTTTCAAGATATTTTGCAGCGTCGCTGTCTTTTTTGAACGAGGTTGCCATCAATCTAAATACAATATTCTTTAAAAAAAGGTATCCGTTTAAAGTTGCTGTAACCGTCGGCGCACTTACGACGATTCCTTGTGGAGAAAGCAAAAATAAATCGAGAATTGTAAGATGGGTTCCTGCTCCCAAGTCTATTATCAGATAGTCGCAGTCGAGAGAGCGCAATTTTTTTATAAGACTGTTTTTTTGAAACGCTTTTATTGAACTTAAGCCTGGAATTTCAGAATCGCCAGCGATGAATGAAACATTTTCGTATTCGGTCTTTTGTATTATTTCGTCAAAAGTTGATTCGCCGGTCAAAAGTGTTCCAATTCCTTTTTTTGGAGCGGCTTGCCCAATTACAAGATGAAGGTTTGACGCTCCTAAATCTAAATCGGCAAGTATTACTTTTTTACCCGCTTGCCCCAAGGTTATTGCAAGATTTGCAGAAAGGAGGCTTTTTCCAACTCCGCCTTTACCGCTTGCTACAGGAATTATTTGCATACGCTATTGTAACATAGTCAGTTCATAAAATATAGTGGGGGTGTTTTTATGTTGTTAATAGATGTTTTTGAAAATATGCGCCCTCCTATGCGTCCTCCTATGCGCCAAGGTTTCTATTGCGTTAAAATCTGTTGAAGTCTAAAATGAATCCCATGAAAAAATTATCGCACTTGTTTAATGTGACCGCTGTTTTTTTGTTTTCGGCCATATTTGCTTCCCAGTGTTTTGCACAATCTGCAACCTCGTCTTCTGAAATAAACAAAAAATCCCAACAATATATGGAAATGATGAACGGAGTTTTTGACTTTGTTCAGCGCAATTATGTTGACGAAGTTGACCCAGAAGCTTTATATCACGGTGCTTTAAAAGGAATGTTAGAGGCATTGAACGACCCTTACACGCTCTACCTTGATAGTTCAACTTTTAGAAGTTTAAATGATACGACAAAGGGAAATTTTGGTGGGGTTGGACTTTCAATTTCAAAACCTATGGAATCGACTTCAGAAAAACCAGCTTATGTCGAAGTTGCTTCTCCAGTCGAAGATACGCCTGGTTTTAGAGCAGGAATTTTGGCAGGCGATTTTATAATAAGCGCAGACGGCGTTGATACTTCAACTATAACTATGGATCAAGTTTTGGATATTTTGAGAGGGCCAGTAGGCGAAAAAGTTGACCTTGTTATTCGTCGTGGTAAAAATATAGAATTTCCAGTAACGCTTACTCGTGCAATAATCGAAGTTCCAACCGTAAAATACGGAATCATAAAAGAAGCAAAAAAAGTCGGAACTGTGGGCTATATGAGAATTATAGAATTTACTCCGCAGACCGCAGAGCGAGTTCAGCAGGCTTTGGACGCTTTTCAAAAAGAGCAAATTTCATCGTTAATAATAGATTTAAGAAACAATCCAGGCGGTTTAATAACTTCTGTATATGCGGTTGCCGACAAATTTATTGATAATGGACCAATAGTTTCTACAAAGAGCCGCCTTGCTTTTGAAAATTCGGTTTTTACAGCAAGCCCAAAAAAGACGACTTTTCCAAAAGGAATTCCAATCGTAGTTCTTATAAATAAAGGTTCAGCCTCTGCCTCTGAAATTCTTTCTGGTGCTCTAAAAGACAATCACCTTGCATATCTTGTTGGGCAACGCACTTATGGGAAGGGCTCTGTTCAGCAGGTTTTGCCACTTTCTTCTACAGATGGAATAAAAATTACGATGGCGCGTTATTATACTCCGAGCGACACCAATATCGACAAAATCGGAATTCCGCCAGATAAGGAAGTTCTTTTTCCTGAATTAAACGAAGAAGGCGAAAAACAATATACACAACTTTTAAAAAGCGATGAAGTTTCAAAATATGTGGAATCGCACAAAGATATGACGGAGGCGCAGATTGCTCAGTATGCAAAAGTTTTAAAAGCAAAGTATACAGAGATTGAACTTTCAAGCCTTAGAAAGATAATCCGAAACGAAGTTAACCGCACAAAAGGAACTCTCCTTTATGATTTGGATTGGGATATTCAGTTGAACGCGGCTTTGGATATTTTGACGTTGTCTAAGGATGAATTTTCAAAACTCGTATTAAGCACAAAAACTTTAAAAGAACTTCAGCAAGAAGCGTCTGCAAATGAAGAATCTTTAAAGAATGAAAAAAAATAAATTAGAATGCGACAGTTTATCTCTTGCGTAAGTCCAAACAGCGAAGGCCTCGTAAAAATTTCTGGCAAGGATTATAAGTATTTGGCTCAAGTTTTGCGTCTTACCACTGGAGATATGATTTGTCTTAGAATTCCTGACGGTTCACTTTTGGATGCTACTGTTTCTAAAATCGACGAAAAAGATAAACATTTAATTCTACAAGTTTGCAATCCGTCTTTTCCTTTAAAAAAAGGTGAAAATCAAAGCGAATATGAAAGCCAAACCGATTTTTATCTTTTTCAATTTATGCCAAAAAGTTCAAAGATGGATTTTATTTTAAGACAGGCGGTTGAATGCGGTGTCAAAAAATTGATTCCTGTTATTGGTGAATTTTGCGAATCGTATACTGCCGAAAAAAAATTCAAAAACGACCGTTATGAGCGTATAATAAAAGAGGCTCGCCAACAAAGTGGGAGTCCAATCGCAACTGAAATTCTACAACCTTTAACGCTTGAAGATGCTTGTAATGTTTGGAATGAAATTTCGGAAGGAGATAAAGAAAAATCGTTTGCTTGCGTGCTTTATGAGCGAAGTTTAAAGACAAAAAATCTGTACGAAGCGCTTGTAAATTTTAAAGCGATAAGGCATTGTGCAATTTTTTGTGGTGCCGAAGGTGGAATAAGCCCCAAAGAGATAGATTTTTTCCTTGAAAAAGGGATTATTCCAATTCATTTTGAAACTAATATTTTGCGTTGCGAAACCGCAGCACTTTACGGCACTGCTTGTTTGCAATCTGCAATAACAGGAAAAAAATTATGGAAAACGACGAGTTTATAAATGAAGAACAAAATTCTTTTAAAAGTAAAATAAAAAGAATAAATATAGTAGGTGTGCCAGTTGACGTCTGTAAAAACGAAGACATGGACGATGTTATACTTGAAATTTTGGCAAAACCAGGTCCAAAGCAGATTGTTTTTCTATCCATTTGGGATCTTTTAAAAGGGCGCAATCAAAAAAAATCCTTTAGTCAATATTTAAAAACTGCGGATTTGATTTTGCCAATATCGTTGAGCCTCATAAAAGGAGCACGTTTTCTAAAAAAAGACATTCCTGTGCGCTACAATCCTTTTAAAGCGGTCATAACGATTCTTTCTTCAATGGAAAATCATTATAAATCGCTTTTTTTGCTCGGCGGAAGAAAAAAATCCTTGCAACTTGCAGAGCGAAATGTACGAGAAACTTTTCCTGAACTACAGATTGTCGGGCGTTATGTTGGCTACCATTCAAAAAAAGTTGAAGAAGATATCGTGCAGGCAATCTACAAATCTTCGCCCTCGCTTGTAATTGTTAGCGAAGGCATAAAAGAAAAAAATCTTTGGGCATACAACCACAGAAATGAATTTTCTTCGAGCATTTTTTTGTATTACAAAGACTGCATTGGAATTTTTTCTGAAAGGTTAAAACGCGTAAAAGAAACAACTTTTGATAAAGGCCTTGAGATTTGGCCAGAAATCTTACGGAATCCTCTAAAGCTGTTTTTGTTTTTTCCTTTTATCCGTTATATAATCCTTTTAGTTTGGTACAGGCTTTTTAAAAAGAACTCATAGAGTTTTAGTTTTGAATTCAAAAGTTTTGGTTTTCTCTGATGATGAGAAATTTGTGGAGTTGTGCAACAGTTTTTTTACAGCAAGCGATTTTTTTTCGTGTGTGGATGATTTTTCTTTTTTAGAAGAAATCCTAAATTCTAATGAAAAGCAGATAGTTCTGGCAGATTTTTATTTTTCAAAAAATATGCAGATTCTTTCCAAACTGCGAATTCAAAATAATAATTCTGTTTTTATACTTTCGAGCAAAATCGAAGAATTTGAAAAACTCCCAAATTATGTTATTCAAATTCCGTTTGGCTTTTCAAAAATTCTGTCGAAAGTTTCCATTAACCAAAATAGCGAAGAATTTAAATGTGAAGAAAATCACATACTCTCGGCTTTATGTGGTTCTTCAACTGCGATGAAAAAAGTTCGTCAACAAATACTCGAGGCGTCTTCATGCAATGCGAGCGTGCTTTTTACCGGCGAGAGCGGAACTGGAAAATCTTTGGCTGCCGTAGTTTTGCACAGTTTAAGCATGCGAGGAAAATCTGCAAAAAAACTTGTTACAGAAAATATCGCTGCAATTTCTCCTAGTTTGATAGAAAGTGAACTTTTTGGAGTTGCGTTTGGTGCGTACACAGATGCAGGCAAAGGGAGGGAAGGACTTATATGCAGTGCAGATGGCGGTTCTCTTTTTTTAGATGAAATTGGAGAGTTGGATTTTTCGATTCAAGCGAAACTTTTGCTTGCCGTCCAGGAAAGAAAAATTCGCCATGTCGGCAGCGACACAAGCAAAAATGTTGACGTTAGATTTATCTTTGCGACAAATCAAAACTTAGAGCAAAAAATTTTTGAAAAACAGTTTAGAGCGGATTTGTACTATAGGATAAGCGAAATGAAAATTCATCTGCCGCCCCTTAGAGAGCATCTTGAAGATATTGAAGAAATCGCTGAGCAATATTTTAAAAGCGTAAATTCTTCTCAAAAATTTTCTTCGCAGGCTCTTTCAAAATTAAAAGATTATGATTGGCCTGGAAACGTGCGGGAGCTTATGCAGTGCTTTGCCAGTTGCCAGCGGCGTTGTAAAAGTCAAATAATCGGTCCAGAATTTATTGATTTTTAGAGGCTAGACCTGATATTTTAGTAAAAATTTTTTCTATATAAGCCGCTTCGCCTTCGCTTAAAGCCGCTCTGGAAAAAACGCCTTTCCAGAAATTTTCCATATCGGTTTGTCCTGCGATTTTAAAAAATCCAATGCTTTTTAAATTTTCAGAAATCGTGCTTACAGTTTTTTCAAGCCGCTCGATTGTTACAGGCGTGTAACCTGGACTTGAAGATTTTTCTTCTCTAAAAAGATGATAGGAAATTATTTGAACAGCATGTGAAAGATTTAAAGATGGAAATGTCTGAGAAGTCGGAATTGTAACACCCATCGTGCATTCTAAAAATTCTTCGTCTGTAAGTCCTGTTCTTTCGTTTCCAAAAACGACCGCAACTTTTTGACCTTCAAAATCCTTTGTGCCTGTTATTCGACTTGAAATTTTTGCAAATTCCTCTGGAAGTAGAAGTTTATCTTTCCTTTTTTTGCCTCTGCGGCGCGTTGTACCTGCTACAAGTGCGCAATCTTTTGTCGCCTGTGAAATTGAATCAAAAAATTTCGCTTCGTTCCAGATTTTTCCAGCATGTAAGGCAAGTCTTCTAACATGTTCATCGTCAAAGTCTTCTCGTTTTGCGATAATTCGAAGTTCGCTTATGTTGTTGTTTGCCATAGCCCTGCAAACTGCGCCTACGTTGCGACTTTCTTCTGGGCGAGCAAGTGCAATGACAATTTTTTTTAGATTCATCTTATCCTCGGCATAAAAGTCTACTTCTTTTTTTTACTTTACGCTAGAATACTCTAATGAACGCTTTTGAAGGAAAAACTGCTGTTGTAATTGGTGGGTCTGGCGGAATAGGTTTTGAAATTTCAAAAATGCTTTTAAAAAACGGAGCAAAAGTTGTTCTGCATGGAAAATCCCGCGAAAAACTTTCATCTGTAAAAAAGATGCTGAAAAGCGAATTGCAGATAAGCGATGAAAAAATTGAAACTGAAGCTTTTGATTTTTTTTGTGTGAAGCCTTCGTTTTTAGGCGAATTTGAAAATTCTTCGCTGAGAGAAAAAGTTGAGAATGCCGATATCCTGTGCGTTTGTTTTGGCCCTTTTTTGCAAAAATCTATAGAGAAGATGACGGCTCTTGATTGGCAGCGTCTTGCTTTGTTAGACTACGCTTTGCCTGGAAGCCTTGTGAGTGCAGCTCTCCCAAAAATGATGAAAAAGAATTGGGGAAAAATTCTCTTGTTTGGGGGGACTGGAACATTTTTTAGAAGCGAATACAAAACAAATGCAGCGTATGCAGGTGCAAAAACTGGACTTTGCACGCTTGTTCAATCTGTGGCGGCGTTTTATGCAAAGTATGGAATTGCTTGCAATGCGATTCTTCCGGGATTTGTGGAAACTGAGTATCTTGATGATGAAACAATCCGCCAGCTTAAAGAAAAAATGCCTGAAAAAACTCTTATATCGCCAGAAAATATTGCGGCAAATGCGGAGTTTTTGCTTTTAAATCGGGATTTAAACGGAGTTTTGTTGAGAGTTGACCGTGGATGGAGCCCTTTGGCGAACTAAAATTAATAATTCTTTTTAATTATAGAAGAATTTGACACTAAAACGCTTTTTAATCTATACTTTTAAGTGAGTATAAAAAAGATTGGTAGGAGATTTATGAGTAACAACAACAACCTTGTTCCTGGATTTAATGACGAAAAGGACGACAGCCTTAAAATCAATCTTGAGAAAGTGCAGGAAGTTGATAACAGCCTTACCGTATATTTGACCGGATATATCGATACATATAA
The DNA here is from genome assembly GCF_900497595.1 of Treponema pectinovorum. Taxonomy (NCBI): domain Bacteria; kingdom Pseudomonadati; phylum Spirochaetota; class Spirochaetia; order Treponematales; family Treponemataceae; genus Treponema; species Treponema pectinovorum. Next base: position 112,672 of record NZ_UFQO01000003.1, read on the forward strand.
TTCAAGTTTTTTTCAGAAGAGAATTGCAAAAGTTGTTGAAGCAGGCTTTATCAATCTTATTTTTAATTGTGCTTCTTTAAACTACGTGTCTTCAACTGGAATTGGCTCTTTTACGGCTTTTTTAAAAATGGTAAAGCCAAAGGGTGGAGATATTGTACTTTTGGAGATACAACCCAAAGTTTATGAGGTTTTTCAACTTTTAGGATTTAGCCAGTTTTTTAATATTAAAGATTCTACAGGGGATGCGATAAACTATTTTAAACAGGAATCGCCAATTATTGAGAGTGTTTTTCCTAAGATTTTTAGTTGCCCAGTTTGTTCCAAAAGACTTAAGGCAACAAAGAGCGGTCGTTTCCGTTGTTCTGAGTGTAAGTCGATACTTGCGATTGATGAACACGGTCAGGTTTTTTTGGGCTAAGTTTTTTGACTATATACCGCTGGGTTTCCAGCGGATTTTTTTTTGCAAAATGGACAACATTTATTGTAACCGCACATCCATGTGCGGCAAGGATAGGGTTCAAGAAAAACGTCCGTGTTTTTCTTGAACTGAAAGTTTCCTCCCGAAAACTTTCAACATTTATTGTGACCGCACGTCCGTGTGCGGCAAGGATAGTAGGGGCGCGAAGCGTTGGCGGCTTGCCGGCAATGCAGCGAAAGCGGAACCCCGAATAGCCTGTTTTTTGCGGAACTCAAGTGGAGCAAAAAGCCGCCCATAAAATAAAAATGACTTGCGCTAAATGTAACAAATATAAGGTTTTAGCTTTGTGCATTACTTGTGGATAACTTGTGTTGAAGTTTTTGTATAGTGAATTTTACAAGACAAAAGAGTGTTCAGTTTTTAACATACGAGAGGGAATAAAATCTTTAGTTATAGATTTAATTTATTGTATTACAAGAAATTAAGTTAAAAACATTTTCGAAAAATCATTAAATTAACTTTAATAATGTATTCAATACTTGCCGAAAATTTATAAACTAACGAAAGTTTGTGTGATTAACTTGTGGATAACTTGTGGTTAGGAGGTATAATAAAACCGATGAAGTCAGCGTTTTCGATGCTTGCATACTATTTTATTGCGACCGTTATTGGAACTCTTGCGGCGGCATTTATTTATATGGTTTGTTGCGACCTTACACTTTTGGTTGCTGGCGAGGGGCGAAATTTTTTTGTTTTATCTTTTTTTGCAAGAGGCCTGTTGGTTTCGTTTCCTGCGGTTGTATCTGTTTGCCTTGGGCTAATCGTTTTATACGGACTTAGGCATCAAGAAAATCATTTTGTGCGGCTGGTAACATACATACTTTTGGGTGCGTTGACTTGGCTAATTCTTATTCCGCTGAGTTTTGATTTAGAAAAAAAATACGAAGAAAAATTCTCTAAAAAATTTGAAGTTTCATTTTTAAGTCCCGGATATTTTAGAAAGGATGCTGGTGGCATTTTTTATTTTTCAAAGGTTGATGAAAAAGGTTTTGCCGATGGTGTTTTTTTGGATTTGAGTGGAGTAACTGGAGAGAAAGGAAAAGTTGTGCGATTTAAAAATTCTGTAATTGATGAAGGGCTTTCCAAACCGTTTGCAGATTCGCTTATTCGCGATGCTGTAAAACTGCCTTTTGTGATTGTTGCTCCCTTAGAATTTTATTCAACTATGATGATAAGAGCAAAAGCGGCGTGGAATAACAATTTTATGTCGTGGCTTGCCTTTTCGACCTTTGCACTTGCACTTCTTTCTGTGATTGCTTTTCAATATGTGAGCAGATGGCGGCTTGTAAACGGACTTTTGATTCTATTTTCTGCAAGTTTAATTTTGACAATAAATTATTCATATTACGCAGGATTTTTATTCTTTGATTTTTTTAATTCCTGGGAAATTTATATTTCGAACCTTGCAGCGGGAAAAAGCGAATTTTTGCAAAATCTGTTGGGATATGATGAGCCTGTAATAGTTATGATAAATATTTTGATTTTTGCATTGTTGCTTGTTTCTGGAACTTTGCTTTACATATTTAACGGCAGAAAAATTGGAGGCAGAGAATAATGAAACGCCTTATCCTGATAATAATTTCGTATACGGTTTTATCATTTGCACTGTGCCTTGCGCTTTCTGCATTTTTTGTTCCTGTTGGCAATTTGTTAAAAGAACATCGCAATTCTTTTATCATTTATCGTGGAATTTTATATTTTTTCAGGATAATGCCTTCTATTTTTGCTTCGATTTTTATGGTTGGGCTTTCAATTCATTTTAAAGACGGTGCGGATAAAGCTCAGTTTAGGTTTAGTCCTGTTGTAATGGCACATTTTAGAACGGTTATGCTTCTGGCTATTTTTTTAGTTGCATTGATGACTTTGGCTTATGAAATTTGGACTCCGATTTTAAAAAGAAAAAGGGAGTATTTTCAAAACGCACCGCACTTGCTGAGCGAATATTCAAAGCTTGGCTATGAATGTTTGCAGGAAAAAAATTATGTCCTTGCGCACAGGTATGGGAGCCAGATTTTAAAAATTTCGCCAAAGAACCCTGATGGAAAAATCTTAATCGACAAATCGGAAGCGGTTATTAAAGCGATAAAGAAAATTTCGCCTTTTAAAGAGCAGACTGCAAAAGATATTGCTATCTATGATGAGGCAGAGGGCGAAACGGTTACTTCGTTGATTAAAAAGTCAAAACAGGCAGCACAAGAAAAAAAATGGTTTGAGTCGCATTATTTTGCTCAGCTGGCTTTATCCATAGGAACGAACAACGATGTGAATATCGATGACGCTCGCCGCCTTGCAAGCCTTGCCTGGAACGAATTGAACGAGCCTCCAAAAACAGAAAAAAATGATTTTCAGCAACTTTTTGAAAAAAAACGCCTTGCTTACAAAGCGCTTTCCGAAGGCGACAGCATAGACGCTTATTATCGCTTTAAAGAAATTTCGCTTCAGGACGAGGCGTGGTCTTCTGATCCTGATGTAAGGGAATTTTTGGAAATTTCAAGGCAACGCGTTGAAAATCAATGTTTTTTTATAGACGAAACTGACCGCCTTGAAACCTTTGAAAAATATATCAATGTTTATTTTTCTGTAAAAAAAGATGATGGTTCTAGCGATGTTGTGTACATTCAAGGAATTACGCCACTTTCCGACGGTGCAAAACTGATTCAATATCTTCGAGGTCTTAACGTTATGAGTTTTGATGAAAAAGGAAATTTCGTAAAATCGTTTACAACGCCTTATGCAAAAATGGTTGGAGTTGATGTTTCATCTTTTTCCGCAGAAATTCTAAGCGATTTGGGAATAAAAAAGGAAGTTAAAAATTTTCCATATATTTTGTTAAAGAGCATAGACCGCAATAATCGCGATATAAAAAATCTGCCAAAATTCGAATTTGCAGATTCTGTTTCAGAAGAAAAACGAACGGAAGAAAATTTTTGTATGCTCGCGATTTCGATGCAGGATTTTAACAACGCCTGCGATGCAAGTTTGGGTCTTGAAAATATGAATTTGATTTCGCTTATGAACATGGGAAGCAATGCAGAGAGATTGGGGTTTTCGCGAGAAGTGTTAGGAGCAATTTTGATAAAGCGAATAACATTTCCGATAATAATGCTCATGCTTTTGATTTTTCTTGCAAGCGTAAGTTGGAACTTTAGGCCTGCGTCTGGAGAATTGTTCAAATTTATCTGGATTTTTACACTTCCAATCTGCACGGCACTTTGCGATGTTTTTATTCAGGTCGTAATAACTGTAGGTTCTCTGTTTAACTTTTTGCTTATTTCACTTGCAAAAAATTCGGCACTGCTTATCTGTTCTGTAATATGGATTTTACTCTTGTTCTTATGTGCAATATTCTTTGCATTGAGGAAGAGCAGTTGATTTTATTTTATGATATTCGATTTAATTTTTGCCGATGAAATTTGATTTTCTTGCTTTTAAAACTTTTTGTGCAAAGCATTGGATTTTATTAGTTTTTATTTGCATAGGTGCGTTTTCTGGCATTTTTGGATTTATCGCTTTATTTTTTACAGGAATCTTGGTTGATTTGCTTGTTCAAAGAATTTTTCAGGAACGGAAATCTAAAAGGATGATGGAAGATGGGAAAATTACGGAAAAAGATGAACCTTTTGCTGGCGCGGCTTATGTGTGTGCTTTATGTGCGAATTCGTTTGATGATTTAGATTTTGCGGCTCAACAGATTAAAGCGGTTTTTGGAAAAAAGTACAAAGCACCTTGGGTTTCTTTTTGCACTTCTGCAAAAGATGCTTCTTTTTTTAACAGAGATTTAGTTGTAGAAAGCCTTGCCTGCTCACTCTTAAAAGCTTTAAAAAAAGGTGAAAATCCGCCTTTAAAAGAAATTTTTGACTTGCTTGAATTTTCAGAGTTTAATTGGGATACAAAGCAGGGCGAAAAACCGAGCACATATCTTGCTTCGCTTTTAAACTACAGATTGAAAAACGATGAACTTTATACCGCATACGAAATTTTGGGATTAAAGCAAGGCGTAAAATTTTCTGAAGTAAAAAAGGCTCACAGAAAACTTGCGGCAAAATTTCATCCAGATTTAAAAGGTAAAACTAACGAAAGCGAATTTTTGCGAATTCAAAAAGCATACGAAATGATTGCCAAAGAATTTAATGCCTGAGAGAAATTATTTTATTTCAACTCGTTTTATGCGTGCACCAAGGCTTTGCAATTTTTCGACTAAACGCTCGTATCCGCGCTCTATTTGATAAACATTGCTTATTGTGGATTCTCCATGCGCTGCCATTGCTGCGATAACCATTGCCATTCCTGCCCTTACATCCGGGCTAACCAAATGGTCGCCGTGCAGCGTGCTTGGCCCTGAAACAACTGCTCTGTGAGGATCGCAAAGTGTTATCCTTGCGCCCATGCTTATCAACTTGTCGACAAAGAACATTCGGCTTTCGAACATTTTTTCAAAGATTAAAACTGTTCCTTCAACTTGAGTTGCCACAACGGTCATTATAGAAGTTAAATCCGGTGGAAATCCCGGCCAAGGAGAATCGTCGATTTTTGGAATCATTCCACCCAAGTCAGAATTGATTTTCATCTCTTGTCCAACATTGACAGTAAGCTTATCTTCTTCAATAGTCCAGCGTATTCCAAGTTTTCCGAATGCAACTCTTAATGGACGCATATCTTCTGCTTTTACGCCTGTTATTGTTATTGAACCTTTTGTCGCTGCTGCAAGACCGATATACGAACCTATTTCCATAAAATCAGGGCCGATTGCAAAATCTACAGAGTGTAATTTTTTTACGCCGTCTATATTCAATATGTTTGAGCCAATTCCTGTTATCTTTGCACCCATTGCAACAAGCATATTGCACAAATCTTGAACATGGGGCTCGCTCGCGGCATTTGTGATTTTAGTATGACCTTCTGCCAGAACCGCCGCCATAACCGTGTTTTCTGTTGCAGTTACGGAAGTTTCGTCCAAGAAAATGTCTGCGCCTACGAGTTTATTCGCTGTAAATGTAAAAGGGCCATCAACGCTTATGCGTGCACCGAGTTCCTGAAGGGCAAGAAAATGAGTATCGACCCTGCGTCTGCCAATTACATCGCCGCCAGGAGGTGGCATTATCGCTTTGCCTGTGCGTGCTAAAAGCGGACCCGCAAATAGAATTGAAGCGCGAATTTTTTTGCTTAATTCTTGAGGAATATCATTTTTTTCTATTTTGGAAGCGTCGATTTTCCATTCGTGGTCTGCCAAGCGTTCTACTTCGGCACCAAGCGATTGAAGAATCAATAGCATTACGCCAGTGTCTTCGATTTCTGGAATGTTTCGTAAAATTACAGGCTCTTCTGTTAGCAGTGAGGCTGCAATGCAAGGCAGTGCCGAGTTTTTGTTTCCGCTTGCGGCTATTGTTCCTCTGATTGGAATTCCGCCTTCAACTTTATATTCAAACATAAAATCTCCGTAGAAATATGGATTGAGGTTAGTTTTGTATGCTCAAGTTTATCAGAACTTCAAGTGCTTTGCACATCTCGTTTAAGCTTGCCCATTCCGTTTTTGAATGAAAATTGTGGCCTCCTGTAAAGATGTTTGGAGTTGGGATTCCCATTTCTGTAAGGCGAGAACCGTCCGTTCCCCCTCGTATTGGTGTAAAGACAGGCTCAATTCCCGAAGCCTTATAGGCATTTATCAGATTTTTAACAGTTTCTGGCGATTTTTTTAGTCCTTCTTTCATGTTTAAATATTGTTGAGTGTGCTCCACTTGAACTTTGCCACCAAAAGATTTTGCTGTCGTCTTTGCCAAAAGGTCGATAAAATTTTTTCGCTCCTGCATTCCTTTTGTTGAAAAATCCCGAAGAAAAACCGTAACTTCTGCGTTTTCGATTGAACCTTTTATTTCCATTGGTGCATAAAACCCTTCCATTTTGCAGGTTGTTTCTGGTGCTTGATTTTTTGGAAGATTTGCAACAAAAGATGAAGCCATTGTTATGGCATTTACCATTTTTGAGCGTGCTGTTCCTGTGTGAGTGGCAATTCCTGTAAAAGAGATTTTTGACTTAAATGCGTTAAAGCATTCTGTTTCCAGTTCTCCAAGATTGCCGCCGTCCACTGTGTATGCGTGTTTTGACTTTATCAGATGAAGAGGAACATTGTCCATTCCGTGTCCAGTTTCTTCGTCTGGGCTAAAGCAAATTTCTATTGTTGAGTGCACTAAATCGTCGTGTGCTTGCAGGTAGGAAAGCATCTCCATTATTTCTGCGATTCCTGCTTTGTCGTCTGCACCCAAAAGCGTTGTTCCGTCGGAAGTTATTATTGTGTCGTTGCCTCTTTTGGTTAATTGAGGATTTACATTTTGACCAGAACACTCTTCTGAAGTGTCCATGTGCGAAAGCAGGCAATAAGGAGCGATATGTTCTTTTCCTTTTGAAGCAGGAAGCCTTGCGTAGACATAGCATTTATCTGTAACTTGAACATCTTCCAGTCCTAATTTTTTTAGTTCCTGTTCTAAGATGTGTGCGAGGTTGAATTGATTTTGCGTTGAAGGCTGAATTCCAATGTCTGCCTGCTGACTGTCGCTTGTTGTCCAGACTTTTACATATTTTATAAATCGCTCTAAAAGCGAAGTTTTTTCTTTTTCTGTGAGTAAAATCATACTTCATTATAAAATTTATTGTGTTTTAAGAAAACCATTATTGTGCGTAAGCGGCAACGATTGGTTTCAAGAAAAACCTCCGTGTTTTTCTTGAACCGACAGTTTTTGCAAAAAGTGTCAACATTTATTGTAAGTCGCACCTCCCTGTGCGACATGCGGCAACGATTGTAGGGGCGCGAAGCGTTGGCGTAAAACGCCAATGGAGCGAAAGCGGAACCCCGAAAAGCGTGTTTTTTGCAGAACGCAGTGGAGCAAAAAGCCGCCCGAATAAAAAATAAAATAAAAATTTTGTTTCTATTGACAGTAACACGAAAGCCCATTATTCTTCTTTTATAAAAATGCAGGTGATAAACACTTAGGAATTTTACATTTGCTTTGATTTTTTTATGAATGTGGAGACAAAAATGTATAACGAATCTGTAAACGGTTTTTTTGGTGATTATGGTGGATGTTACGTGCCTGAAATTTTACGAGGTACGATTGACGAGCTGGAAATTGCTTTTAGAAAATACATTAACGACAAAGATTTTCTTGAAGAGTTAAAACTCCTGCGTCGCGACTACATTGGCAGAGAAACTCCTTTGATGTTTGCAAAAAATGCGACCGAGCGTTTGGGCGGCGGCGATATTTACGTAAAATTGGAAGGGCTTGCAAATACTGGAGCGCATAAAATCAACAATGTTATTGGTCAGGTCTTGCTTGCTAAGCGAATGGGAAAAAAGCGAATTATTGCAGAAACTGGTGCCGGGCAGCATGGCGTTGCTACTGCGGCTGCGTGTGCAAAACTTGGAATGGAATGCGTAATATATCAGGGAGAAGTTGATGTGCGCCGACAGCAACCAAATGTTGCCGCTATGGAACTTTACGGGGCAAAAGTGAGGGCTGTAAAGAGTGGCTCGCGGACTTTAAAGGATGCCGTAAACGAAGCGTTGCGCGATTGGGCGACAAATTTTGAAACGACGCATTATTGTTTGGGTTCTGCGTTGGGGCCTGCGCCTTTTCCTGATATTGTAAGGACTTTTCAGTCTGTAATTGGGCAAGAATTAAAACAGCAGTGCGCTCAGCGAAATATCGAAATTGATTCGTTGGTTGCCTGTGTTGGCGGCGGTTCTAATGCATCTGGTTTTTTTGCACCTTTTTTTGACGATTTGAACATAAAACTCTATGCGGCAGAAGGTGGCGGTACAGGTTTTGAATGCGGAAAACATGCGAGCAGAATGGTTGGAAATTCTGCAAGGGATGGAATTATGCACGGTTTTAAAAGCCGATTTTTAGTTGATGAAGACGGGCAAGCACAAAATACTTCGTCAATTTCGGCAGGTTTGGATTATCTTGGAATTTCGCCACAACTTGCAATGCTTGGGAAAACCGGGCGTGTTAATTTTGCAGCGATTCGAGACAGCGAAGCATTGGAAGCGTTGAGTTTTTTTGCAAAAAATGAAGGAATCCTCATGGCATTGGAAAGCGCACATGCGGCAGCCTATGCGATAACGCTTGCCCCAAAAGTTCCAAAGGGCAAGGCTTTGATAATAAATATGAGTGGCAGAGGCGACAAGGATGTTTTCATCACTTCGCCAATTTTTAGGGCGGAAGATTGGAAGGCGTTTTTGCATTCAGAACTTGAACGCTTGGAAACAAATAAAAATGTTCACGACGAATACTAGTTTTTCCTTATTGTTTGGAAAATAAAATCAAAATGCAAAACTAAAAGAGGATTTTATATGAAAAAATTGATGGCACATATCGTTGCAAATTATCCAAATCCAGATATATGTTTTTCTGTCGTTAAGGCTTTGGTAGAAGGCGGAACAGATTTTTTAGAAGTTCAACTGCCTTTTTCCGATCCTTGTGCAGACGGGCCTGTAATTCAAACAGCTAGCAAAGTGGTTTTAGAAGCAGGATATAAAACCTCAGACGCTTTTAAATTTATAAAAAAGGTGCACGAAGCTTTTCCTTCGTTAAAGATTGCTCTTATGTCTTATGTTTCGCTTGTTTTTACGCCAGGCGTGGAAAATTTTTGCAAAAGGGCAAGCGAATCTGGTGTAAACGCACTTATGATTCCAGATTTGCCGTTTGACAGCGACGAAGGTGTTGGCGAATTTTGCAAAAAATATGGAATGCAAAATATTCCTGTTGCAAGCACATTTATGCGCGAAGACAGATTGAACAAGATGCTTTTGATGAATTTTAAAACCGTGTATGTGCCTCTCCGTGCAAATCCAACAGCAGAGAATGTTGCCCTCGATAAAAAAACTGTTTTATTTTTGAAAAAACTAAAAACTTCGATTAACGGCTGTGTGTGTCCAGAAGTTTATGCTTCGTTTGGGATTCACTACAAGGAGCAGGCGGAAGTTATTTTTCCTTATGTGGACGGAATTGTTGCAGGTTCAATTTTTATTCATCTTATAGAAAGTGCAAATGGAAATTCAAAACTTTTAATCGATTCAATCAGAGAAAAAGCAAAGTCAATAAAAGGATAAAAAATTAAGCTGGCGATAGGATAAAACAGCCTTGAGGATTGTTCAATTTTATCGCCATTTCATTTTAAATTCGTTTTGCGTAAGATGCTTTTGTTTATATCGAAAAACGATTTTTGCATATCGGACAGATTTTTTGCTGTTTTGGAAAAAATTGAATTTGAATATTTGTATGATTTATATCGAATTTATGGGCTTATCTTCTTTTAACCAGAGAATGCGCTGATTGCTGCTTCCTCTGTAGTTTAGAGTGATGTCTTTTAATTCAATTATAAAAGGACCGTCAATCAATACGTCAATGCAGGCAAGCATTCTATCTGTAACTTCACAGTGCTTTTTTCCGTCTTTTGGCAGCAAATCTTTGTCGTACACATATCCTGAATAACACCAGATATTTTTTTGAGGATAGATTTGCCTAACTCGCTCTAAAAATGGAGTTAAAACCCTTTGATTTTCTTCTTCAAAGGGCTCACCACCTAAAACTGTTAAGCCTGCAATGTGGTCTGGCTTTAAGGCCTCGATGATTTCATCTTCGGTTTGTTTTGTAAATTCTTTGCCGTATTTAAAATCCCAAGTCATCTGATTAAAGCAACCCGGGCATTTGTTTCGGCAGCCGCTTACAAAAAGGCTAACCCTTACGCCAAGACCATTTGCAATGTCAATTTTTTTTATTTCGCCGTAATACATTTTACAAGTGCAAAACCCTTTCCTTTATTTCTTGGGTTCTTCCTTGATTCCAGTATTGTGTTCCAATGTAACCGCAGGTTCGCCTTGCTACGTTCATTTTGGTTTGGTCTGTATTGCCACAATTAGGACACTGCCAGACCAATTTTCCGTCATCGTCTGCAACAACCCTTATTTCGCCTGTATAACCGCAGCCCTGGCAGCAGTCGCTTTTTGTGTTCAATTCTGCGTACATTATGTTTTCGTAGATGTGTTTGAGCAAAGCGATTACCGCTGGAATATTGTTTTCCATATTTGGAACTTCAACATAACTTACAGCACCTCCAGGAGATAATTCTTGAAACTGGCTTTCAAAAGTGAGTTTTTTAAATGCGTCAATCGGTTCTGTAACGTGAATATGGTAAGAGTTTGTTATGTAATTTTTGTCTGTAACGTTTTCAATCTCTCCAAATCTGCGCTTTAGACATTTTGCAAACTTGTAAGTTGTAGATTCAAGCGGAGTTCCGTAGAGCGAGAAAGCGATATTTGTTTGATTTCTCCATTCCGAGCATTTGTCATTCATATGGCGCATAACTTGCAAAGCAAATGGAGTTGATTGGGAATCTGTGTGAGGTTTTCCTGTCATATATTGCACACATTCAGAAAGTCCAGCATAGCCTAAAGATATTGTAGAATATCCGCCGTATAAGAGTTTGTTTATAACTTCACCTTTTTCAAGGCGAGCCAAAGCGCCGTTTTGCCAAAGGATAGGAGCAACATCGCTCGGAGTTCCCAAAAGTCTGTTATGACGAGCCATAAGAGCACGGAAGCAAAGTTGCAATCTTTCATCAAAAATCTTCCAGAAATTTTCGATATTTCCGCCAGAAGAGCAGGCAACATCCACAAGGTTTATAGTTACAACACCCTGATTAAAGCGACCGTAGAATTTTGGTTTGTTAGTTTGAGGATCGTGATAAACAGTTAAGAACGAACGACAGCCCATGCAAGGATAGCAGTTGCCGTCTTTTAATTCTTTCATCTTCTTTTCGGAAATGTAATCCGGAACCAAGCGGCGCGAAGTACATTTTGCAGCAAGTTCTGTAAGATAAAAATATTTTCCGTCTTCGTTTATGTTGTCTTCTTCAAGAACGTAAATAAGTTTTGGGAATGCAGGCGTAACCCAAAATCCTGCTTCATTTTTAACGCCCTGGTAGCGCTGTTTTAAAACTTCTTCTATTATAAGGGCAAGGTCAGCCTTTGTTTGTTCATCGGAAACTTCGTTTAAATACATAAATACCGTAACGAAAGGACTTTGACCGTTTGTAGTCATGAGCGTTACAACCTGATATTGAATCGTTTGAACGCCTCTTGTAATTTCGTCGCGCAAACGCATTTCTACAATTTCGTGTAATTGCTCTTGAGTATAATTAACACCAGTTTTTTCCGCGATTTTGTTCATCTCTTTTATGATTTTTTTTCGGCTTATATCGACAAAAGGTGCAAGGTGAGCAAGAGAAATAGATTGCCCGCCGTACTGGCTGGAAGCAACCTGCGCAATGATTTGAGTTGCAATGTTGCACGCTGTAGAAAAAGAATGAGGCTTGTCGATTTTTGTGCCAGAAATCACAGTTCCGTTTTGGAGCATATCTTCCAGATTTACAAGGTCGCAGTTGTGCATGTGCTGAGCAAAATAGTCTGCGTCGTGGAAGTGAATTAACCCTTCGTTATGTGCCTGCACAATGTCGCTGTCGAGCAAAAATCTCTTGGTAATATCTTTAGAAACTTCGCCAGCCATATAGTCGCGCTGAACAGAAACAACAGTCGAGTTCTTATTTGAATTTTCCTGCTTAACTTCTTCGTTTTGGCATTCAAGCAAAGACAAAATTTGTTTGTCTGTAGTGTTTGCCTTTCGCATAAGTTCGTGCTGGTAGCGATAGGTTATATATTTTTTTGCAATCTCGTATGCGCCTTCTTTCATTATTTCTTTTTCAACCATGTCCTGAATCGCTTCCACGTTCATCTGATGGTTTTCTGCTGCGCATTGTTTTTCAATTCTCGACGCAATCTCTTTTATTTGAATTTCTGAAAGTTGTTCGCTCAAAGGCACTTCTTTGTTAGCCTTCGAAATTGCAGTGATAATCTTATTTATGTCAAAAATTACTTCAACCCCATTTCTTTTTATAATCTTCATAAAGCCTTTCTCCCACCTTTTATGTAAACTTTTATACGGAAATCACTTGACAAAATTTAATTTTATGGTAGTGTACCCGCTGTAAAAAAATGGCTCAAACTACGCTATATCTAGTGTTTTTGTGCCAATGTTCATACTATATATCGGCAGTAAAAAACCGTCAATCACTAAAATAAAAATTTTTACGCACATTTTTATTTTTATAAGGGCGCTACCTTTCGCTTTGCTCAAGGTCGGGTGTTCCGCAATTCGCTAACGCTCATCCTCCTCGGCGACACAAAAGTGCCGCCTGCGGTGGACGCGTAAACGCGTTGCTCCATACCCTAGCGCATTATTGCAATATCTGTTTAAGCTGCCTCATCATCTCTACTCGGCACACTGCATAGAATTTTACATTTACCTGTTCATCTGTAATTGGAATTGCNTTTTTATAAGGGCGCTACCTTTCGCTTTGCTCAAGGTCGGGTGTTCCGCAATTCGCTAACGCTCATCCTCCTCGGCGACACAAAAGTGCCGCCTGCGGTGGACGCGTAAACGCGTTGCTCCATACCCTAGCGCATTATTGCAATATCTGTTTAAGCTGCCTCATCATCTCTACTCGGCACACTGCATAGAATTTTACATTTACCTGTTCATCTGTAATTGGAATTGCAATTCGGTTTGCTTTTTTTATTGGAGGCAACAAATCCGACTTTTCTGTAAAATCTGTAACAAACGCCGGGAGTGTTGAATTTTCTACTATATCTTTGAGACCTTCTATATCATTTTGCTCGATAAATTTTGCATTTGGAATCAAATCTGTTTTTATTTTTTTCCAAAATCCCAAGTCAGAAAGCATTATAAAAGTTTCGCCTGCAAGGTCTTTTAAGCATACAGATTTTCTTGTTGCAAGTTTGTGTGTTTTTGGAATAAAAAGTTTTAAGTGCTCTTCAAAAAATTCCTGTGAATAAAATCGCTCATCAAAACGCGTTTGTGTTGTTACTATAATTTGAAATTTATCTTTTTCCAAAGCAGTAAAAAGCACTTCATTTTCTTCGCAAAGTTCACCTGTAATTTTTGTTTTCGGGTATTCTGTGCTTAAAAGTTCCGTAAGTAATTGCAATGGCATTGGCGCAATCGAGCCAATTTTTATTTCGATTGTCTTTTTGTAAAAATCCTGCAATTTTGTTTCCATTTCTTTTTGCAGTAAAAGAATTTTCCTTGCGTATTTTACGGCAAGGTTTCCTGTTGCATTTAAAGCGATTGTATTTTTTGTTCTATCAAAAAGCGGAATTCCTAAATCCTGCTCCAATTTTTGAAACGAGCGAGTTATAGAAGGTTGTGTAATATTCACTTTTTCGCTTGTTGCCACAAGAGTTCCATAATCTGCAAAGGCAACAAGATTTTTGAGAATATAGGTTTCAATCATAATTATATTATTGTCGCTTTTTGCTATGCACGCAACGCATACTTTGATAAAAAACTTTGATTGTTCAAAGCTCATCGTTTAACATTAAAATTGAATCATCTTAAAGAAATGCAACAGATATAAACTTTTTGACGGCAGTTTTCGTGCAATGCAAAAAGTCGCAATACTGAAGCTTTTTTTTGAAAAACATTGTTTTTTACCAGAATAAAATAAATTCAAGGAGAATTATCATGGATTACGTAACTCTATCAAACGGAATTAAGATGCCGCAGTTGGGATACGGAGTGTTTCAGGTTACAAAAGAAGAAGCAGAACGCTGTGTAAGCGATGCCTTAGAAGTTGGCTACCGCTCAATCGATACTGCACAGAGTTATTTTAATGAAGAAGAAGTTGGAAATGCAATTTCAAGTTCTGGAGTTGCACGCAGCGATATCTTTTTAACAACAAAAGTTTGGATTGAACATTACGGTTATGATGCTTGTAAGGCTTCTGTTGAACAATCGCTTAAAAAATTAAAGACGGACTATCTTGACTTAATGCTTTTGCACCAGCCATTTGGCGATTCTTACGGTGCATGGAGAGCATTGGAGGATTTATATGAGCAGGGCGTTCTAAAGGCAATCGGAATTTCTAATTTTTATGCGGATCGTGTCGTTGATTTTGCATCATTTAATCGCATAAAACCAATGGTTAATCAAGTTGAATGTCATCCTTTAAATCAGCAGATTGAAGCAAAAAACTGGAACGACAAATATGGAATTCAGCTTGAAGCCTGGGCACCATTTGGCGAGGGAAGAGGCAATCTTTTTGAAAACCCTGTTTTAACAGAAATTGCAAAAGCTCACCAGAAAACAACAGCACAGGTTATGCTTCGCTGGCATTTGCAAAGGGGAATCGTTGTAATCCCAAAGTCAACGCATAAAAATCGCATGGAAGAAAATTTAAATGTTTTTGATTTTTCACTTACAGATGAAGAAATGAAAAAAATCGCTTCGCTAGACACTCAGACAAGTTCATTTTTTAGTCACCAAGATCCAAATATGGTGGAATGGTTTGTGCGCATGGTAGAAGAAAGAAAAAATAAAGCATAATTTTTGGAAAACAAAAAATGCAGCCACTATCAAAAATGAGGTAATTTTAAAGGCTGCAAAAAAAATTGGATTTTAAGATTTTGTGAATGTTCAAATCAAAAATTTTCCAGTTTTTTATAAGGGCGCTACCTTTCGCTTTGCTCAAGGTCGGGTGTTCCGCAATTCGCTAACGCTCATCCTCCTCGGCGACACAAAAGTGCCGCCTGCGGTGGACGCGTAAACGCGTTGCTCCATACCCTAGCGCATTCAGGCGAAAAAGGAGTTCATCTTACACAAACACTTGACAGTTTTTTGTAAAAAAAATAGATTTATCAGCAACAGCAAAGACGCTGTAAATAAGATTCTATCGTTTATAAATTCAATTTTTATAAGATGGATTTTTGTTTACGGCGTCTTATTTTTTTGCTATGCAAAATAAGGAGAAAACTATGGCACTAAAAGAATTTAATGTAAAAAACGCTTATTGTAAGAGCGTTTGGGAAGATGTAAAAGTTCGCTATGCAGATCAGGAGCATTTTTTACAGGCGGCAGGACTTGTTCTCGAAACACTTTCGCCAGTTGTGGATACAATGCCAGAACTCGAAAAAACAGCAGTTTTGGAACGATTTTTGGAACCAGAAAGAATCATCATGTTTAGAGTGCCTTGGACAGACGACCAGGGAAAGCCTCGTGTAAACCGCGGTTTTAGAGTTCAGTTTAACTCGGCACTCGGTCCATACAAGGGGGGGCTTCGTTTTTCTCCAGAAGTAAATTTGGATGTTCTAAAGTTTTTGGGTTTTGAGCAGGTTTTAAAAAATTCGCTCACAACTCTTCCAATGGGTGGCGGCAAGGGTGGTGCCGATTTTGACCCTCACGGAAAATCCGACGCAGAAGTCATGAGATTCTGCCAGTCATTTATAACAGAACTCTATCGCCATATAGGCGCAGACACAGACGTTCCAGCTGGCGACAAGGGTGTTGGCGGACGCGAAGTTGCTTACATGTTTGGTCAGTATAAGAGAATCACAAATCAGTTTACAGGCGTTTTAACTGGAAAAGGTTTGGATTTTGGTGGTTCTTTGATTCGTACAGAAGCAACAGGTTACGGACTTATCTATTTTGCACAGTGCATGCTAAAGGCTGCCGGAACAGATTTTAAAGGAAAAACAGCGATAATCTCTGGCGACGGAAACGTAGCAGAATACGCTTGCGAAAAAATCAATGAATTTGGCGGAAAAGTTTTAACACTTTCAGATTCTACAGGCTACATTTTAGACGAAGATGGAATCGATGCAGAAAAGCTCGCATTTGTAAAACAGTTCCGCAGTGAGCGCAAAAAGATAGACACTTATCTTACAAAATATCCAAAGGCAAAATTCTTTAAGGGAGAAAAACCTTGGGGCGTAAAAGCAGACTGTGCTTTTCCTTGTGCAACTCAAGATGAAATCTTCATGGAAGATGCAAAAAAATTGGTTGCAAATGGTGTAAAACTCGTTGCAGAAGGAGCAAATATGCCAACTCGTGCCGATGCTATAGAGTTTTTGCAGAAAAATGATGTACTTTTTGCACCAGGAAAAGCGGCAAATGCAGGCGGAGTGGCAGTTTCTGGACTGGAAATGAGCCAAAACTCAGAACGCTTGTCTTGGACACGCGAAGAAGTTGATGAAAAACTTAAGAGAATAATGACAAATATTCACGACAACGCTTATGCCACAGCAAAAAAATATGCGCCATCAAAAACAGTTGACTATGTTTCAGGCGCAAACATCTACGGATTTTTAAAAGTTGCAAGAGCAATGGCAGCTCAGGGACTCGTATAATAGTCGAATCAAAATGGAAAAAACCGCGTGGTGATTTACCAAAAAACTGTCCTAAGAACGAAAATTCTGTTCGAGGGCAGTTTTTTATTTGTCGAAGTGTGTTGGAAAATAAAAATCGTATTGCTTAAAATGACAAAAACTGATATTTTGTCGAAGTAAAAAGTTTATCTATAAAAAAGTTTTGCATTGCGAATCTTATTTTATAGGAAGTAGTGGAACATAAAGCACATAAAATCACGTTGCTTTATTTTCTTGGCAAGTTTGCGTTGCAAACTTCGGATATACTGCCGTTCTCGCTATGCTGTGAACGGCTAACTAAAAACTCGTTTCGGAAGTTGGCACTTCCTTCAACGACTTTTTATAGGAGAAATTATGAGAAGAGTAGTTGTTACAGGACTTGGTTGTGTAAGTCCAGTTGGAAATTCTGCTGATGAAACTTGGGAAGCACTCAAAGCTGGTAAAAGCGGTATCGCACCAATTGCAGGATACGATGCAACCCCGTTCAAAGTAAAATACGATGCAGAAGTAAAAAATTTCAACGCATCAGATTACATGGATTCAAAAGAAGCAAGAAAAATGGCTCGCTTTACACAGTTGGCAGTTGCAGCAAGCAAAATGGCATTGGACGATGCAAAACTCACTGGCAACACAGAAGTTTTAGACAACACAGGAATATATCTTGGCGTTGGAATCGGTGGATTTGAAGTTACAGAAGCAGGTTTTAAGAGCTATTTCTCTTCAAATTTTACACGCACTTCTCCAATGACAATCCCAGAGCTCATTCCTAACGAAGCAGCAGGAAACATCGCCATCGTTTACAATATTCACGGACCTGCACACACAATCTGTACAGCTTGCGCTTCTGGAACAGACGCAATCGGAAATGCTTTAGACCAAATCAGAAGTGGAAGGGTAGATGTTGCATTGACAGGCGGAACAGAGTCTGCAATCAACGGATTTACAAATTTGAGTTTTGGTGTTTTGCAAGCACTTTCTTCAAAATGGGAAGCAGAACCAACAAGAGCAAGCCGTCCGTTTGACAAAGATCGTGACGGATTTGTAATGGGCGAAGGTTCAACAATCCTCATCCTCGAAGAATACGAACACGCAAAAGCTCGTGGAGCAAAAATTTACGCAGAAGTTGCAGGCTACGGTGCAACAACAGATGGTTATCACCTTACAGCACCAAATCCAGATGGAATAAAAGGCGCACGTGCAATGACACTTGCAATGAACGACGCAGGAATAAAACCAGAAGATGTTGTTTACTACAATGCGCATGGAACTTCAACACACAAAAACGATTCAGGCGAAACTCAGATGCTCAAAATCGCTTTTGGAGAAGCAGCATATAAATTGCACATTTCTTCAACAAAATCGATGACAGGCCACTGCTTAGGAAACGCAGGTTCATTGGAAGCATTTGTCTGCATAAAATCAATTGAAGACGGCTTTATTCCGCCAACAATCAACTTGGACAATCAGGATGTTGAAGGCGGCTGCGACCTAGACTACACAGCAAACAAAGGCTTAAAAATTGATGTTCCAGTTGCAATGAGCGGAAACTTCGGCTTTGGCGGACACAACGGAATTTTGGTTTTCAAAAGAGTAAACTAGAATTTGTTTGCAAGGATTAGGGAAAGGAGGGAAAAGCCTTTCCCTACGCGCATATTTCATTATGCGCTACCCTTTCTGCGTGGACACCCCGCATCGCCCCGGAGGCACAATCGAAGCTCAGTACGCCGTTCATACATAAACGAGCATAATACGGCTTGTCTGCAATTTTTTTATAGCAAAACATTTACTAAATGCAGGCAGAATATCACAATCCTAAAAAAACAGGAAAAAAATCATGGAAAAATTCACAGATATAGAATCCCTATTACCACACAGAAAACCTTTTTTATTTGTCGATTCAATCGACAGTTACGACGAAAACGGAAGTGTATGCACAAGAAAATTTACCGAAGAAGATTTTTTCTTTAAAGGACACTTCCCAGAGTATCCAGTAGTTCCTGGGGTAATTTTAATAGAAACAATGGCACAAGGTGGCGGAGCTGCGTTGAGTTTGCAGAAGAAATTTGACGAAGGTTGTCTCTTCTTTTTGGCAACGGTGAACAATGTAAAGTTCAAACATCAGGTAAGACCAGGCGACACCGTGCGTATGGAAATACAAAACAAGCGCTGCACAAAAAACATGGTAGTGCAGGAAGGCAAAGCCTACGTAGGCGAAACCCTCTGCGCCCAAGCCGAATGGATGTGCTTAGTAGGATCCGCTAAATAGCGGTCCTACGGACTAAAATAATTTCCTTACACATCGCGGAGCGCTTGCGCGACGTATGTGCTTAGTAGGAAAAGGTAACTAACAGCGAGACCGATAATCTTGCAATAGCAAAGGTGAGTGGGCGGAGGCACGCATTTTGCGTGCAGTAAAATTCGTACAAAGCTTTGCTGAATAATGACGGTTCTCTTTTTGTTAGAGAATCGTTTTTTTTTGATGTTTACATCGCTTGTATTTTATTTTGCGCCAGGGGGTGGAGCGGTTCTGCTTTGCAGAAGTCCGCCAGGACCGCGGGCACCAAGCCGCGCAACACCCGACACCTTTAGGTGTGGCGCCCAGTTTTTTAATCACAATATTCCCCATAAATGTTTGATTTTTTTTAACTAACTCTTTTGTTTCTCCGATGTTTAAAAAGCGAAGTTGTCGGAATTTCTTGAAAGTGCAAATCTTTGGTTTTGTTGGCTTTTGTTCTTTAAAACGTGCAATATAATGTGGTTAGGAGTTTTTTAAGAGATGTTTTTGCTTAATAAGCTTGATATATTTTCTGTTTTTTCTTTGATTTTTGTTCCGTCGCGGATTAAAAGAGCTTTTTTGTTGGGAGTTTTTGCTCTTTTTTCTTGTGGTTTTGTTTTTTCTACTAATTTCACTTGGACTGGTGGCGGAAGTCCTCTCCAATGGAATGACCCTGTCAATTGGTCTCCTGATGCTCCAGACGTTGACGGCTATCCAAACGATTCTAGCGATAATGTAATCATAAATAATGCTACAGTTAGTGTTTCTGGTGATGTTGTATGTGGAGCAATAAACATTACAGGCTCGTCTTCGCTTACTATAAGTGGAAAATTGACGAATACTGGTGCAATATCTTCTAGCGGGAATATAAGTCTTGGCTCTTATGAAGGACACGGTGCGAGCATCGATTGTGCTGGCAGCTTTACTGCTACAAGTGGGGCAACTTTTAGGGGGCATGTAAGGCCGTCGTCTATTAGTATTGGGGGGGACGTAATTTTTGGTTCTGATGTTACTGATGTTACCACGGCAGGTAATCAAAGTTACGGCGGAGTTGTGAAGTTAAATAACAATTTTAATTTCGAATCTGCATCGGGAACTGTAACTTTTAACTCTAATGTGCAATCTTTGAATGCAAATTTAAAGGCTTTATCTATAACTGGAAACGCAGTTTTTGTTTCTGCGATAGGTTTAGGAACTTCACTCTCCTCTGTTTCTGTTAGCGGAACGACTTCTGTTGGTGGAAATATTACGACCAGCGGAAGTCAAACTTACGGAAGCGACGTTACGCTTACTTCTAGCAGTACTTTGTTTACAGGAAGCTCTGTTACTTTTAGTGCAAAAGTTGATGGTTCAAGTTCTCTTTCTGTAGCAGGTGATGCGGTTTTTGGAGGAGCGGTTGGCTCTGTAACTGCACTTTCTTCAGTTTCTGTTAGCGGAACGACTTCTGTTGGTGGAGATGTTACGACCAGCGGAAATCAAACATATAGCGGAAATTTGACTTTAACTGCCGATTCTGTTTTTAGTTCTTCGGGTGCAATTGCTTTTGGAACTTCATCTGCAAACACTGTAACTACATCGTCCCACACTTTGACGGCAAACTCTGGAACTTCAAATTCTGTAACCTTTAATTCAAGCCTTTCTAACGCAAAGATTAAATTGGTTTCATCTACCATTTTTAAAACCGATAATGATTTTTCTTCTTTTGAAGCGGATTCTTCTGTAAACTCTTCTGCGTGCACCGTTACCTTTGAAGACAATTCAACTCAAAATTTTACAAATTTTTCTTGCAACGGAACAAGCGGTAAGGAAATCACTCTAACTTCTGCTTCTCAAAGTTCTTCTTCGCCGTGGAAGGCTGTTTTTTCGACCAAGCCGACAAGTTCATCGTTTGCTTATACGCTGGCTGGATATTGTAATTCCGTAACCGCTTCAAATGTTGCAAATGAACTGGATTTAATTCCTTCAACTGCAACTGTAAAAGATTTAAATATGAGTTCGCCAGCAACTATGACGACAAAATACTGGTTCACTCAAGAATTTGTTTGGAACGGAACGACGGACAGTTCTTGGACAACGGCTTCAAACTGGCAATATTCGGACGGAACAACTGCGCTTACATATCCAGATGACACAAAAGGAACAAGCAAAATAACGATTGCAGATTCTGCCCTCAATGCTTTGGTTTTAACTTCTGCAGTGTACATAAATAAAATTTCTGTCGGAACTTCATCATCTGCTTCGTGCAAAGTGGAACTTTCAAATTTTGCACTGAATACTTCTTATCGCTCTGGCTCTAATTACGGCCTTACAAATTTTGGAACAATCGTGTTTTCTGGAAGTGGGCGCTTTTACTATAAGGCGACATCGTCTTCTTCTGCTGTTTTGATAATGGATAATGCCAGAGGAACTGTTGAATATAACGGTGCAAGTGGAAACATTACAGATATTTATAATGGCTCAAATTCTACGAACGATTACTACAAACTTCTTATAAAAAGTGGAACTTGGACTATCCAAAACTCCCATTCTTCAAACGAAAATAACATCAAAGCGGCTTCAAGTTTTACTGTAAATTCTGGAGCAACTTTGGTTTTGGAAGATACGGCGGTTGTAAATAGTGCTCTCGTGAACAGGGGAATTTTGCAAGTGGACAGCGGCACGGCTGGAATCTGGGAAAACTTTACAAATGCGTCTGGGGCAACTGTTCAAAACGATGGCAATTTGCTTTTTACTAAAGAATGCCAGAGTGTAAGTGATGGGGGAAGTTGGACATTTGGTTCTAGCGGTAAGGTTTCTTTTGCTGCAACAAACTCTGATATAAGTTTTACAGAAACCGCGACTGCAAATTCTTCAAATTCGTTTAAATTTGATACTTCATCATTTAATTCAAATTCGCTAAGCATAAGCGGAGTTTCAAATTCTGCACTTTTAAAAATCGCTTCTTATACTGGTGGCGGAAGCGGAACTATAAACTTTAGCAATACTAATTTTTTGCAGACTGCACCTGTTTTTTTCAGCGGAACTGTTACTCTAAGCGATGTGGTAAAACTTGCAGGAACTTTGAGAGTTGGTTCTGGGCAGACGACTTTGGCTGGAACGGTAGATGCAAACGCTGTCGATATAGCAAATTCTGCAAAATTGATTGGCGGTGCAAACAAGATTTTTACAGTTAAAAGCTCTTGGACAAATGCAAACTCTTCTGGCGGATTTGTGGCAAATACGAGCGAAGTTATTTTTGAACTTTCCGCAGATTCTTCTTTAAGCTTAACTGGAACAGAGATTTTTTATAAACTTGCGATAAAAAATCATAAATTAACGGCGACAAATGCTGTTTCTGTAGGGCAAAGCCTTTCTATAACGGATTCTGCCAGTTTTAGCGGAACGAGCCTCGTAACAAGTGCAGGTGCGACGGCAAATTTTAATGCTCTAAATAGCGATAGTGCTCCTATTGTCCGCACTAGTGGAAATCAAACTTATGGAGGAGCATTAACTCTTGGTGTTAATTGTTTTTTGCAAGGAGCAACAGTGATCTTTGCCGGTGCTGTTGAAGGAACTTACAATTTAAAGGTGAGCGGGAACGCAAATTTTAATTCCACTGTTGGCTCGAGTTTCGCCTTAAAAGATGTTTGGGTAACGGGCAATGCAGAGTTTGGCGGTGTAGTAAAATCGCAAAGCGTCGACGTTTCTGGAACAACAAAGATAAAAACAGCAAGTATAACTACGACAGGAGTTATATCTTCTTCGTTAACAGGAGAAAGCCAGCGATACGCCGGCGATGTAACGCTTGGAGCAAATGCAGTTTTAACCGCACCCGCTACAAAATCGATTGGCTTTGGGGCAGGAATAACAGACGGTGCAAACTCTTATGCGATGAGTATTGCTGGTGCAGACGTTGCAGTTGCAGGTGCGATAAATATAGATGGCTCGTTTACGGCTGGTGCAAATGCGAGTGTTGCAGGTGCAGTAAATTGTGCAGTCGTTTCTGTAACTGGCAATGCGGTTTTTGGTTCTGATGTAACTTCTTCTGCAAGCATAACGATTGGCGGAACAACTTCTGCTGGCGGAAATATCACAAGCAACACAGCGCAAATCTATACTACTCTTGTAACGATTGGCACTTCTGGCGTTGAATTTAAGTCAACTGCGGGGGATATAAACTTTGGAACGAGTGCAATCAATTCAAATTTAATTACAGGAAATTCTGGCTATGGATTTACTGTAAACACAACAGGTTCTCATGTTACAAATTTTTATGGAGTAATCGCAAATAATCCAGAACTTACGATAAAAGGTAATGCGAATATATATCAGGCAAATTCCTTTACAAGTTTAATAGCACAATCGCAGGCTGGAAAAACTTTAACTTTTGGTTCTGGGAAAAAACAGACTATTACTTCAAAAATCTTTCTTTCTGGAACGCAGGATTCTAAATTAAATTTAACTTCAACTGGGCAATGGGAACTTTTCCTAAATCCTAATACGATTGCAGAATCAACTTCATCTTACGGAATTGAATATGTTGATATAAAAAATTGCAAAAACATTACAAAAAACGGCTCTGCTGACTATTATCTTACAGCTTTAAAAAGCAGCGACAGCGGAAATAACATTTATTGGAATTTTCCAGGGATGGAATATGTTTGGAGCGGTGGCACAAGCGATTGGTTTACTGCTGGCAACTGGGTTCAAAATTCTGTTCCTGGACGTGGCTCAACTGTAAAGATTCCAGCGGTAGCTTCTCCGAGTGTTTATCCTTTGCTCACTGCCGATATAGATATTTCTTATCCGTCGTATTCAAATCTCGATTCTGACACCCCTGGAACTATAACTGTAGAAGAATCTGCGGAAATTGATTTTGCGACTTTCGATGTAACGGCTGGAGAATTTACAAACAACGGTTTAGTAAAACTCAACGGAAAATCAATTTCTGTTCCTCAAACGATTTTGGCGACAATGGCGAACGGCTCCTCTTCGACAGTAGAGTACGGCGGTACAGATTTAACCGATTTTGTTTGGGATGGAAGTTCAGAGGCAGGATTTCAATATCAAAACCTGCGCATAAAAGGAAGTGCAGTCGTAAGTTCAATAATAGAAGTTTCTGGCACAACTTTAATAAATACGAGTGGCGATGTTTCGCTTTCTGGAGCAAATATTTTTACAGGCGATGTCTCTGTTAGCTCAACTGGCGATGTTCAGTTAAATGCTTCCAGTGAATTTTCTTTATCCGCAGGAGCAACATGCAAAAATCTTAATATCGTAAGTCCTGTCGTATTAAAAGGCGCTGTAACGAGCGTTGCAACTCAAATTTATGGTTCAACAGTAAAGATAGATGGGAATTTGACAGGAACGGTGCTCACATTCAAAGGCGACTTAGATGTAAGGAATGCAGTCAGTTTTGATGCAAGTTCAAAGATAGAATTTTCTAAAGCGGCAGCACAAAATGTAAGCGGAACTATGGCAGTAAAATTTGATTGCCCGACCGTAAGTTTTACCAGCGATTTGACGATTGCAAATCCAATAAATTTTGAACAGAGCACAGGCTTTGCTGGCGGAACCAAAAAAATTACTTTTAATCAGAAAGTCAATTCTTTGGGTAGCGCAAACGATGTAAGCTTTACCTGTGGAAATGCAATTTTTAATTCGAGCATAGGCGAAACCCTTGCGTTAAAAGTGCTTTCTATAAACGGCAATGCAGAATTTAGCGGTGCGGTAAAGGCAGAAAGCGTCGACGTTTCTGAAACAACAAAGATAAAAACAGCAGGCATAACAACGACAGGGGTAATCGCTTCTTCGTTAACAGGAGAAAGCCAGCGATATGCAGGCGATGTAACGCTTGGAGCAAATGCAGTTTTAACCGCGCCTAGCACAAAGTTAATTCGCTTTGCAGCAGGTTTAACCGATGGTGCGGACTCTTATTCTGTGAGCACAGTTGGTGCAGACGTTGCAGTTGCGGGGCAAGTAAGCATTGGAGGCTCATTTACGGCTGGAGCAAATGCGAGAGTTACAGGCTCTGTAACTTGTGCAGCGCTTTCTGTAACGAGCAATGCGGTTTTTGCTTCTGATGTAACTTCTTCTGCAAGCATAACGGTTGGCGGAACAACAAAATTTTCTTCATCAACAGAGCAAAATGTAAGTTCAACTTTGGGTCAAACCTATACTGGCGATGTTGAAATTTCTTCTGGTGTAAAATTTAAAGCAAGAGGAGATTTTTCAATCGATTCTGTAATAGGACCAGGTTCTTTTGATGCAAAAGTTTATGACGGAAAATCCTTTACAGCGTCTGGAACATTGGGAAGAACAACTGCTTTATCTTCTATAGATATAACCGCTGGCAAATTGCAGTTAAACGGTTTTAATTCCAATGGAACTGCCGATTTTAAAGCATTGCCTTCAACTGCTGGCGTATTTGGAAGTGGCACAACAGCAAACACAATAACGATGATTTCTGGCGATTATGTTTCTAGTGGAGCACAAAATTTTAACGCTGTTGGTGGAGTTAGAGTTTTAAACGCTGCACCACTCGTATGGAACGCAAATGCAAATTCAATCACGCTTTTGAATTCTCCGCTTTTTGTTGATTCCTCTTCTACTCTGGCTCTTCTTTCTTCGATTTCCGCTCACAATATTTATTTTTATTCTGGAAATATTTCTTGTTCATCATCTATAACTTCGGTTCAAGATTTTGCAATTTGGGGTAGTGCTTCTTCTTATGACGATCCTCGTTTTGCTGGCACAGATACTCGCTTTGCTTACTACGGTTACGATTCTTTGATATACAAAGCGTCTTCAACTTTTGGAACAAGCCTTTCATTTTTGGGCGCGACTTTAACTATTGGAAAGAACTTTTATCTAAACGGTGCAAATCTTTCTGGAGCAACGATTTCGATTCAAGATAATTCACAATCGAATCCGGTTTTTAATGCAACCTCTTCTGTTACAGAAAAACAATGGGGGATTCCTTATGCGGTGGCGTTTAATTCAACTTTGAATAATTTGAGTGTTACAGGTGGCTGGCTTTGTGCTGGTGCTGTCGATAGCGAAACTCACGGACAAACGCAGGGCAACACTTTAGCGGGAACAAATGCAAATGTTCAAGGCAGTGTTCCTCGTATTAAAAATGCGTATTCGGTTTATGACGATGTGGTTTTTGTTGAATTTGATATGCCTTTGGAAAATTCAAACGGAGAAATTGCAACTAACATCGGCTTAACTTCTTCATCAACTTCGGCCGCATCTGGAGGGATATTTTATTCAAATGGAACAAAAAAAATCCTCTCTGTTTATACAGATGCTGACTGCACCACGCCTTTAACAAATGACGCAGGCGATGTGAGTTCTTTTTATATACGCGCTGAAGAAACTTGGAACACAGACGCAACAGGCACGGCTTCGTATAATGCACTTTCGACGAATTCGCTTGACTCAACCGACCGCTCTGGAACTCATAAAAATCTTACGACAGACCTTTCTATTTTGGAAGGAATGTTTACCGCTGCAAACGGACACACCATGAGCAGAAATTACGGCGCAGGATTGGAAAATTCTTCTGTCCCTCTTTCATTCAATAAAGTTGAAGACAGGGCAAGTCCTGTTTTAATTGCAGTTTATACAGGTCAGGAAAAACACAGCGTTTACGATTCTATCATTGGTGCAACCAGCCAAAACGAATACGATTCTCATAATTTTATTGAATTCAAATATTCAGAAGCGGTGAACATTGGAAATCTCGCCTTTAATGCTGGCGATTTGAATGCAAGGGCAACAGTTTCTTTTGCAAACTCTTTAGAACACGGCGCTCACATTACAGGAAGTGGAACAACTGCGAACGGAAATGGTCTTACTGTGGAAGGATTTGCTCATCTTGCGTCTGGCAAATTGATTTGTGCTTCTAAAAATTCAAGCGATTCTCCGCATGCACTTTACAGAAAATTCAGCACAACTTCATCTGGCAGTCCAGCTGCACAGACCCACAGATTACGTTTAAGCGTTGCAGGATACGTAGACGGAACAGTAACTCACAATTCAAACTTATACAGAAATTGGGTTGGCTATATAGATTCGGCACAAACTCCAAGCGGTGCAGTAACAAGAATCTCAAATTCATTTATAACGGATATAGCAAAAGACAAAGATGGAAACAATATTTTTACAGCCTTAGACAGCGTAGGAACTGAAAATCATCCTCTGGGCGACATTGTAGTGAATTCTACAACTCAGGAACTGTATGGACTTTGGGATGTTCTTCCGCCAGTGATTGCTCCGTTCATCACTTCTGGCGAAAACTGGACTTCCTGGGCAGCAGGTTCGCATTCAAGTTCTTACGAGATAATCGGTGCCTCTACAGGCTCTTATATCGAGTCGATAGAAGTTCATCTTTTTGATAACAATAAAAATCAAAATTCTTCTTTGGGAGTTGACTATTGGTGGAAGTCCAAAAAAGGCTGGATGGAAAACATAAAAACGCTTCCAGATACTTTTGGAGGGGCAAGACCATTTGTAACTTCGACTGTTACTTCTCAAAGCCAAACCTCAGGTGGAATAAGGCGCTCATCTCTTGCAGGCGAAAATTCTTCGTTTAGTTATATTGTCGGTTCTAATTCCGAAAAATCGGCAGGGTCTGCGGAAATAGGGCAGGTTGTGCGCAGTTCGCTTTTCCGCTCTTCTACAGATAACGCTACAGCAAGCGACGGCCTGTATTTAAGCATTCCTGTAAACGACAGTGACACTTATCTCCCTATTAGAAGTGCTTTTAATTTTTATTACGAACCAGCAAATAGTTTTATCACGGATTTAGCAGGAAACCGCCTTGCTTCTTCATATAGCCAGAAAACTTCGTTCGCTTCTGTAGATTTAACTGCGCCTTCTTATGTTATGAGCCTTGCTCCAATAGGAAACAACAAGGTTTATGTTATATTCACAAAAAAGCTCGCATATACGGATCCAAACGGTGACTCTTATGCATTTGGCGATTTGGATTCCACTCAACTTTCTGATGCTCTGAATGAAATTAAAGACAGTTTTAGAATCTGCCAAAAACAGACAAATACACCATATTCTGGAATATCAATCGCTTCAGTTGAATACGTATCTTCGTCCGACGAATACACCGCATTCCTGTTCAATTTAGTGGGAAAAATAACGCTCGACAATATAAAAAATCTTTGGATTAGAAATATCGGGCACGGTACAGATACAGTTGGCGATATAGTTACAGGAGACCCGATAAGCGACACAAAGATACACGACTTTATAGGAAATTATCTTACAAAAAATAAGGCACATGCAATTTCGGACTTTGCGATAAACGCAGTGGATGTCTTGTATGCTCATGCTTTACCTAAAGATAATGACGACTGGGACGAACAAGGCATATACGGAAACGATTTTGAATCTAAAGCAGAAAATTACGCTGTTCACGATTTTTCAGAAACGCAAGGAAATTACGGCAAACTTGTAAGAGGACGCGACATCGTATTTAGAACAAGAATAATTGCTGGGCTCGATGCAAATGACGATTATATTCTTTCGACGGACACTTTTAAACTTTTGGCTACAAAAAAGACAAATCTTACTTCTTTTATGATAAGCGATAAATTAAACCGACTTACAGGATCTTCTTGGAGGCTTTGGCTTCCAGAAAAGATGAGCGCACTTGCGACTTCAGAAGTTTCAACTAGTTTGCTCGAAACGCTCACTCCTGACACTTCAAATCCTCCAGCTATACCGCTCTATGATTACAAATTTGCATCAACAACTTTTGACCCTGGCGATGAAATTCAATTTTTGTTCGAGGTGCAAGGCGTAACAATAGATCACGATGCAGATTTTGACCCAAGTTTTTTTGTTCCTTCAAGTCCAACCGCAGAAATTCCGCTCTATGCGCTTTGGATGCCAGAAAACAAAATAAATTCCAAAGGTTTTCCTTTTGTTGACCTTTGGTCATTCGGAATAAAAGATGTGAGTTTACAAAGGGGTGGCGTTTCAATTTTGAACAATGTCATAAATGTAAATGTCCGCGAAAAAACCGTAATTCAAGTTGACCAAGCAAGAGACGGCATCCTGAATGTCTTTGTCATGACGCTCGACGGCAACATCGTAAAAAGGCTTTCGCACGGAACAAAATCTCAAGGCACGCATTTTTTCCACTGGGACGGAACGAACAATGCAGGCAATCCTGTTGCGCGTGGGCTTTATTTTGTGCGAGTTACCGGCCCTGAAATCGACGAAACACGAAAAGTTTTGTGTGTAAAAGAATGATTTTTTCGCGTCAGTAAAAATAATCTTTATTGACGCGAAGTTTTTATTTGTTCATAATCAAGCGTATGGTTCAAAACCTTAGAAAAAATGTTCGTTTTTCAGATTTTGGCAGAGCAGAGTGCGAAGACCTTTGTCCAGTTGCTGGCGTTTTGGATGATATTTCAAAATCGGGCTGTAAAATTCACTACGATGCTCCAGTTAATCTCAATATGGAAAATGACTACGAAATTCATATAAGGCTTTCAAGAGAGAACACTGAACCGTTTGTTCTTTATTGTCATCCGCAGTGGCAAAAAGAAAGAGCAGACGGAACAACAGAAATCGGTTTTTCGTTTTTGCATTCTCCGGATTCTGCTAAATTGGAGTCTTACATAAAGCAACTTTCCGAAGAAAATTACTCTTCTGATTTTGATTCTCTATTTCCTCAAGAAACTTCATGTCAGTTTGTATAACAAAATTGTCTGGAACGGCATTTTTGGCTTTTCCTGAATCTAAAAATCTTTTAGAAAATGAATTAGCTGAACGCTTTGATTTTGGCAAAATAGAAAAATCCTTGACAATTTCTGGGGAGCGATTTTCTGCAAACAAAAGTGTCTGGTACGGAAATTTGCTTTTTTGCCCAGATTTTAAAAGAGAAGAAATAAAAGAAAATTCAAAGGTCAAATCAAATTCAAATCCTTATTGGGCAAGCCTTGTTTTGTATGAACCCTTTTTGCTCAATTTTCAGTCTATTGGCGAAGCGGCAAAATCGTTAAAGGAAATTCAGCGGAATTGGGCTGGAGAATTCTATAACTTTTTTAGGCGTGGCGCTTTGATTCAGGAAAAATTGCCGTATATAAATTTAAAACCAAAAAAATTTTTTAAAACCGACGAAACCGGTAAAAATATATTTTCCCTTGAGATTCCGCACACTCCAATGGGATTTTTCACTTTGATTGACGAAAATACGATTCTTGCAAGTGCAGAAACTTCGAGTTCAATTCCATTTGGAAGAATCGTTTTTGAAGAAGACCACGAAAATCCTCCGAGCCGCGCTTATTTAAAATTGCAGGAAAGTTTGACCCTTTTTAGACATTTTTCTGGATTAGAACTTCCACATTCTGAATCTAAATGTTTTGAAGCAGGTGCGTGCCCAGGCGGTTGGACTTGGGTTTTAAAAGAACTTGGTGCTCAAGTGTTTGCAGTAGACAGAGCAGAACTCGATTCAAAATTGATGAAAGACAAATTGATAAAATTTGCTGCTCACGATGCATTCACTTTAAAGCCAGAAGATGTAGCAAAAGAATTGGGAACGAAGCCTGTTGATTGGGTTTTTAGCGATGTTATCTGTTATCCGCAAAGGCTTTTTGAATGGGTAAACCTTTGGATAGAAAGCGGTCTTACAAATAATATGATATGCACAATAAAAATGCAGGGCGAAATAGATTGGTCTTTGGTACAAAAATTTGCTGATATAAAAAACAGTCGTGTTCTTCACTTAAATTACAACAAACACGAATTAACTTGGCTTTGGTCAAAATTTTGGGACAACTCCAAGGATTAACGCCTGCAACATTTTTTTTACATCAACATTTTGTAGACGGAGATTTTTTATACCAACTTCCCGATTGAGATTCTGCTGTAAAACGAAGCCGAATTTTTTAATCCAGTTTTTCTATATCGTAAGGAGTTTCCTGATATACGTAGTAGTTTAGCCAGTTGCTGAAAAAAAGATGAGCTGTGCTTCGCCACGAATTTTTAGGCTTTTTTGATGAATCATCATCTGGAAAATAATTTAGGGGAACATCAATATTAAGACCTTTTTCCTTATCTCTAAAATATTCTTTGCTCAAGGTTTCTGTGTCGTATTCTAAATGTCCCATCATAAAGATAAGTCTATTGTCGTTAGACTTAGTCAAAGTTATTTCTGCATCTTGATTTTCTGCAAGAACCTGCAATTTTTTTTCTTTTAAGATTAAATTGCGGTGCACAGAAGTGTGACGACTCGTTGGAACTGGGAAAACATCGTCAAAACCACGCAACAATGGCTCAGATTCTAAAATTTTGTGATTTTCAAAAATCCCAAAAGCCTTTTTATCCAAAGCAAATTTTTCAATTCCATAATTGTGATAAAGCCCTGCCTGAGCACCCCAGCATATAAAAAGCGTGCTAAAAACATTTTTTTTTGCGTAATCCATTATCTGACAAAGTTCGTTCCAATAATCGACATCTTCAAACGGCAACTGTTCAACAGGAGCACCGGTTATTATCATTCCATCGTATTTGTTTTTAAAAATGTCGCTCGAAGGAATATAAAATTTTTCCAGATGCTCGCCGCTTACATGAGTGGACTCGTGCTTTTCCATCCTGACGAGCGAAATATCTATTTGCAGTGGCGTATTGCCCAAAAGACGCAAAAGTTGGGTTTCTGTCGTTTCTTTTGTGGGCATAAGATTTACAATCGCAATCTTTAATGGGCGAATATCCTGTTTTGACGCTCTGTTTTCTGTCATCACAAAGATATTTTCTTTTTCCAGCACAAGTCTTGCTGGCAAGTCGCTTTGAATTTTTATAGGCATGGCTTACTGTAGCAAATTTTTGAACTTTTTACTATCATAGGATTCCTATGGCTTACTATGAACGCAAACTTGCTTTAAAAAAATTAAAGGCGTTATATTTTTCTACAAAGGCGGAAGTAAAAGATTTCAGGCAGAAGATGGAAGAGCTTTTTGAAGAGCCAATTCTTCCAAACGGCGTTGATTTTGAAGAAAAAAAGTATTCAACCGTTTCCTGCGACATCCTTTCGCCAGTTTTATACAGTACTCGAAGGATTATTCTCTATATTCACGGCGGATGTTTTGTCGGCGGTTCAAGAAAAGTATACAGAGCGTTTGTTGCGTCTTTGGCTTCCAGTTTGTCGAGCAGGGCAGTCGTACCAGAATTCAGGCTTGCACCAACTCATCCTTATCCTGCATCTTTGGACGATGTGCAGACTGTTTTTCGTTCCATCTATACAGAAGAACTTGTTGCAAACTCTTTGGACAACGCTTCTGATTTGCAAAAATCAAAACCAGAAATAATAATAATGGCCGACGGTTCTGGAGCTTCCATTGCGATGGGGCTTATTTTAAGTCTAAAAGAGAGATTCCGTCTTTCAGTAAAAAAAGTTGTTCTTTTTAGCCCTTGGCTTGATGTGAGTGTGGATTCTCAAAAATTTCAAAAAAAGAAGTCAGGCGACAACCTTACAAACGCGTTGGCAATAAAAAAATCTGCCGAACTTTATACTTTTCAAGAAAATCGAAATAGTCCACTGGTTTCTCCTTTAAAAGCGACAAGGGAGCAGCTGGAAAACTTTCCTCCAGTGTATATTCAAATTGGCGAAGATGAGTTTTTGCGCGACGATGCAGAAAATTTAAAGGCAAAGTTTTTAGATTCTGGAATTGAGTGCGAAGTAGATGTTTTTAAGGGGATGCCAGCGATGTTTCAAATGGCAGACGAGTATTTTAAAGAAGCCCATCTTGCAATCGAGCGGATAGGCTCGCTTTTTACAAAGCGAAAGATAGATTCAAGCGACAGCCAAACAGAAATTTGGCTTACTTTGGAAACAAAAAACGTTAAAAACTAAACGAGGAAAATTATGGAATTGGTTTGTCCAGCAGGGAATGTAGAAAAACTCTCTTATGCATATAATTACGGAGCGGACACTGCTTATATCGGTCTAAAAAAATTTTCGCTCAGGGTAAAAGCAGACAATTTTTACGAAGACGAATACAACAAAGTTATAGAATTAAAAAAACGATTTCCAGGAAAAAGGCTTTTTTGTGCTTTGAACATCGCTTTTCATAATCAGGATTTAAAAGCTTTTGAGCAAAATTTGGATTATTTTAAACAGTACCCAATTGATGCTTTTATTCTACAAGACTTGGGAATGGTAGAAACTTTGCAAAGGCACTTTCCAAATGCACACTTGCATCTTTCTACACAGGCAAGTTGCATGAATAAAGACGCCGTAAAGATGTATTCAAAAATTGGGTTTAAGCGGGTCGTGCTCGGTCGCGAAGTAAGCTTAAATGAAATTCGACAGATAAAAGACGCAAATCCAGAAATAGAACTTGAGTGTTTTGCACACGGAGCAATGTGCATCGCTTATTCAGGGCGCTGTCTTTTAAGCGCTTATATGACAGGCCGCAGCGCGCAGTCTGGTTTTTGCTCTCACGCTTGCCGCTGGGATTATGACATAGGTCTAAAAGGCGACGGCTTTAGCATTCAAAGCGGAAAACCGCTTACTCAAGAGCAAGCAAAAATTCTTGCACAAAGCGGAAATCTTCTTTTGCAGGAACACAAACGTCCAGGAGAATTTTTCCCAGCGTTTGAGGGCGAAAATTTTACAGCAATACTTTCATCAAAAGATTTATGCATGATTGACCATTTGCAAGACTTAAAAAATGCCGGCGTGGACGCGTGTAAAATCGAAGGCAGAATGAAGTCAATCTATTACGTTGCGATGGTAACTCGTGCATACAGAAAAGCGCTGGACGCACTTGAAGGAAAAATTACACAGGAAGAAGCGTCGCCGTTCATCGCAAGTTTGAGCGAAGTTCCGCACAGAGAATGCACGACAGGTTTTTATTACAGCCGGGCAAATGCCGACGAAACAACAGTTGGGGCGAGCGACAGCCCATATTCGCTTGCAGGCACAATCGAAAAAAAGATAACAGGCAGCGATTTAGAAAAAGTCTTTGCAAATGCGCGTGCAATGGAGCAGTCAAGAATCGACGAATTGAACGCTATGGATCCAAGAATGCAAAAAGCAATTCAAAACGATTTGGCTCAACATCCACAAAAGGATATAAAATACGCAAAGAAAATCGAGGGATACAAACTTTACAATTACAATTCGCTCAATAAAACGGACAAGGGAACAGAACTTGAACTCATAAGTCCCGATGTTCTTTCTACAAAACTTTTGGGCAGCGATTATATCTTTATAAATCCAAAAAATGGAGCGATTCTCGACTGGGTAAATCCAGACCACGACTGTGCAATCTACACAAAACTCGAAATTGCAGAAGGCACTCTGGTGCGCACAAGAGATAGTGGCTATGTGGAAGGCAAAATCCGCGACACAGGGCGCTAAAAAAGCCAAAAAGCGTACGCATTGCATAAAGCGTTAAAGTTTAAGAATTTGTGCGTGCCAGATTTTTTTAGATTTTCTAAAAAAATCTGTCGGTGCTTACGAGGTTCCGCTAGCGCTTCATCCGTCGCTAAAAACCTTACTGCGACGGACGGCTTTGCCGCCTCTCCAGTACCTCACGCGTAACCCATTTTACATCAACCATACGGTGCTCAATGTTTTCAATCCTTTGGAATGTAAGACAATCTGCCCTGTGAATCATTATTCCATTTCTTGTACTGGAATAACCGACAATCACATCGCCGGGCTTTGGACAGCAGCAACCGGCAAGTTTAAAGACAACGTTTTTCATATCTTCAATCTTTATTTCGCCAGTATATCTTTCGTCAATTTTTTTCTCTTCTGCAATCTGCTTGTTTGCAGTTCTGCGTTTTTTTCTTTTTTCCTCTTGAATTGCACGAGAATTTGCATTTTGCACTGCCAAATCTGCGGCTCTCTGCGCTTCTGCTGCCTTGTCTACAAAAGTTGGATCGTTTGCGGCAAGCCAGCTTCTGATTCTCTGTTTTGCTTTAGGCGTTTTTACGCTGTTCAGCTGGTTCTCTGTAGGATGCGCCTGCGGATTTGTTATAACTTCAATAATCTGTGTATTTTTTAAAGGTTGCACAAGCGGAATGATTTTTCCATCTGCTTTTGCTCCAACAATCTGCTCTCCAACTTTAGAATGAACATGATATGCAAAATCAATAGCATTGCTTCCAGCTGGCAGTTGAATTACATCGCCCTTTGGAGTAAACACAAAAATTTCATCACCCAAAAGTTCGCCTTTAAGCTGGGCAAAAAAGTTTTCGTCAGAAAGTTTTTCGTCTTTAAGCGATTGCAACTGGTTAAAGATTGCAAGATTGCTTACATCAACCTTATCTCTGCTTTTGCCTTTTTTGTAAAGCCAATGGCTTGCAACACCGTGTTCCGCCTGATTGTGCATTTCTTGAGTTCTAATCTGAATTTCAAGTGGCCGGCCTTCGCAGATAACAGTTGTGTGCAGCGACTGGTAACCGTTTGCTTTTGGCATTGCGATGTAGTCTTTAAACCTTCCTTCCATCGGTTTCCATAAACCGTGCACAATTCCAATCAAGGTGTAGCATTCTGCGTTTGTATTGCAGATAACTCTAAGTGCAAGCAAATCGTACAGTCCAGAAGCCGGCACATTTCTCTTTTGCATTTTTTTATATATCGAATAAAAATGCTTTGCTCTGCTCGAAACCGAAACTGAAATTCCCGCTTTTTCAGCTGCCTTATAAATTGCTTGCTGTGCTTTTTCAAGATAAATCGCTCTTTCGCTTTGTTTTTGATTTACAATCGCTTTAATCTGTGCAAAAACGTCTGGGTTTGAATATTTTAAACTCAGGTCTTCAAGTTCATTTTTTATGGACTGCATACCGAGCCTGTCTGCAAGTGGGGCCCAAATATCGATTACTTCTGCGGCAACAAGCCTCTGTTTTTTTTCGTCAATAGCTTTTAAATTTCGCATTCTGTCGAGGCGGTCGGCAAGTTTAACCAAAATAACGCGAACATCGTCAATCATGGCAAACAGCATTTTTCTTATATTGTCTGCCTGCTGAATTGACGAAGCATTTATCTTCATTCCTGTTATGCGAGAAGTATCGTAGACAATGCGCGCAATCGTAGAACCAAATTTTTTTTCAATTTCTTCTGAAGTTACGCCTTCAACTTCGTATATCGAATGCAAAATACCGCAGACGATGCACTCGCCGTCCATATTAGACTGCGCAAGAATTCCCGCAACGCGCATTGGATGCACATAATACGGCTCTCCGCAAAAGCGCTTCAAATTTTGTGTTTTTTCACAGAAAAAATTCCACGCTTGTTCAAAAAGTTGCTTTTCGTTTTCTGTGTAATTGTCGCCAAAAGTTGCAAAAAATTGAGCGAGCAGCACATCTTTATCAAATTCAGTTTTGTTAGTAACAATGTCGAACGCCATAAAACTTCTCCTAAAAACTTTTTATGTGCCAGAATGTGAGGCGACACATAAAAAATATAGCATAATGCCTTTTGTGTCGAGTTTTGGGAATTTTATTTGTGTTTAAAATAAGTAATCTCTTATATTGTTCTTAAATTATTTTAAAGAAGTTGAATAAAGATTAGACTAAGATAAAATCACTTGATTTTAAGGAAGATTTAAATGAAAAGAATAATTTTTGTGATTTTAGTTTTTTATATTTGTTTGCTTGGAATTTTTGCAGAAAATTCAACTGAATCAAAAAAATACACTCTTTCTGTGGACGACGCTGTTAAAATCGCCTTGGAAAACAATGTTTCTATAAAAAGGCAAACGATAACTTTAGAAGCAGCAGCGAGGGCAAAAAAAGACAGCTGGAATTCTATAAGTCCTTCGGTTT
Source organism: Treponema pectinovorum (assembly GCF_900497595.1). Classification (NCBI taxonomy): domain Bacteria; kingdom Pseudomonadati; phylum Spirochaetota; class Spirochaetia; order Treponematales; family Treponemataceae; genus Treponema; species Treponema pectinovorum. The sequence goes on from NZ_UFQO01000003.1 coordinate 149,485, forward strand.
CTGTTGGAGCAACTTCTTCGATTCCTGTCGACAGCTTAACTTTTGGCGACCAGTGTTCATCGTATAATGCAAATCTTGCAGTGAACGCAAGCGTGAGCGTAAATTTTTCGGCAAATCTTTACACTTCTATAAAAAATGCAAAACTTTTGTACGAGCAGAGCAAAATCAGTTTTGAAGACGCTTTAAACAGCATAGAATTTTCTGTACGCGAATCTTATTACGAACTTCTTTATAAAAAAGAAAACATTGCTCTTCAAGAAGAAAATTTAAATATTGCAAAAAAACAGTACGAAACGAATCTTGCAAAATACAATTCTGGGCGTTTGAGCGAGGTTGATTCTTTAAGTGCAGAAGTAAATTACAAATCTATGATTCCAACAGTAGAAAATGCACGAACAGATTACATAAACTCTATGGACAGTTTTAAACAAATTTTAGGTCTTATGATTAAAGATGAAGTTGAACTTACTGGCTCGCTTTCCGATGAACTTTTTTTGGACGAAGTTACAGTGGACGAAAAAAATGTAACTTCTTCAACTATAAAAGTTTTGCAGTCAAAACTTGAAAGCGCAAAACTCAGCGTTTTAGACAAAAGATTTTCTGCCTTTGCACCTACCGTAAATGCCACGTATTCTTGGAAAGATTCAACTTGGTATTATGGCGGTACACAACAAAGCGATCCAAAAAAATCGTCATCGATTACGCTCTCTGCATCAATTCCGCTGGACGGAATTCTTCCCTGGTCTTCTAAAAACAATGCAGTAGATTTTGCAAAAGACACCGTAAAAGATTATGAGCTTCAACTTGATGATGAAAAAAAATCTCTTATAAGAACGGTAAATACTTCTTTGCGTTCGATAAAGCAAAGTCAAGAAGCGATTCGCTCAAAACAGGCAAATGTTGAACTTGCTCAAAAAACTTGCGATATGACAGAAGAAGCGTACAATCGCGGAACAAAAGAGCTCACGCTGCAAACTGCAAATAATACCCTTTTGACAGCGCAATTAACTTTGAACAGCGAAATTTTAACGCTAACAAAAGCGATGTTGAATTTGGAGCACGCCGCAGGGCTAAACGCTGGAAGGTTAAAAAATAAATGAATTTTCTAAAACTAAAATTTTAGATTCGATATAAAACTCTAAAACATTTTTGAGAGGAAAGAAAATGACTATAAAAAACAGACAGATAAAAACATCGTTCATAATTACAGCTTGCTCTTTGCTTGCAGTTATAATCGTATTCGTACTTTCTGTAACTGTATTGAGTTCAAAAAATTCAAAAGGACAAAAAAGGCCAGGCGGAATGCGAGACTCTTCGTCTTCTGTTGTTTCTGTAAAGACGAGCGTCGTAGAAATTCAAAACCTGCACGGTTACGTAAAAACAAACGGAGAAGTTGAAAGTCAAAATTCTGTTTCGGTTTTTCCAGATATGGGCGGAAAAGTCATTTCGACAAACGTATTGCTAGGTTCATCTGTAAAAAAGAATGAAGTTATTGCATACGTTGATCCGAGCGAACCTGGAACAAATTATCGCTCAAGCCCTGTCTACGCTCCAATTGCTGGTAGCGTTATTTCTACTCCTTTAAAAAACGGAACAAAGGTTACAACAAGCACCGCAATCGCAATAATCGGTGATATAGACAATCTTCAAATTACAGCAAATGTTCCAGAAAGATATGTTTCGCTTTTAAAAACAGGCTTAAAAGCAGAAGTAAGTTTGGAAGCATATCCTAACGTTGTTTTTAATGCGACTGTAAGTAGGGTGTCTCCTGTTTTAGATTCAACGAGCCGCACAAAAGAGATTATTTTGACTTTTGATAAAGAAGATGAACGGATAAATGCGGGGATGTTTGCAAAGGTAAAATTGTACACAAAGGACTACGACGGAAAAGTTGTAATGCCGTCATCAGCTTTGGTTCAAAATGGCGACGATTTTTTTGCTTATGTAGTACAAGCGGACAGCATGGTTTTAAAAGTTGCTGTAAAAAAAGGTGAAGAAGTTGACGGTCTTGTTCAGATACTCGAAGGTGTAAAAGCAGGCGATAAGGTTGTAGTTCAAGGAATGACATCTCTGGGCAGTGGCTCTAAGGTTAAAGAAATTTCGCAAAACTAACGGAGAAAATATGTCGATTTCTAAAAAAATATTGGATCACCCGATTCTAACACTCATAGTGTTTGCGTTGCTGGGAATAATAGGTCTTTTTACTTTAAAAAATGTCGCAATAAGTTTGATGCCGGATGTTGACTTTCCATACATAAATGTGCGTACAACTTACAAAAATGCAGGACCTGAGTCTGTAGAAAAAAGCGTTACAAAGATTTTGGAAGCACAGCTCGTTTCTGTTAGTGGATTAAAATCAATAACTTCCACTTCTTCGGAAGGTTCTTCTTCAATTTCGCTTGAATTTAATTATGGCACAGATTTGGAAAGTGCTACGAATGATATTAGAGACAAGATAAGCCGGGCGACAAAAAATCTTCCAGATGGTGTGGATTCCCCTTCGATTTTTAAGATGGATTCAAACTCAATGCCTATAATGCGAATCGCAATCCGAGGAAACCGCTCCAATGACGATTTAAAAACCATTGCCGAAGACCAGATTGTAGACCTTTTGGAACAGGTTGACGGAGTTGCTGAAGCGACGGTTAGCGGTGGACGCACCAAAATTTTAAGGGTAGATATCTCTCAAAATCGCCTCTCTGCTTACGGACTTACAATGGCGCAGGTTGCCTCTGCCTTAGCAAAACAAAATCTTGAATTAGGTGGAGGAAAAATCTCTGACGGCGTAAAAGATTATACGGTGCGCACTACTGGAGAATTTTCGAGCGTAGAAGAGGTAAAAGACACCGTAATAACAACAGTGAACAATTATGTTGTTAGGCTTGGAGATTTAGGAAACGTATATTTGGGTTTTGAAGACAGAACCAGCGAAGTTTACATAAACGGGCAGCCTGGCGTTTATGTTTCTATAACAAAGCAGTCTGGCAAAAACACCGTTACAGTTGCAAATGCAACAAGAAAAAAACTTGCAGAAGTTCAGCAGTTAATGCCTAGCGATGTTGTTTTGGAAGTTATTTCCGACGATTCCCAGTCCATAAGCGACACAATAGGTACTTTGATGGATTCTGCGTATTCTGGACTTATTCTTGCAATCATTATCCTTTTTCTCTTTTTAAAGTCTGGAAAATCGACCCTCATAATCGCAATTTCAATTCCGCTTTCAATCATAATAACGCTGCTTGCAATGAATTTTGCAGGAATCACTCTAAATATGATGACTCTTACAGGGCTTATTTTGGGCGTCGGAATGATTGTAGACGCTTCAATCGTAATGATAGAAAACATATATGTTTACAGGAGTCGTGGTGCGCAGCCAAAAGTTGCCGCTGTTTTGGGTTCGCAAGAAATGATTATGTCTGTCGTTTCTGGAAACCTTACAACAATATGCGTATTCCTGCCGTTTATATTTTTTATCTCAGATTTAGGTATGATGGGGCAGATGTTTAAAGGAATAATATTTACGGTTGTAATTGCCCTTGTTTCATCGCTTTTTGTAGCTGTATTTTTAGTCCCAGTTCTTGCGGGAAAATTTCTTCCGCTTACAAACAGACAGGAAAAACCTATAAAATTTAGACCGCTTGCACGTTTTTACGAATTGCTTGAACTGCCAATGACGCACCTTACTGCACTATATCGAAAGGCTCTAAAAACCGCACTTTCGCACCGAGCCGTAACAACTGTCGTTTGCGTTTCGCTTCTTGCCATCTCGCTGATTTTAATTCCAACTCTAAAAGTAAATATGGTAAACAACGGAACGGATTCTTCTGTAACGATGAATTTGACGCTTGCTAATGGAACTCCACTTGCAGAAACAGAAAAAATCTTAAAGGATTTTGAAAAAATAATCGAAGACGAAATTCAAGGTTACACGACAGTTATAACATCAATAGGAACAGGGCGAGGCTCTTCAACGACAAATAAGGGGTCTATACAGATAAATTTACCAGAAACAGAAGAGCAGATAGACACCTCCGTTACGATACAGCAAAAATTAAGAAAACATTTTGCAGATTATCCTGGAGCGAGATTTACTTTTAGTCAGGGGTTTGCAAGACAGATGACAGGTTCTGAATTTAAGATTTATGTCAGCTCAGATGATTTAGATTCAGCGCTCGACATTGCAGATAAGGTTCGCACTCAAATGGAAAAAATCGCAGACATCGGCGAAGTTTCAATCGACACGGAAGAAGGCTTGCCAGAAGTTCAAGTTGTAATCGACCGCCAGAGAGCATATTCGTTTGGAGTTGATGTTACAACGGTTGCAAAAGAAATAAACTACGCGATAAACGGCGTTACTGCAACGACTTACCGCCAAAATGGAAAAGAATACAGCCTTGTTCTTTTATACGACAAAGAAGATAGAAAAGATATAACAAATTTGGAACAGATATATGTCGCAGGAAAAGCTGGCATGGTGAGCGTTGCAAATTTTGCAGAAGTAAAAAAAGGCTTGGGACCTGTTTCAATTCGTCGTGAAAATCAGACAAGGCGAGTAACTGTTTCTGCGGATAAAACAAGCGAATGTCGCTCCTCAGAAATAATCGAAGAAATTAAAAATGGAATAAAAGAAAGTTTCGTAGTGCCAGAAGGCGTTTCTATCATATATGACGGTGCTTGGAAAGACACTAAGGAACAGGGCATAACCTATTTGCTGATTGCACTTATGGCAATTCTGCTCGTATTTGGTGTAATGGCAGGCACTTACGAAAGTTTTAAAGCGCCAATAATCAATTTAACGACGATACCGTTCCTAATCATTGGAGTTGTACTCATATTCAAATTTACGGGGCAGGCTTTTAGCATGACGAGTGCGGTTGGCGTAATAATGTTAGTTGGAATCGTTGTAAATAACGGTATAATTCTGGTCGACTACACAAGTCTCTTGCTTGAGCGTGGTTACAAGATGAAAGATGCCTGCCTTGAAGCAGGAGCAAGTCGTTTACGACCGGTTTTAATGACAACTCTTACAACAATACTCGGCATGCTTCCCATGTGTTTTGCTTCCAGCGGAAGTGCTGCAATGGTTCAGCCTATAGCAGTTGCAGTTGTGGGAGGCTTAACCTCATCAACCTTTGTGACCTTGTTTTTTATTCCTGTTTTATTCTCTCTTGTGATGAAAGAAAAACAAAAGGAAAAAAGCCGAATCAAACTTTTGCTGACAAAAGACTAATCGACATAAAACGATAAAACTACAAAGCGATAAAACGGAGAATTTTATGACTAGATGCGAAGTTATAGCAAATCAATCTGTTCAGGAAGAAATTGTTCTTTTACTCGAAGAACACTTGCCCCATGCTCTGTACACGATTATTCCAACAGTTATGGGGCGTGGGAAAAAAACGAGCAAACTGGGAAATTCAATTTGGCCAGAAACGAATTTCATCCTTTTAACTTATGTAGAAGATAAGGATGTAAGTGCAGTAAAGGCGATAATTGCTGCTGTAAAGGAAAAGTTTAAAGGCGAAGGAACAAAACTCTTTTGTATAAAAGCAGAAGACGTCACGGAGCTTTAAAATAAATGCGATATAAAAAAATTGCTTCTAAAAAACTGTATTTTCTTATGAATAAAGCTGTTGGAACAGTTTGCTCAACAGTAAGCGACAGCCATCCGACAGTCTACGATGTTTTTCCAAAGGATTTTTTGATTAGCAAAGAAGGAGCAAAACTCCACACAATTGGGCGGCTCGACTCAGACAGTGCAGGGCTTTTGCTCTTTACAAACGATGGCAAACTTTCTAATTATTTAACTCGACCAGAAAATTGCATAGAAAAAACATATTTTGTCTGCCTCAAAAAAAACGTTTTGTCGGGTGCTCAAAAAATCTATGCAGAAGCTGCTTTAAAAGGTCTTACACTTCCTCCAGATAAAAAAGCAGAACAAGAATGCTCTGCTCCTGCAAAAATAAATTGGCTTACAGAAGACAGCTGCAACATCACTTTGACAGAAGGAAAGTTTCACGAAGTAAAACGAATTTTTTTAGCCTTAGGGAACGAAGTGGTTTATCTAAAAAGAATAAGCATGGCAGGGTTGCGTTTGGATGGCTCTTTAAAAAGCGGAGAATATCGCTCTTTAACACCGGAAGAAATTGAACTTCTTTACAACGGCTTTAATTCTTAACTCCCAGAACGTTACGCAACATTCCGTTTAAATCCTTTTCGATTTTTACCTGCTTAAAACCTGCTTGAATGAATAATTGAGCAGTTTTTTCTGCGTTGTATTCGCCAGTTTCCATAATCAAAAGTCCGCCATGGCAAAGGTGCGCAAAACATTGAACCACAAGCCTTTTTATCAGAGAAAGCCCTTCATCTTCGCCAGAATAATTGCCGTTTTCTTCAACATCGCCATCCAACGCGAGCAAAGGTTCACTTCTTCCATCTTTTAAAAGTTTAACCGCTTCGCAATGTGGCACATAAGGCGGATTTGTTATTATAAGGTCAAAAGTTACAGAACTCTGTTCAAAAAGATTCGACTGCACAAAATTCATCTTACAAAAAAAATCTTCATCAAAAAGATTTTGTGCATTTTTCTTGCAGATTTTTAAGGTTTCTTCACTTATATCTATAAAGGTCATTTTGGGAAGATTTTCCAGAGGAATACCGTCGTTTTTCCAAAGCGATTTTAGAACGCTTAAACCAAGGCAACCGCTTCCACAGCACATATCGCAAACCAAAGGAATTTTTTTCAAGACAGAGTTTTTTTCTTCAAGGTTTGAATAAATTTGAGCAAGTGCGTTGAGCGCATTATCAACTAAAATTTCAGAATCTGGTTTAGGAATTAAAACGTCCGGCGTTACAAAAAAATCAAAGCCGTAGAACTCTTTTGTTCCAGTTATATAAGCGACAGGAAATCCCGTTTCCCGTTTTTCCAAAGCATTCAAAAAAGCAGATTTCTGCTGTGGACTAAGGATAAAATCCCTTTTTAAAAGGAGTGTAGTTTTGTCTAAACCCGTAATCCACTGCAAAATAACAGATGTATCGAGAACTGCACTCGGAGAAGATTTTAACTTTTTGCGACCAAGTTCTTTTGCTTCAAAAACAGTCATCAAAATCTATTCAAGAGATTTAAACTGCTCTTCCTTTGCGTAAACATTTAAAGCGTCGAGCATTTCTTTCATATCGCCCATCATAAACGCTGGAAGGTTGTGAACAGTAAGGTTTATCCTGTGGTCTGTAACCCTGTCTTGAGGATAGTTATATGTTCTTATCTTTTCAGAGCGGTCTCCAGACCCAACCATGTTTTTGCGAGCGGCCGAGCGTTCTGCATCCAGTTTGCTCTGCTGAAAATCGAAAAGCCTTGCGCGCAAAACTTCCCACGCTTTTTCTTTATTTTTAATCTGCGATTTTTGATCCTGCTGAATTACGACAATTCCAGTTGGAATGTGTGTAAGTCTAACTGCGGAATCTGTGGTATTTACGCACTGCCCACCAGGACCTCCAGCCCTCATAACGTCAACGCGCACATCGCCAGGATTTATTTTAACATCGGCTTCTTCGGCTTCTGGCAAAACAGCAACCGTAACGGTAGAAGTCTGCAAGCGCCCCTGGCTTTCTGTTTGAGGCACACGCTGAACTCTGTGAACGCCCGATTCCCAGCGCAAAGTTCCGTACACGAATTTTCCAGTTATCTGAGTTACAATCTTGTTAAAACCGCCAACTTCGGTTTCCTGTGCTTCAAGATTTTCGTATTTCCAACCATTTCTATCGCAAAGATGGCAATACATTTCCCACATATCGCGCACAAAAAGCGAAGCCTCGTCTCCACCAGCCGCCGAGCGAATTTCCAAAATGATGTTTTTTTCATCGAGAGGGTCAGGCGGAATAAGTTTAAGCTTAATATCTTCTTCAAGTTTAGGAACTTTTTCTTCCAAAGCTTTTAATTCTTCGCGTGCCATTTCTTTCATGTCGGCATCGTCTTCAGCGGTAATCATCATTTTGGCATCTTCAATACCTTTAAGGCATTTTCTGTATTCGTTACCAACTTCTAAAACTTCACAAAGATGACCGTGTTCGCGCATTACTTCCTTGAATTTTTTCTGGTCTTTAACAAGGTCCGGGTTTTGAATTAAAACACCCACTTCTTCAAAACGCTTATCTAATTCATTTAATTTTTTTAACAAGTCCATTTTTTTATAATATCGAAATCCAAGCCAAAATTCAACGCACTCCATTTTTGCATAAAAAAGAGGAGCACAATGCTACACTGGGCCAGCTGTGCGTGGTTCCGCTTACGCTTCATTGCCGGCAAAGCCGCCAACGCTTCGCGCCACTTCCATCTGGGCTAGGTTTTGTCGTTTACAAGGCATTTTCTCTTCTCGCCTTTTATCTTTAAAAAAACTATGTCAAATGATAAGTTTTATTATCAATCATCGATTTTATTTCTTCTTTAACATCCTGCAAAAAAAAAAAGGACAGAAGTTTTCGCTCCTGTCCAATTAAAAATCAAAATATGTTCTTCTATTCCACTTTGAACTTTGCAACTTCTGCTGCAAGGGTCGAAATACTTGTCTTGTTCTTTAAGCTTATCTGGTTTACTTCCAGTATCGCCTTGCTTATCTGCACCGTTCCAGAAGAAATCTCTTCTATGCAGTCTGCAACTGTCCTCGTAAGCGCATCAAGCCTGTGCATCTCTACTGCAATCTCTTTGCCTCCAGAAAGCATCTCTTCAGAACCATTCCTTACTTCCGTACTTATTCCTCCAATAGCCTTTATCTCAGAGAACAAATTTTTGCTCGACTCAACCTGTCTTACCAAAACTGCATTCAGCTCTTCTTCTTTTTCCTTTGCTTCATCTACAAACTGTGAAACCTTATCAAAAGAAGTCTTTATGTTCTCGCTCGCTACAGAAATTTCATCGATTATCTTTAATGTTTCATTTATTACATCTGTAATCTGCTTTCCCTGAACAGAACTCTCTTCCGAAAGTTTCCTGATTTCCCCTGCAACAACTGCAAAGCCTTTTCCAGATTCTCCAGCGTGTGCCGCTTCTATCGCAGCATTCATCGCAAGCAAGTTTGTCTGACTTGCTATATTTTGAATCACCTTTGCAGCTTCTATAAGAGAACTTGATTTTTCTGCAATCTTAGAAACTATTCCGCTAGCAGTAATCGCTCCTTCTTTTCCGCTTACAGTTGCCTGATGAATCGTATCCATGAGCGTTCGCGTTTCGGCAAATATTTCCTTTGTAGAATCTACCTCTTTGTACATTTCAGAAACTGCAACTGCAGAAGATTCTATGCTTTCCGTCTGGATTTTTATCCTATCGTTTAGGCTGTTTATCGTGTGGATTATTTCTTCCATCGTAGAAGTTGTTTCTGTTACGCTTGCCGACTGGTCAATCGCCTGTTTTTTTATGTCTTCTATGTTTGAGCTTATTTGGTTTATAGAAGAGGCTGTTTCTGCCATGTTGGAAGCAAGGTCTTGTCCAACCTGATTCATTTCGCCAGTTTGGAACGAAATAGTTTTTAGTGCCATAGCGATTTTAGAAATCGTTTCGTTAAAATATTTAGAAAGCAGGAAAAACTCATCGTTACCTTTTAGGCTGAGCCGACCGGTATAGTCAGCATTTGTGGAAACCTGCTGCAAAACTCCAATCAATTTTTTTACTGGAGAAGTTAAGCGAACTGCAAACACAAAAGCTACAACCAAGAATATCGCAAGCAAAACCAGTCCGATTATCGTTATAGAACGCAAGAACTTATAATAATCTTCGTAAACTTCGCTTCGTTCAAAGAGGGCAATCAATTTCCAGCCTGTTTGCTGTATCGTATAAACTTGTGCAAACCATTTTTGCTTTTCAATGCTTATAACTTTAAAGCCAGAATCGATTTTTGCAAGTTCAACAAAATCAGCAATCCCAACTTCGTTCATCTTTTTAAAGATGAAATTTTCGTTTGTAGGATCTGCAAGAATTGTTCCATCACCTTGAATGAGCATTAAATGACCAGTGCGTCCAACTCTAAATTTGGAGATAATGTCTGTAAGTCTTTTTAGAGAAATGTCTATACTCACAACTCCTATTGGTTTATTTTGATAGGAATTTACGGTTTTTGCGATGCCAATTACGGTTCCTCCAATGGCAGAACTAAAAGCGTCGAGCATAATGTCTTTTCCAGCATTTTTGAATGCTTTTTCATACCAGCCCCTTCGTCTAGGATCAAAACCAGCAGGCAGTTCACCGTCAAAGTTTGTTGTAAAGTCGCCTTGTGTAGTTCCCATGTAAACTTCTACATAATCTGGAAACGAAGCTGTAACTCCTTTAAAAAGATTTCTGAGCCTTATTTCTTGTTGAGTTTTTAGCGTGCTTGAAACTTTTGTTTTTTGAGTTGTGTTTATATATGAATTTAAATTTCCGTATGCTTCTTTGCAATATTCGTGTTCAGAAAGCATGTTCAATACATTTGAAGCAGTATCAAAAAATAGTTCAATATTTCTATCGAACAATTTCATATCCCGCAAACTTGATTCTCTAAAATTATTTACATTTGCTTTTTTTGTTTGATATCCAATAATAAAAGATACCAAATTCACCAAAGTAAAGATTATGACTGTAAATATGATAAGAAGTTTTTTTCTTAATGAAAATATTTTTTCTTTTTTCATAATGACTACCTTTTTAGAATTTTAAAGAGGCGATTTTTCAATTTTTATAACCGTCAACTTTTATTCTAAAAATTATACAGGCATAAAAACGTTTTGCATAGAATTTGCCCTTTTAAAAAAAGGTTTTTATTTAAGGCTTTACCAATAAAACTGACCTTAAATCCGGAGGAAGAATTTAAGGTCAGATAAGGAGTACTTTAGCGAGTTCGATTAAACTCATTTACAATAAAAAACATAAAATCAAAAAAAGGTTACAAATTTTTAAAGATTGTGTTCATTGTCCTAAAATCTCAGTTTCACTATAATTTCGCCATGGCTTTTTACGATTCTTATGATGTTGCCGTTGTTGGTGGTGGGCATGCTGGAACAGAAGCAGCGCTTGCCTGTGCCAGAATGGGTTTAAAAACGATTCTGATAACTCAAACTATAGATTCAATCGCAAGATTGAGTTGCAATCCTTCTATTGGTGGGGTTGCCAAGGGAAACATCGTTAGAGAAATCGATGCTTTGGGTGGAGAGATGGCAAAAATAATTGACCGCTCAATGATTCAATTTAGAATGCTCAATAAAAGCCGTGGACCTGCTGTACAAGCACCTCGCTCGCAGGCAGATAAAATAACTTATGCAACGATAGCACGCCAAACTTTAGAAACCACAGAAAATCTCTACACTTTAATGGATACTGTGATAGACATTTTGACAACCGCGTCAAATACGCCACTTCCTCCAAATAGCGACACTTTGGCAGAAAAAGGCTCTATTCCTGGCGAATTACGCTCAAATCTTTTAACACAAGCAGCAAAATCTGGAATGCGGCAAAAAGTTACCGCCGTTGTAACAGAGCGTGGAAGAATAATTCCTGTTCGTTCTGTGGTGCTTACAACTGGAACTTTTTTAGGGGGAAGAATATTTATTGGCGAATACGATTCTCCTTGCGGAAGAATTGGCGAAGCCGGCGCGTTTGGTCTTACTCATTCATTAAACAGGCTGGGCTTTACAACTGGCAGGCTTAAAACAGGAACTCCTCCAAGAATTTTGCGACACACAGTTGATTTTTCAAAAGCAGAATTGCAGGAAGGCGACAAAGAAGTAATTCCTTTCAGTTTTGAAAACGAAAAAATCGACAGGCCTATGGTTCCCTGCTATTTGGTTTATACGAATTTAGAAACACATAAAATAATAAAAGAAAACATAAATCGCTCTCCGCTGTATTCAGGAAAGATAAGCGGAATCGGTCCAAGATATTGTCCTTCAATCGAAGACAAAGTTATGCGTTTTGAAGATAGGGAACGGCATCAGCTTTTTGTAGAACCAGAGAGCCTTTTTACCGATGAGATTTATTTGAACGGTTTAAGTTCAAGTTTACCGGAAGAAGTTCAGGATGCGTTTTTGCGAACGATTGAAGGATTTCAAAATTGCACTGTAACTCGACCAGGTTACGCCGTCGAATACGATTATGTTGAACCCACACAACTTTTTGCAAGTTTGGAAACAAAAAAGGTTGCAGGCCTTTTTAATGCAGGGCAGATAAACGGAACTTCTGGTTATGAAGAAGCGGCAGGGCAGGGGCTTGTGGCAGGAATAAATGCTGCTCTTTATGCAAAAGCGCACGAAAAGCTTTGCGGCCCTCTGGCTTGTTCAACGGCTGGAATGGGGCAAATGCCAGAAAGCATGGTTGAAGGTGGATTTCAGACCAAGCCGCAAATGAGCGAACAGGAAATAAAAATCTTTGCAGAAATTTCACAGCGGCAAACGTCTGCGCTTAATAGTGTAATTCAAAAAGCGCAAAAAGATGCTGGATATCAGAATTTTGATTCAATTCCGCAATGGACACCTTTAATTTTGGGGCGAGATGAAGCGTACATCGGTGTTCTGATTGACGATTTGGTAACTTTGGGAACAAAAGAGCCGTACAGAATGTTCACCGCACGCGCTGAATATCGCCTAAAACTTCGCCACGATAGTGCAGACAGAAGGCTTGCCGAAAAATCGTATGAAGTAGGTTTAAAGACAAAAGAACAATTCGAATTGGTAAAAGCAAAATATTCACAGGTTGATGAAGCGGTTAGTTTTATGCTTAAAAAAGGCGATGAAAAAAATCCTGGCTTCGACGAAAAAATTTGGGAACTTGCAAAAGAAGATTTTAAGTACAAGTATTATATAGAAAAGCAGGATGCCCGCGTTTTAAAAATGCACAAAATGGAAAATCGAAAAATTCCTTTGGATTTTGATTATTCTTCAATTCCTGCATTAAGTTCAGAAAGTCGCTCAAAGCTCGAAAAAATTCGACCTTTAACATTGGGGCAGGCTTCACGAATAAGCGGAATACGAAACAGTGATATAATGCTTTTAATGGTTTATCTTTGATATTTAGTTTATTAAGGTTTCAACTTCTTCTTTCGAAAACAAATCTGTATTGCAAAGCGCAGAGGCAAATTGGCTTATAGACTGGTTAAAAATCAGCATGCTTTCGCTTGCGAGCGTTACTTTTGAACCTGCCTCTTTCATAATGCGTATGTATTCTGCTTTCTTTTGCATTGTAGAATTTCCATTTGCTGTATCAGGATTTGGAGTTACAACGGTCGATATAGAATTTTTATTCATAAAATTTAATATGTCTTTATCTCTTGCTGCTTTTTCACCATTTATGATTACAGATGGAACAAAAGAAAGAAGAAGTTTTTTAAATTCGTCAGAAGATTTTGCGCAGGCAACATCTATTTCTGAATTGATTCCTTTTTCTTTTGCCATTTTTATAAAAGCAGTGAATTTTTGTGGCATCGAAAGCAAATTCTTTCCATAAAGATATACATCGCTAAAAACATTACTCGTTAGAAGATACGCTGCCGTTTCCATTGTATTTTCTTTGATATTATCCGTATCGATAGAGAGAATTGGTTTTAATTTTATCTGTCCAGCATATTTTTTTTTGACATTTTCTATTAAGGCGATAAAAACTTCTGGAGTTTTGCAAACATCTAAAAGGTCATAATTTATAGTGCCGTATAACTCTTGAACATTGTCCGCAATCGCTTCTGTAAGAGAAAGTGCCATCAACTTTTGAACATCCGACTCAGAAGCCGTGCGTAAAATCGTGTAATCTTTTACTTGTGCACGCAATTCTTTTTTTACAAATGAGCCGTCTTCAGGAAAATCTGGCACATAAAATCCTGCCCAAGTTACATAGGAAGAATAGCGCATTCCAAGGTCGAGATTGTTGTGAGAGTCTTTTTTCGGAAGTTTTATAAAATCTGCAACGGTCGTCATTTTGTGTAATTTTTCCAAGCATTTTCTACCGCTGCAAAAGCGATATTTTTTTCATCGTCGCTCAAAAACGAAGCTTTAAAGCTGTTTAAGATAACCTGCTTTAATTCATCGTCCGTAAAATTCATCTCTTTTTTTAAATTCCAATATTCATCTAAAAGTTCTACATCAAAAAATAGAGGATCGTCTGTGTTTAGAGTTACAAGCATTCCGCGGTCAAAAAAAGTTCTGAATGGGTGCGACTTTAAATCTTTTACATATTTTTTTGTAAACACATTGCTTGTTGGTGCAAGTTCAAATGGAATCTGTTTTTCTGCACAGTATTCCATCAGTTTTTCGTCTTTGATTGCAGAAATTCCATGCCCAATCCGCTGCGAATGGCAGATATTTAGAGCATCCCAAATTGAAGAAGAATCTTGATCTTCGCCTGCGTGAGCTACAGCATGCATTCCAAGCGACAGCGCTTCTTCAAAAACACAACCAAACTCTCTTGCAGGGCCTTTTGATTCAGCACCACCAAGTCCAATTCCAATAAAGCCGTTAAACGGAGTTTTTATGAACATTTTGAGGTTATTTTCCGCATTTTTTGGACCAAAAGTTCTGCTCACATCACCCAAAAGATAGACCGTTATGCCTGTTTCCTCTTTGATTTTTTTTATGTTAGATTCAAAAATTTGAGCCATTTTTTCGTAGTCAAAACCTTTTTTTATAAAAGCAGAAGGGGCAAAAAAAGCTTCGCAGTGTGTTATTCCGTTTCTAACAAGATAACTTTTTAAATCTTCAAAAACCAGATTAAAATCGTCTTCTTCGGTAAATAAATCTTGGATTGCTAAAAAGGCGGCAATAAATCCGTTTAAATCAGAATACGAAAAAAGTTCTTTCATTGCTTCGTCAGAAAAAGCGGTTCCATTCTTTTTGAGATAGAGTTTTTTTATAGATTTTTTGCTTATCACCGCTTCAATGTGAATGTGCAGTTCAGCCTTTGGAATGCTTTTATAAAACGAATAAAATTCTGACTTTCTCATCTATTTTCCTTTTTTTATTACCAAAGTTGCTTAATGCCTTATATTTTCGGCATAAAAGTCTTAAATCTTTAAGTTGCTTTCTAATTCTTCAACAATCTTTGCAAAAGTATCTAGAGCATCTTGAACTGGTTCTGTAGACGACATATCCACTCCTGCAATTTTTAAACTTTCAAGCGGATAGCGACTTCCGCCAGATTTTAAAAATTTAAAATAATCTTCGCGTTCTTTTTCTCCACCTTGTGTAACACGCTTTACAAGTGCCAATGCCGCGGATATCCCTGTAGCATATTTGTAAACGTAAAAAGCATTATAAAAATGAGGAATCCTAAGACCTTCCATGTCGCTTTCTTCTTCAAAAACCATCTCGCTGCCAAAATATTGCTCTAAAAGTTTTTGATACATTTTTCTGAGCAGGTTTGCATTCAACGGAATTCCATCTTCGACCGATTTGTGTGCTTTTAACTCAAATTCTGCAAACATTGTTTGTCTATGTAAAGTTGCAATTATATCGTCCGAGCGCATTGCCAAAAGATAGATTTTCATTTCTTTAGACTGTGCATTTTTTAAAAGATACTGGAATAAGAGTTCTTCATTAAAGGTTGAGGCAACTTCTGCTTCAAAAATCGTGTAGTCGTAGCATAAGAACGGATTATTCGTTTTTGAATAATGAGAATGCATCGAGTGTCCGCCTTCGTGTGCCATCGTAAAAACATCTCTAATCGCATCGTCCTTATAATTTAAAAGAATGTACGGATAACCTGTGTATGCTCCTGAACTGAATGCTCCAGAGCGTTTGCCTTTGTTTTCGTAACGGTCTACCCAACCGTTTAAAAGGCCGTTGCAAAGCGTGTCTGTGTATTCATTTCCTAATGGCGACATAGCGTTTCTGCAAAGTTCCACTGCCTGTTCGTAAGAGGTTTTTGTTATCATATCCTTTACGAGAGGTACATAAACGTCGTAGTGGCGCAATTCTTTTAAGCCTAAAACTTTTTTCCTGAGCGAATAATAGCGGTGTAAAACAGGCAAGTTTTTGTGTACAGTTTCTATTAGATTGAGATATACGCTCTTGTCGACCTTGTTTGAATAAAGGCTTGCTTCTAAGCTTGAAGAAAATCCCCTTGCACGAGAGTAAAAAACATCGGAATTTATGCTTCCTGCATATAAAGATGCGAGCACATTTTGATGTTCAATAAAGGTTTTATAGAATTTTTTATATGCGTCTTTTCTGACAGCCCTTTCTTCGTTTCTTATCAATACTGAAAAAGTAGATTGAGTTAATTCAACTTCTTTTTTGCCGTCGTTTACGTTTCCAAATTTTAAATCTACGTTTTCTAAAAGGCTGAATGCGTTTGAAGGCGTTTGCAATGCTTCTGAAGAAAGCGATAAAATTCTCTCTTCTTTTTCGCTCAAAGTGTAAGGTTTTTCGTGCAACGCTTTTTCAATAAATACCTTGTAATCTTTAAAATCGCTTCTCTTACACCATTCGTTTATTTTATTATCTGGAATTGACATCAATTCTGGCGAAAAAAATGAAGTTTCCGCGCTTACCTTTGCGTAAGCCATCATCGCTCTGCCTTCTCTGTCTTGTGCGATGTGGTCGCTTTCGTCTGCGGTATGCTGGAGACTTGCATAGCAATAGACTTTTTCGAGAGTTTTGTGCAATTCTTCGTAGGCTTTTAGTGCTTGCAAAAGAGATTCTGGAGAATCCTTTAGGTGCGATTTAAAAGATGTAAATTTATTGGTGAGGGAATCAATCGTTTTTAGATCTTGTTCCCAATCGTCGTCGGTTTTATAGAGTGTCGAAAGATTCCATTTATCGTTTGCAGGAACTTCGCTTCTGTTCGGAATTGTTTTTTTTGCCATATCGTATAGATTATAACGCAAGGCTTTTTTGAATTCCACAAATACTTTTGTTGCAAGATTTATAAAATGGCGCTCGATGACATATAAATACAAAATTTGATATACTTTTTTGATATGAATAAAAAAACATTTCCGATAATCCTTTCATTTTTTTTATGTATACTGCTTTGTTCTTGTGGCTCGCTTGGTTATTCGCTTGTATTGTGGAACAACAGTGAAGCAGGCGTTAGCGAAGGGCAGATTGTAAAAGTCTATGTAAAATCGAACATCTCGCAATCTTATATAATTTCTTTGCCAGAAAGCAAACAAAAGATTGAAATTCCACTTTGGCAAATTTCTGAACCTCAAGGAAAAAGAAAAACTTTGGACTTGGCCAATTCTTACAAAGAATACGAGCACACTTATGCAAGCGTAAAATTAGATGGTCTTCCGATTCGCCTTGAACCTGTAAATACAGCAAAGCAAGTTTACAGATTGCGAAAAGATGAAATTATCCGCATCCTTTACAAAGGCAACGGTCAGTCTGTTACAAACGGCAAAGGAAATTTAAACGGAGAATGGCTTAGGGTTCTTACGAGCAGTGGAACTTTTGGTTGGTGTTTTTCTTACAATTTAAATTTGTTCGAGAGAACAGGACAAAAACTTGAAAATTCAAGCGAGGGCGAAATTCAAGAGCTTGACGAAGCGATAAAAGATGCACTTTTAAAACGATGGTATCCAGAATATTTCCAGCAGATGATAAAAACTGGGCGCTTTGACTTGGAAAAAATCAGTGCAAATTATGGCTTTTTCTTTGGACTTCAAAACGAAGATGAAAACGAAGATGAAGATGAAACTTCGGTTGAAGAAAATTTTGACATGCAGATTCCTGATTCAGAATACGCAGGCGAACAGGAAAATCCTGAATTCGCTGTAGAAATCCAAAACGAGAACGAAATCGATTCTGAAAATCAAATTAAAGACGCTGAACCAAATCTTAACAATTTCATGTTTGACGAAAACGCAGAAAAAACTGCAAGAATTTTAACTTCCGATTTAAATAAAGAATGGACTTATAAAAAAATAAATGCTGGTTCCGACGGAGCGTATGCTCTAGGTGAAAATCAAGTTTATATAACTTTAAAAGGCAAGAATTTTATGGCAGTTCAATATATGGACAGCGATGGCAAAATGAAAAGCGAAAATTTTGTCGCTTTGAATATGGATTTTAAAGAAGTTATAAAAAAAGAAACGGAGCGCAGAAATTCCCTAATTCAATCTTTTGTTCAAGACGGACCAATTTATCGAAGTTCAAATTACGGAACTTTGATTTTTAAAGATGGTGGCAACGCTGTCTGGCGAAATTTTAGACTTTTGGTTCCATCTGTAATATCCGCTTCTGCACGAGAAAATATAAAAGTCACTTGCGAATACTATCTTTCTCCGTCACTTCAAAAAGAATTTGACGGTATTCTAACTTTTAAGTTTGAAGGCAGTTCAGAAAAAGTTAATTTCTTCTATAAAAAAGACAGTTCAGGCGTACGTTTAGAAGACGCAAAACGGGCTACTTTCAAAGGAAATTTAGTAACTGCAAGAAGTTCAAGCCCTCTTGTCATGTATTTTACTGTAAGGTGATCCAAGGCGGTTAAAATGGCATTTGTTCAATTTTCGCAAGTTTCTTTATCATTTGGCGAGCGCGATATTCTAAAAAATGTTTCTGTAAATTTATCTACAGGTTCAAAAGTTGCACTTACGGGAGCAAATGGGGCAGGAAAATCAACTTTAATAAAATTGATGGCAGGTCTTATCCAAGCCGATGAAGGAAAAAGGGTTGCCCAAAAAGGCACCAGAATCGCTTATCTTCCGCAGAGTGGACTTACTCATCACGGTTGCACTTTGCGCGAAGAAGCGGACAAATCCTTTGATTTTGGTTATCAGTTGCGAAAAGAATTAGATGAAATTGGCGAAAAATTAAAAAATGGAGAGGGAAACGAAAAAGTTTTGCTCCAACGCCACGATGAAATTTTTTCTGAGCTTGAAAATTCGCTTTGGAACAGGCGCTCTGTAATTGCAGAACAGGTTTTAACAGGGCTTGGTTTTGAACAAAAAGACTTAGGCAGAAAGTGCGATGAGTTTTCTGGCGGCTGGCAGATGAGAATTGCTTTGGCAAAAGCGCTCATGGTAAATCCCGACATACTTTTGCTCGACGAACCGACAAACTATCTGGATATAGAAGCGCGCGAATGGCTTGAAAAATTTTTGAATAATTATAAAGGCGGATTTTTGCTTGTAAGCCATGACAGATATTTTCTTGATCACACAATAAATGAAGTTTATGAACTTTTTAATGGAGATTTAAAAAGGTATCCAGGAAATTTTAGTCACTACGAAAAAGTGAGAAAAGTTGAACTTGAAACTTTGATGAAAGAATATGATAAACAACAAGAAGAAATAGCTCATCTTCAAGAATTTATAGATAGATTTGGAGCAAAAGCAACAAAAGCGGCTCAAGCACAAGAAAGACAAAAGATGCTTGAGCGAATTTTAGAAAATAAAATCGAAATTCCAGAAAGTTTAAAAAAGATTCATTTTAAATTTCCTCCGGCACCACATTCAGGAAGGCTCGTTGTAACTTTAACAGGAATTACAAAATCGTATGACGGCACAAAAAAAGTTTTGGACAACTTGGATTTGGTTTTAGAAAATTCCGAAAGGCTCGTTGTTGCAGGCCACAACGGAGCAGGAAAATCGACCCTTTTAAGAATCTTAGCAGGTGTTGATCGCGATTTTGAAGGCGAAATAAAACTTGGTTCTGGCGTGAGCATTGGCTATTTTAGCCAGGATAATGCAGAGACATTAAAAGGCAGTGCTTCCGTTTTAGAAACGATAGAAAGCGAAGCTCCGTTAGAACTCATCCCAAAAATTCGCGATATGCTTGGGGCGTTTTTGTTTAGAGGCGACGATGTTTACAAAAGTCTGGATGTGCTTTCTGGTGGCGAAAAATCGAGAGTTGCGCTTTTAAAACTTTTGCTTAAACCTGTAAATTTTTTGATTTTAGACGAACCGACAAACCATCTGGATATGCATTCAAAGGATGTTTTGCTGGATGCTCTAAAAGATTTTGGCGGAACTGTAATTTTTGTAAGCCACGACCGAGGTTTTATCGAAGAACTTTCTACGCGAGTTCTGGAATTGAAGCCCGCAAAATACAGGCTTTTTTCTGGCGACTATCGCTACTATATGGAAAGGCTTGAACGCGAAGCGAACGGCGAATTTATAGAGAGCGAAAATCAAAAACAACAAAAAGATATTCAAACTCAAAAAAACGATTTGGATAAAGAAACAAAGTCTGCTTCAAAATTGAATTGGGAAGAACAAAAAAAACTCAGCGCAGAAAAGCGAAAACTCGAAAAAAAAGTAAAAAATCTTGAAGAGCAGATACTCGCTACAGAAGAAGAAAAATCGAAATTTGAAAACGAAATGGCGCGTCCAGAAGTTTATTCAAACGGCGAGAAAGCAAAATCCGTTCAGAAAAAAATAGAAGACCTTGCCACTCAGTTGGAAGAATTGAATTTGCAGTGGATGGACGAAGCCGAAAAACTTGAAAATTTTGGCAAGTAATTTTATTTCAATTTGTAAAATGCACAACAGAACGAACGCAAATACACTGTTTTATACGGAAATGATTATTGTGAAATTAAAAAAAATTACTCTTTTACTTTTTTGCATTTATATTTTTAGTTCTTGTGCGATGAGTTCTTATGCAAAAGGTGATTCTAAAATAAATTATCGCAACGAAATGAGGAATTTTGTAAAAAAAATTTCTGCTTTTGCAAAAGGTAAAAATCCTTCATTTAATATAATCCCCCAGAATGGAACAGAAATTGCGTGGGAAAAAGACTCGTTTGCAGAATGGGACAATCCTACAGAGAAAGAACTTGCCGCCTTCGATAGAAGTTATTTTGCTGCAATCGACGGAATTGGCAGGGAAGATATGTTTTATTCAGCGTCTGCACTCGATACAAAAAATAACGATGACACGATCTCTGAATATACCTCTTATTTCCTTAAAATTATAAAACCTTATCTAAAAGCTGGAGTCGCTGTTCTTGCTGCCGATTATGCAGGAACGCCGAAAGGAATTGCGGATTCGTACACAAAAAATGATGCGGAAGGCTTTATAAGTTTTTCGGCTCCTGATAAAAATCTAACTTTGATTCCCGAAACCGATTCAAAATTCATTTCTCTTCGTCGATACTATCCGAATAAAAGCAATAAAAATGATATTAAAAAACTCGGCGATGCAAAAAATTTTCTTTTTTTGTTGAATGCGGAAAATTATCTGGGCGATGATTCTACAGGAAAAAATGTCATCACAGCCTTACAAAAAACTGATTATGATATTTTGATAATCGACCCTTTTATAGACGCAGAGAAAGGCATTATATATTCGTTTTCTCAAATAAATTTATTGAAGAAAAAATATTCTGGTGGAAAGAGGCTTGTTATTGCGTATTTGAGCATAGGAGAAGCCGAAGCGTACCGCGATTATTGGAATACTTCCTGGGTTAAACCGAATGGAACTCTTACAAAAAAGGCTCCCTTTTGGCTTAGCGACTTGAATACGGATTGGGCAGGAGAAAAGCCTCAGCTTGAAGGAAATTACAAAGTAAAATATTGGAATTCTGATTGGCAGAAAATAGTTTTTAATTATCTTGATAAAATTGTAACGGCAGATTTTGATGGCGTTTATCTTGATATAATCGATGCCTTTGAATATTTTGAAAATAAAAAATGAAGATAGAATCTTCTATATGTGGCAGAGTCACATTTCAAAGCCAAGTGCAATAAAAGACTGCATGAGATGACTTCAAACCTAAACATTTTCTAGTACGGTTGTTTAAAAGAAAAACTTCTGTTTTTAAATAGCCGTCTTCCAAATTTCTAAAGTCTATACTCCGGGCAGAAAGAACTGTAAACAACCATTTATATTTTCGTTTGAGCCTCGCTGCCATGGACTGTGAATGTCTGCAAAATAAATAGAAGTTTGGAGCGTTGTCTCCAGTTCTATAAATTTTGAAGATTCAGAGCCGTTGTCAAAAACTCTTCTTTTTGGATGGATCCCCTTTTCATTAAATGCTTCTTTTATAGCATCATGAACTTTCTGAGATAAAACTTTATCAATATTTTTGCCATCAGGAAATGGCTCTTTTTGTCAGAAAAAGTAACAATGCAACATTTTCCCGGAGTTGTTCCTTCATGAATCCGATTTTTTCTTACGCTTTTTTTCCTGTTTTTGCAGATATTTTTTTATAAGAATCTTTTGGATTAAATTTTTCTTCTCTGGCATCATTTGATAAGTCGACTTACAGAAGACCCATTTGATGGTTTTAGGAATAAAACTTTCTATATAGTTTTTTTATTTATTTTTACTGTTGCACTTGCAATGTACCGACTACCCTTTAAAATAATAAAAGCCTGCTTGTTATGGCAGGCCTTATTTTTATTCACACAGAAATTAGTTCTTTGCACGTTCTACAAAAGAGCCGTCGCGGGTGTCAATGATTATGCGGTCGTCTGTGTTGCAGAAAAGTGGAACTTTTACTTCCATTCCAGTGTCGAGAGTTGCAGGTTTTGTTGATTTGCCTGAAGTGTCGCCTTTTACGCCTGGTTCGCAATAAGTGATTGTGCGTGTTACTTGAACAGGAAGAACAACTCCAACTGGTTTGTCGTTGTAGTATGTAACTTGAACATCATAGTCGTCATCTGGGGAAATATAGCCAGCGTTGTCGCCCAAATATTCCTTGTCCAAAGTGATGTCGTCGTATGTTTCCTGATCCATAAAGTGATAGTCATTTCCGTCGATGTATGAAAGTTTTACAGTCTTTTTTACGAGTTCAACTTCTTCGAATTTTTCTCCAGCGTCAAGACCTAACTGCATTGTAGAGCCAGTAACAACATTCTGAACACGGATATTTGTTACCATTCCCTGACGTCCACCTTTTTGTCCAAGAAGCTTCTGAACGATTAAAGGTGCGCCTTCGTACATAAAAGCAGTTCCTACACGGATTTCGTTTGTCATTAACATAATATGTTACCTCAAATTATTAGCATTTATCCGTCAATGATACTGATTATCAAAGGATTTTTCAACTGCCTGATTTTATGCTGCATTTTTGCCAGCAGAACGCTGTGTTTTGTGGATGGGGAGTGTGTGGAAAACACTTGCGATTTTTTGTATGGAGAATTAAAAATAGTTGGCAATGAGCATTCTTAATGGGCAACGAGAAGAAAACAGTTTTAATTTTTGCTGTAATTGAATTTCAAAATAATTTTTAAAGGCCGATTTTTGACATGTAAGAAAGCAGATTTTCTGCCAAATTTCCATTTGTAAAAAGGCTTGCCGAAAATTCTTTAAAATCTTTGGTGAGATTTTTGTTGTATGCCGCTTCAAAAAGAAGTTGGAGAGCGTTCGCGGAAAGGCTTTTATTTGGAGTGTTGTAATCTTGCCAAACTTGTTTTAGAGCGATTCCTGCTGCTTCATCTTTTATAAATGGAAGAATTTTTTCGAGTAGAGAGTTGACTTTTACGAGTTGATAATTTTCTTCTTGAATATATGCATGCCATACAAAAGGTTTTGCACAAAGACTCGCTCTTGCAAGGCTTTCTTCTCCACGTACAAAGTTGAAGTCGCAAGTGCATAGAAGTTCGTCCCATTCTTCCTGTGGTAAAAAATCGAGTTCTTGGAGGATTATATCTTTGCCAAATTTTTCCCAAGATTTTTTTACAAAGGGTTGGCTTTTTCCTGCGGCAGCAAAAACTTTTACACAAAAATCTTTTTCCTTTTCTCTGACTTTTTGTGCAAAGTTTTGAAGGGCAACAAAAACTTCATCAAATGAGCGCTCGTATGAAAAAATCGCAACTGTAAAAATTTTATCATCTTTTTTTTGCAACTCGCTTTTTTTTAGCGAATTCATAAAAGTTTTGTCGATTATGAGTCCTCCGGTCTTATTTGTAAAACCTGGCATAAAAAACATTTTTTTTACATTTGAACTCCTCGTGTAACTTTTTAAAAGATGGAATTCTTCTGCGTAAGCTTCTGCTGTAAGGTATTCTATGTTGAATATGTGAAAAGTTTTGTTTGCTGTTTTTGAAAATAAGATTGATTCCAGCCACTCGGGCCTTCCACATTGGAAGCATTCTAAAATTGTCGGGAAAGGCGAGGGCTCATATCTAAAATTTTCTTCTTGAGTCCAGTCTAATATAGTCCAGACTGAATCATTAAAAATGCATCTTTGTGATTTTTTTTGTGTATCGATTGAAAAATGATTTTTTGTTAAGAGCGAAAAACTTTCTAAATCGGAACATACAATCGTAAGTTCAAGCGTTTTATCCTGTTCGCTCAACGCTTTTGCGAGGCGGAATACAACCCCAACATCGCCGTAATTATCTACAACCTTGCATAGAATTAAAATTCTCTTGTTTTTCATTAAAATTTTATCCCAAACGAAAAATTAGGCACGAGTTTGACTTTTGGAGCTGTGCGAACTTCTTGAGTCATCTTTATTCGATATGAATCGTCAAATGCTAAATCGTTAAAATCTGTGATATGAAAATTCAAATTTAGAGCGCAGAAAAAGGAAATCCTGTGAACAGGCTTAAAAGATAAAGATATTCTTGTTGAAGGAACAATGTTTAATCTTTTTTCATCATCACCAATCTCGCTAGAAATTGCGTAAAAAATGTTTGAAAAACCTTCCACATCCATCAAAATTCTGTCGATAAGTGTAAATTGTTTTCCTATCCCTGGGCTCAGTTCTAGGGAGCGGCCTATTTTTACGGTGTTAAATCCAAACAAAAGACTTGCGTATAATTGCGACGAGCCAAAGTTTATTCCAGCGTTTACTGTTCCTGAAGTCACTGCGCTGAATTCTCCCATCACACGAATTTTTGAATCGTTTTTTAGATCTCCATCTTGCTTTATGATTTTGCAATTTTTGCCTTTCTCTTTTTTAAAAGAGATCCTCAATTCATTTTCGCTCATATTTGTTGTGATGGGATTTGAATTAAAGGTGTAAATTTTATTTATATTTGGATATAAAGTTTTTTCTTCGCTTTCGCCTATAAAAGAGCCTTCTGCGTTGTAGTGTTGAATTTTCACTTTTAGCGGAGTTGGAAGCAGGCTTTCTTTGCTGAATGCTATCGTAAAATTCTGATTTTTCGGGAGAGCGATTGCAACCCTATCTTGCAAAAAAGAACTTGCGGCTGCCGGTTTACTTATCTTTGAAAAATCGACTTTACCATCCAAAATTGTTGCCAAGGTATTTTTGTCGTTATCGAAAACCGCATAATCGCCAGAGCCTCTTATTAAAATGAGGTCAAGTCCTTGAGTTGAATACGCTTCGCTTTCGTCCAAGGCAAAAATCCACGAAAGATAGGTTTCCATAGAATGCATATCGACAAATGAGTTTATTAAAAACTGAGGTTCAAGGCCAAATTCGCGAAAAATCAAATTCGTCGCGAACTTCATTATAAAGCCTGTTTCGTAAAACGGCTTATCATCTGTTTTTTCTGCATCGAGCGGAGCATTTTTGTTTTTGGCGTCGTCGCCCAACTCACCTGCCGCTTTTTTATTTTCTTTTAGTTGAACGGTGTTATTTGCAATTTTAGATTTATCGGAGACTTCATCGTTTTTACCAGAATCTTTAGTTTTTTCTTGTTCTGGAAAAATTTTCCAAAAAGCTTTTTCTGCTCTTGGATGCAGCGCCCGTAAACCCATGTAATATGCAGACACATTTTGATTTAAAGTTGAAAAAATTTCATCAGCTTCTATAGGAAGAAAGGAGCCTGTTCTAAACGGACTATAATTTCTTCCCATAAATTTATTCATATAGGAATTCATTTTTTTTAAAAGGTTGTCTTCATAATAGGAGCTGTCGCAGTTCCATGCGTTTACCAAAACTTTTACCTGCCCGTATTTTTTGTAATTCCAATTTTTTAAATTTGGAGGAGAGGTTGGCACTATGTCTTCTGCGTTTACTATGTTCCAGATGTAGTTGTATTTTGAATTTTTTACGTCATCGTTTGTTGTAACATTTGGAGACGCAAAAGTGTAGACATAGATATTTTTTGTGCTAAAAAATTCAGAATCGCAAAGTCCCGCTGCAAATAGGTTTGCTATTGCAGCCCCTCTGCTGTGCCCTGTTATAAAAAGAAAACAATCGTCCAATTCTATCTTGTTTTTTAGAATATACGTGATAAAAGCATTTTCGAGCTGCTTTGTCGATTTTAAAAATCCTTCGTGAAATTCTGCTTCGGTTTTTGTCTTATCTGAAACATTTAAGTTTGAAATCCATTCGTTTGCAGAAAGTGGAGTGCCTCGTATCGTTATAAAAATTAAAGTTTTGTTTCCTTTTGAGCTTTCTATTCTTTTTGATGCAAAACTGAATGCACTTTGGTCGTTTGCCCAAATAGAATTTTTATAATTCAAATCGTAGTGTGTAAATATTTTTTCTTCGGGAAATCCTAAACGCCTATAACAGTCTAGCAAAATTTTTGAATCTTTTTTTTCTTTAAAATCTTCATAAGACGCACAGGAAAAAATTCCTGCAATCCTAGCCAGCCCATGATTATATACTGCCGAATCCACCTTTCCAAACCATTTTTCATCCCATTCGGTCTCTATTAAAACATTCTCTTTTGCAACTGTAACCAAGCCTTTTACAGAAAAACTGATTTTCTTAGTTTGCGCCTGTGTAACAAAAATAAAAAAAATAAAAGATGAAAAAATGATTTTTAAGATTTTATTATTTAACTTAATCATGATTTTATGGTTTTTTAAAGGGAACGCTCCTCTGTTTTTAAAGAAGTGTCGTTTTCATCTAAGGTAACTGTTATTTTTTCGTACTTTTTATTTCTAAAAACGGTTACTGTTACATTTTCGTTTGGTCGTTTAGATTCCAGCGCGCTCGTATAATCTGCATAAGTCCTTATTTGAATTCCGTCGATTGCAGTTATTATGTCGCCACCAAGGTAGATCGTTGTCGGATTAAAGCGGCTTCCGTATTGAACTGCCTGTGTTCCGCCTCTAAGCCCAGATTTTTCAGCATTGCTACCTTTTTTTACGCTGCTGATTAAAATTCCGTAATTGATTTGCAGACCTGCGTATTGAGCGATATTTTGAGTCATCTGAATTGGAGTAATTTCTATAGTTCCGCGGCGAACTCTGCCGTATTGCAAAAGGTCGCTCACAACTCTCCTTGCCGTGCTTACAGGAACTGCAAAGCCAATTCCCGCAGATGAGCCAGAGTTTGAAATTATCATCGTGTTTATGCCTATCATCTTTCCTTTTGAGTCTAAAAGTGGACCTCCAGAATTTCCAGGATTGATTGCGGCATCGGTTTGAATCATATTTCGGATTATTACATTTGCACTTTTTTGGATAGGTCTTCCAAGTCCAGATACAATTCCGGTTGTCATTGTGCGTTCAAGTGCAAAGGGGTTTCCAATCGCTATAACTTTTTGCCCAACTTTTAGAGTTTCAGAATCGCCAAAGTCTATCACTTTTAATTTTATATTTTCTGGAGGATCAAATTTAAGAACGGCGATGTCGCTTTCGGCATCCTGTCCTATGACTCTGCCATGATAACTCGTTCCGTCGGAAAGAGAGATGTTTATCTTATTTGCTCCGTCTATTACGTGGACATTTGTTACAACATAGCCACGCCTGTCGATAATTGAACCCGAGCCTGAACCTCCATCTTGGACAACAGGCTCCAAAAACCAGTTTATTCCCATCACTTGAGTTGTAATGTTCACTACGGCTTCGTTGCATTTTTCGTATACAAATATATTTTGTTCTTCATCTTGCGTATATAAAGAAGATGATGAAGACGCTTGTGCCGTTGCACTGACAACTTGTTTTTCTGTATCTGGTTTGTTTTCTGTTTGAGAAATAAAGTCTTGAGCGTTTTCAACTTTTAGATTTGAACTTTCAGTTTTTGTTGACTGTGATTTTTCTTTTTGAGAAAAGACATCTGTTTTTATCGCTAGTAATGCAATCAAAGCGCCAGAGACAAAAGCAATAAAAACGTTTTTTAGCATCTGCTGTTTTGAATATAACTTCATAAAATATCCTTACAGGAAAACTAAAATTCCTGTTTCTGCTTTAAAATATTTTTGTTCGTTGAAAATTATTGTATTCGCTTTAAAGATTATAAAAGATAGCGAATAAAAAGGGCGAATCTTAAAATCAATGCCAGTTTCAAACGCGCTAAGCAATTCTACTGAATTTGATTTTCGGCTGTCGTTTTCCAGTCCTGTTGTGCCAAAAGATGAGTGAATCGATGAATAAAGCGAAATTGCAAATTTTTCCTGCTTAAATTGAAGGGCAAAACTATTTTTTAAAATGCTATCATAGTTGTCGTTTTCTGTCGCATAAGTTGAAGTTCCGTATGTAAACTCAGAAGTAAATCCTGCATAGAATGAAGAAAAGTCGATTCCAAAAGCGAATCCGCCACCAGCTCCGCCTCCGTTGTCTGCCCCATACGGAAAAAACGGCCTGTTCTGAATTCCTCCAAATCGTAAAAAAAATGCACTGTCAAAATTTAAGTTTTCGTATTTTTTTTCAAAGGCAAATTTTAAAGCCAGATTAAAAAATGGTGAGTTTTTTTTGTAACCGGCAAGAGTTCCGCCCCTCGCAGAAAATTCAACAAAATCCAAAGCAGAGTATGCAAAGGATAAAGTTATTGGACTTGCATAAAAAGTGTTGTCTTGGGAAGTTAAAATAATTCCGCCTTCAGCACCAAAGACTTTTGTGTCTTTTGGAATTCTAAACGCTTGTGGAACAGTTCCAATTCCTAATCCGCCAGCTGTGAATGAAGTGTAAGGAATTTTTATTGAAGAGTCCGCATAAAAATCTAAAGAATAAAAAGAATTTTCCCATTCCAATATCGCAGTATAAAGGCCGTCTTTTACCGCAAAATATTCGTTTGTCTTACCGTCCCAGGAAAGTTCCTGCTGCCAAGTTGAAAAATCATCTAATTGTTTTGAAATTACAATGTTTTTTTCTTTATCTATGATTTTAAATAACGCTTTTCCTGGTGCAGAAACCGTAAAAGAAAATTTTATCGTCCCTATGTTTCTCGGAAGCGAAGGATTAAAGGAATTTTTATTTGCCTTAAAATTTTTTATTGAAAAAGCGGCTCTCTCCAAATTGATGGAAATAACTTGGTATGTGTTCCTAAAAACAAAGATTTCTTGAATTTTTGCCTTGTATCCAAATTTTTTTGCTTCTACAAAATGTTTTCCTTCGTTTAAATAAAGTGTCGGATATTCAACTTTTTCGCCATCAACAGATATTTCTGTTCCTTCCTGTTCTGTTTTAAAAGAGACCAAACCTTCGTATCGACGCAATTCTATATAAAATGTCTCTTCCTGTCCTTTTTTTACATTTATTCTGTAGCGCTTTGTTTGCCAACCTTCTTTTTCTATGCGCAAAGTGTAGATTCCTTCGGAAAGATTGTTTAAAACCAAAGTTGTTTTTCCTTCATATTGCCCATTAAGATATACGTTTGCAGACGGAGCATTGCATTTTATCGTGATTTTTGTTTTATTTTCGTTTATTGAAGCAAGATTTTCTGAAGATAAAATTTCAATTTCATTTTGATATTCTTGTTTTTGGAATTCTTGTGAATTCTTTTCTTCAATAAAGACCTGATTCCCATCTACAAAATCCAAGGACATTGCTTGAAAAACTGAGATTGAAAGTGCTAAGAAAAATGCGGTAAATCGTTGTAATGACATAAATTAGTGATTGTCAAATACTATCCGATTATTCATTTGGGGGCAACAGACCGTGTTCTAAAAAGCTAAAGTAACTGTTTTTGGTTATGATTATATGATCCAATACCGCAAGTCCTATAATATTAGCGGCTTTGCAAAGACTCCTTGTCGTAGAAACATCTTCCCTCGAAGGCTCTGGGCAGCCACCAGGATGATTATGGCTTAAAATTATTCCAGATGCGTGCTCTTTTAATGCTTCCGAAAAAATCTCGCTGGGTTTTAAAACCGCCATATTGCCAGCGCCTACGCACAAAACTCGAATATTTAAAATTTCTTTTGCACCGTTTACCGTTACGCACACAAAATGTTCGCTCGGTCGCATTGCGTAGTGTTTTATAAACGGAACAACATCCATCGGCTTATCTACAACCGCTTGTGGATTTCTGTTATGTCTTCTGCCAAGTTCTAATGCAGCCGCAACGGACAAGGCTTTGCTCAAGCCAACTCCTTCTATTATTTGGAATTGTTCAACCCATTGTTCTGGATTATAGGCGCAGATAACTTTTAACATTTCTTCCGACATATATTCGACCGGCATCTTTTTTGTTCCACTACCCAAAATCAACATTATAAGTTCTTTGTCGTTGGGGTAGGAAAGTCCATTCTTTTTTGTAAGCCTTCTTATGTCAATCTGCTCCTTATTTTTGCTCATAAAAACCTCTGCTTATTTAATTTGCATTGATTTTTGACTTTTTACAGTTTTTTCAAAAAAAAATCGTAAAATAGCCGATATTCTTCTATGACAAAAAATAAATTACGAAAAATAAGATTTGGAATCAAAAACAAAATTGTCTCATCATCAATTTTATTTATAGAAATAACAATCGTGATTTTTTCTTTATTCTCCTGCGTGAGCAACAAAAATATCGAAAGCGAAAAATGTTCAAGGTTGATTTTGGCACAGGGAATAAAAACTGAAACTCAACTTGTAGAATTCTTTTTTTCGATGAACCCTGAAATTTCTTTGCAGAAAATCCAAAGCCTTGCGCGAACTTACAAAATTGAATCTGATTTTGAAGGAATAAACAGCGATGTTGCTTTTGTTCAGATGTGTTTGGAAACTGGATTCTTGCGTTTTGGAAATTTGGTTCAAGAGAACTGGCACAATTATTGCGGGCTAGGTGCTATAGATGAGAATAATCCTGGCGAGCGATTTGAAACGGAAGAACTCGGCGTTCGCGCCCATATTCAGCATTTGCAAGCATACGCGACAACCGAAAATGAAAATTTAAAAGGGAATCTGGTTGACCCTAGATACAGTTGGGTTCATAAAGCAAAGTTTGCTAGCACAATTTTTGACCTTTCTTTATCGTGGGCAACCGATTCAAATTACGGCAACA
Organism: Treponema pectinovorum; assembly: GCF_900497595.1. NCBI lineage: Bacteria > Pseudomonadati > Spirochaetota > Spirochaetia > Treponematales > Treponemataceae > Treponema > Treponema pectinovorum. The sequence goes on from NZ_UFQO01000003.1 coordinate 180,458, forward strand.
AGCTGGATTTGCTGTTACAAAAACTTGAAGAATTTTAATTGTGCCTCTGGGTTATCCCTGAATGGTAGTTCCAATGTAATCTTTGTCTTCCAGAATTGATTTTATATTTTCTAAATTTTTCCCACCAGCGCAGATTACTTTTAGACCCAAACTTTGTGCTTTTTTAGAAGCGATAGGATCGAAAGGGCAATTTTTTCCTGGAGTCCACTCATCGCCAACAAGTTTTCTAAAGTCTGCCCAACTTATTTTATCGATTGGTTTTGCATTTGGATTTTTTCGAGGATCGTCGGTATAAACTTTTTCTATGTTGCTCAAATTTACGACAGTATCGGCATTAAATTTTTGTGCGAGTAAAACCGCATCGTTATCTGTCGAAAAGCCTGGCTTCCAACCAGCAGCCAAAAGAATAGAACCTTTAAACTCCTCTGCAACAGTGGGATCTGTAACAACGCTTTCTTTGCACAAATCTCCAAAACAGGCTTTTACAAATTGAGCATTCAGCCGCGTAGCCATTATTCCAATCCAATCCGCATCTTCTACATTTTCTTCTAAATCGAGATTTGCAACATCTCTAAAAGCTTTTTGATATATCCTTGCAGGACCACCACCGCCTACAACTAAAATTAATTTTTCTCCTTCATTCTTAGCGAGATATTCTTTTATCATTGAAACGAATTTTTTTACAAATTCTGTGTCTGGACCTTCTGGAGCGACTATCGAGCCTCCTACGGATAAAACTTTTGTTGACATTTTTTCCTCCCAATCGTCAAGTTTTTATTCAAACTTGCGCATAGCAATAAAATTTATGCACTCCTAAAACATAGAAGTGATTATCAATAAATTCCTGTGACTATAGGTTTGTTCCACAGAGAACTGTAATTTATATTTGATGGAGTCGATTCTTCCCAAATTGACTGCAAAGCATAACTGCGTTCTTTGTAAACAGAGTTGCTGTTTGAAAGCGTTGGTTTTACTTCATTAAAGCCCTTTGAAAAAGCGATGTGTTGGCTATCCAAGTTTCCAAAGTAAAAAGTTGCGGGGTCTTCTACTTGTTTAAATGATTTGTATGCAAGTCCGGCGCCTAAAGATGGGTCAACAGGAATCCAGCCGAAGTTCTCTATGTAGAATTCGCACCACCAGTGATTAAAAGTATTTAACTCAGAATCCACAAGAATTCCGCTCATGGTTACAGCAGGAATTTTTAGACTTCGCAGCAAAGTCGTATAAACGATTGCAAAATCGTAAGCGTCGCCGCGTTTTCTTTTTAGCAAATCCTTTGGCTCAGAGCCGATTTTTCGGATTTCGCTTTGAACTATAAAATTTTTAACGATATATTCGTACAAGATTTTTGCCTGCAGATATGGATTATTCTCTTTTTTTACGATTTCGCTCGCAAACGCTTTATAATCTGCATCCTCGCTCCTAATTATTTTGTCTTGGGATGTAAAATTTGTGTACAAAATTCTTGATTTATCGGCAAATCGGTTTACATTTTTTTGATTTATTTCTGTTTGAACCGCAAAATCTTCTATCACAAAAGTTTGATTGAATCTGAATTTTTTTGCGCTATTTTTTGAAAGTTCCAAATGGTGAATTATAGTATTTTGATAATTTTCAAAAACTGGCTTAGGTGAACACTCTGTCAGGTTTGTAAGTGGCTGGCTTGCACTAACTGTAGGATATGGAATTCTAACAGCTAAGGATGAATTTCCTTTTGAATTTATATCATCGATTTCCGTATTAACTTGAACGATATATGTTTTTTTGTCGAAAAATTTTTTCGTTCCAATCGCAGACTTTACGCCAAGCATTACAAGATTGCTGTTGCCTTTTTCTGTTTCCACATAAATCTGCCCGCTTGCAGCCCCATCGGGAACTCGCACGTGAATTTCGCTGTCGCTCCAGTATTCGTAATCGTAATTTTCTTCCAGTGCAGTTATAAAAGAAAATTTCTCGTTCGTGCGCAAGGACAAATCTTCCAAAGAAGAATTAAAAAAAACTTTTGCGTTGTTTCGTATTGTGCCAAAATTCTTTCCATTTAAAACCAAAACCTGCCCGACAGAAACCGTTTCAGGAGAGAACGAAGTTATAACTGGCATTGAAGTTTTTGTGTCTGGAGGAACTTCGATTGGAATTCCTGCCTTGTTTGCAAAGAAAATTGGTTTTGATTTTCCAGATTTTGTTGAAACTATTACAAGTCCATCTTGCACATTTGAAGGAAGAATGAATTTAATCTCTGCGTCTGTCCATAAAAGATAGCCAGATGAAGTTATCCTTGAACCGCCAACTTCTACATACGCAGACGATGTCCTTATTTCTCCAAAATTTTTGCCAGAGATAACCATTAAATCTCCAGGCGAACCCACAGTAGGATTTACAGATTGAATTTCTGGTAATTTTCTTGCTTGCCAAGTTACTGCGGAAAACAGTCCCAAAATCAAGAGTATCAAAAAGATTACAGAACCCGCTCTAAAAAGTGGTTCTTTTCTAAAAAGAAGAAAAAATAATTTATCGGCTTTCAATTTTGCTTGCCTGCTGTAAAGGAAGTGTGTACATATAAGGTACTTCAATTCTAACAGAGACAGGCGGATTGTTAAAGTCTGGACGGAACACATCTATATCGGAAAAATTAGACGCGAGGTTTGTTGCAGAAACAACTTTTTGGTTTTTATTTATAAAAGATGGATTGTATTCGGCTTCGTTATCTTCTTTTGCAAGCGCTTGTGTTGTTTTTTGAGACTTTGTGCTTAAAACCGAAGAAATTTTTGAAGTATCAATGTTTCCATCTATAACGAGCTTATTTTCTGCCATTGGTCTTATATTTGTGCGAGCGATTGTTTTTAATTCCTGAACACCGCTATTTTTAATCTTTAATTCAATGGGTGCAAAAATTACGGCAAAAATTGCAGCAGCAGACGCAAAAGATACTATCCATTTTTTATATGGGCGATAGATATTTTTTTCGTTTGCCTGTGCAGTATTTTTAGAAAAACGGAGCTTCGTCTGCAAGCGCTCAAAACTTTGTTCAAGATATACGCTGTCCAAATTGACAGAAATAGAATCTTCTCTAAAAGCGTTTGAAATCTCTCTTAACTTTTCAAGTTCTTTTTTGCATTTTTGGCACGAAGCAAGATGAGCTTCATACTGTTGCATAAAATTTTCTGGCATTTCGCCATCGAGATAGATTGAATGAAGATCTTTTTCAGGACAAATAGACATCATCGCCTCCAATGATTTTTTCAAGTTGTTCTCTAGCGCGGAACATCCTTATCTTTACATTTCCTTCTGTAATTCCAAGGACTTTTCCTATTTCTTTGTAATTCAATTCCCCATATTCTCGAAGAATTATGACTTCTTTTAGCGAAGCAGGGAGTTTTTCCAAAGCGGCAATGGCGATTTTTTGAGTTTCTTTTTTTAATAAATCCGTTTCGCCAGAAGTCTGCTGCCTTTTGTCTTCGTAAAGTGCTTTTTGGTAAGCGTTGCGCTCGCGTTTTTTTCTGAGCGTATAATTCAGCGAAGCGTTTTTTACAACTCTTATAAGCCAGAATTTTGCATCGTTCATCGAAGGAAAAACCATGCCTTTTTCGTTGGCTTTTATAAATGAATCATGAACTAAATCTTCGGCAGCATCTTCATCGTTTACAATTCTCCAGGAAACTTTAAAAAGGAGAACCATCGTTTCGTTGTAAATGCGCCGAAAATCTGCGGGATCCGCAGCATCCAGCGGTTTTTCATTGCCGTCCACATCTTTAAGAAACATTTTTTCTCCAATTAGTTACAAAAAAATTGCTAGTTTCTCTTCCAAACTGCCCCATTTGGAGTGTCTATTATAGTTATATTTCGTTTTGCAAGCTCAGCACGAATTTCATCCGCTCGTGCAAAATCTTTTGCTTTTTTTGCAGCGGAGCGTTCTTCTACAAGTTTTGTTATTTCCTGTGCTTCTGGGTCGTCTTTGTGCAGGTCTTCTTCCTGTTTTGAATCCTTCAGCTGTTTTTCTGCAAGTTCAATCGCATTTTTTATAACATCGAGAGAAAGCACTTTGTCCATTGTGTATATCGCAGAGAGGCTTTCTGTCGCTTTGCCTTTTTTCGCGTTCGACTCTTTTTGAAGGCAAGCCATCGCCACAGGAGTTAAAAGGTCGTTTTCCAGGCCTTCTTTAAATTTTGTTAGGTTTTCGTTTACGATTTTTTTGCCATCTTTTATTTCAGCTGAAAGTGGTTCAAGTTTTTGAATAAAATTTTCTTTATCGAGCAAAAGCCCCTCATCCCTTGCCCTTAAAACAAGTTTGCAAATCCTTTCGTTTAAAGCCTGTCTTCCCTGTTTTGCACTTTCCATCGCATCCCAAGAAAAATATATCTGCTTGCGATAGTGTCCGCCCAAAAGGAAAAATCTGTAATCCAAAGCGGAAAAACCTTTGTCCAAAAGAGTTTGCAATCGTAAAAAATTGCCAGAAGATTTAGACATCTTGTTTCCGCCTTCAATAACTAAAAATTCGTTGTGCAGCCAGTATTTTACCCAAGGACCTTCCTTTAAATCATCTTCTGTAAACGCACCTTCCGACTGTGCAATTTCATTTGTGTGGTGAACAGGAACGTGGTCAATTCCGCCAGTGTGAATATCTATGTGCTTGCCAAGATATTTTAAACTCATCGCAGAACATTCAATATGCCAGCCAGGATAACCTTTGCCCCAAGGGCTGTCCCAAATCATCGCCTGGTCTTCAAATTTTGATTTTGTAAACCACAAAACAAAGTCGGCAGGATTCCTTTTGTTTTCATCAATTATACTAAGTTTTCTTTTACCAGCGCCCGCTTTAAGTTCATCAAGGTTTAAATTTGCAAGTTTGCCATAATCTTTATAGGTTGAAATGTCATAATACAAATTTCCGCCAGCAGTGTAAGTGTGCCCATTTGCTTCGAGTTTTTTTATCAGGTCAATCATCTCTGGAATATGCTCTGTCGCTTTACATATAACGTCTGGCGTTCGTATGTTAAGGGCTTTTATATCGCTCATAAAAGCGTCTGTATAAAACTTTGCAACTTCCAGGACAGACTGATGCCTTTCTTCCGCAGTTTTTACCATCTTATCTTCGCCGTCATCGCTATCGCCAGTTAAGTGACCAACGTCGGTAATATTCATAACATGCTTTATGTCGTAACCCAAATACGAAAGAGTTTTATCAAGAATGTCTAAAAAAACGTAAGCCCTAAGATTTCCTATGTGCGCATAATTGTATACAGTAGGACCGCAACCGTAAAAACCTACAAAACCAGGCTTTACACTTTTAAACTCCTGTATTTTATGTCCCATAGTATTAAAAAGTCTAAGGCTCATACTCGTCGCGTCTCCTATGAATATACAAAATTATGGGCGTTGTCTGCTAAAGCAGACCCGGGCTTTTCGTGGTTCCGCTTTCGCTGCATTCGCCATAAAAACTTCGTTTTTACGTCGAACTTCGCCACTACAATCCCTAACGCAGTTTTGCTATAATATTCCAATGATTTTAAGCGAATTTGCCCATCTGTTCAATGACGGCAGTTTTTTTAGAGGCGAGGTAAAAAAAAATGAACCTCTTTCAAAGCACAGCACAATGCACGTTGGAGGTAATGCTCTTCTATTCATAGAACCTTTTGATTTTGAAAGCCTCATCTATGCGGTAAAGCTTGCAATTCAAAACAACCTGGAATTTTTTCTTGCAGGCGGTGCAAGCAATGTGATATTCCCCGACGAAGGCTTAAATCTTGTAATAACCACGCGCTTTTTAGAAAAACAAAACGCAGTAAAACTTTGCACACAAAATTCCGCACAAAATACAATCGAAGTGAGCGCAGGTTCAAGTTGGGGTGCAGTTTTATCGTTTTGCAAAAAAAACGATTTGTCTGGCTTTGAAAATTTTTGTGGTTTGAGCGGCACGGTTGGCGGTGCAATTTACATGAACGCAAGTTGCTTTTCGCTTTCAACCTGCGAGCGTTTGCAAAGCGTTACATATTTTGACTGTGCGGATTTAATTTTAAAAGAATATAAAATGCCTTTAAAAAGCGATTCAAAGTTTTCACAAGACTGGGGATACAAAAAATCGCCTTTCCAAAATAATTTTTTGCAGGAAAAAGACAAAAAAACTTTTACAAAAAAGATAATTTTAAAAGCGGTTTTTAGCGTGAAAAAAGGTTTTGATAGCGAGCGTGCAGACAAAGTTCTACAGGAGCGCACAAACAAAGGGCATTTTTTTGCAGCAAGTGCAGGTTCAGTTTTTAAAAACGAAGCCGAAAAGGGAATCATCGCCGGAAAATTGCTCGAAGAGTGCGGGCTAAAAGGCGTTCGGCTCGGTGGAGCGCAAATTTCACCGTTGCATGCAAATTTTATAATCAATCCAGAAAATAAAGCGACAAGTGCGGATATAAAATCGCTGGTGGAACTTGCACAAGCTAAGGTTTTTAAAGAAAAAGGCATAAAACTCTACTGCGAAATAATCTTTGTCTAAAAATATCCGTTTTTGCTGCCATTTTTGCATAAAAAAGAGGAGCACAATGCTACACTGGGCCAGCTGTGCGTGGTTCCGCTTACGCTGCATTGTCGGCAAAGCCGCCAACGCTTCGCGCCACTTCCATCTGGGCTAGGTTTTGTCGTTTACAAGGCATTTTCTCTTCTCGCCTTTTATCTTAAAAAAACTATGTCAAATGTTAAGTTTTATTATCAATCATCGATTTTATTTCTTCTTTAACATCCTGTAAAAAAAAAGGACAGAAGTTTTCGCTCCTGTCCATTCTAACTCAAATATAAATATGTTCTTCTATTCCACTTTGAACTTTGCAACTTCTGCTGCAAGGGTCGAAATACTTGTCTTGTTCTTTAAGCTTATCTGGTTTACTTCCAGTATCGCCTTGCTTATCTGCACCGTTCCAGACGAAATCTCTTCTATGCAGTCTGCAACTGTCCTCGTAAGCGCATCAAGCCTGTGCATCTCCACTGCAATCTCTTTGCCTCCAGAAAGCATCTCTTCAGAACCATTCCTTACTTCCGTACTTATGCCTCCAATAGCCTTTATCTCAGAGAATAGATTTTTGCTCGACTCAACTTGCCTTACCAAAACTGCATTAAGTTCTTCTTCTTTTTCCTTTGCCTCATCTACAAACTGTGAAACCTTATCAAAAGAAGTCTTTATGTTCTCGCTTGCTACAGAAATTTCATCGATTATCTTTAATGTTTCGTTTATTACGTCTGTAATCTGCTTTCCCTGAACAGAACTTTCTTCCGAAAGTTTCCTGATTTCCCCTGCAACAACAGCAAAGCCTTTTCCAGATTCCCCAGCGTGTGCCGCTTCTATCGCAGCATTCATCGCAAGCAAGTTTGTCTGACTTGCTATATTTTGAATCACCTTTGCAGCTTCTATAAGAGAACTTGATTTTTCTGCAATCTTAGAAACTATTCCGCTAGCAGTAATCGCTCCTTCTTTTCCGCTTACGGTTGCCTGATGAATCGTATCCATGAGCGTTCGCGTTTCTGCGAATATTTCCTTTGTAGAATCTACCTCTTTGTACATTTCAGAAACTGCAACTGCAGAAGATTCTATGCTTTCCGTCTGGATTTTTATCCTGTCGTTTAGGCTGTTTATCGTGTGGATTATTTCTTCCATCGTAGAAGTTGTTTCTGTTACGCTCGCCGACTGGTCAATCGCCTGTTTTTTTATGTCTTCTATGTTTGAGCTTATTTGGTTTATAGAAGAGGCTGTTTCTGCCATGTTGGAAGCGAGGTCTTGTCCAACCTGATTCATTTCGCCAGTTTGGAACGAAATTGTTTTTAATGCCATAGCGATTTTAGAAATCGTTTCGTTAAAATATTTAGAAAGCAAGAAAAACTCGTCGTTGCCTTTTAGGCTGAGCCGACCGGTATAATCAGCATTTGTCGAAACCTGCTGCAAAACTCCAATCAATTTTTTTACTGGAGAAGTTAAGCGAACGGCAAACACAAAAGCCACAACCAGGAATATCGCAAGCAAGACCAGTCCGATTATCATTATAGAACGCAAGAACTTGTAATAATCTTCGTAAACTTCGCTTCGTTCAAAGAGAGCAATCAATTTCCAGCCCATTTGCTGTATCGTATAAACTTGCGCAAACCATTTTTGCTTTTCAATGCTTATAACTTTAAAGCCAGAATCGATTTTCGCAAGTTCAACAAAATCCGCAATCCCAACTTCGTTCATCTTCTTAAAGATGAAATTTTCGTTTGTAGGATCTGCAAGAATTGTTCCATCGCTTTGAATGAGCATTAAATGACCAGTGCGTCCAACTCTAAATTTGGAGATAATGTCTGTAAGTCTTTTTAGAGAAATGTCTATGCTTATGTTTCCAATATATTTCCCTTGTGGCGAAACTACATTTCTCGAAAGCGCAATCGTATTTTCTCCAACAGTAGAAAGGTAAGCATTTGTCATAATTTCCTTTCCTCTGTTGTTATTTGCCATTATGTACCAATCTCTTTTTCTAGGATCAAAACCAGCAGGCAGTTCACCGTCAAAGTTTGTTGTAAAGTCGCCTTGTGTAGTTCCCATGTAAACTTCTACATAATCTGGAAACGAAGCTGTAACTTCTTTAAAAAGATTTCTGAGCCTTATTTCTTGTTGAGTTTTTAGCGTGCTTGAAACTTTTGTTTTTTGAGTTGTGTTTATATATGAATTTAAATTTCCGTATGCTTCTTTGCAATATTCGTGTTCAGAAAGCATGTTCAATACATTTGAAGCAGTATCAAAAAATAGTTCAATATTTCTATCGAACAATTTCATATCCCGCAAACTTGATTCTCTAAAATTATTTACATTTGCTTTTTTTGTTTGATATCCAATAATAAAAGATACCAAATTCACCAAACTAAAGATTATGACTGTAAATATGATTAGAAGTTTTTTTCTTAACGAAAAAATTTTCTCTTTTTTTGCTTTAAGTTTTTTTTCATTGGGGAGACTTTTGATACCTTTCATAACTACACTCCTAAACAAATGGTATCACGAAAACTCCATTTTGTAAGGATTAGTCACTAAATATTAAAGTTTTCTTAAATTAAAGCGCAATCCTCGACTCGACCAGCTGTGCGTGGTTCCGCTTGCGCTCCATTGCCGGCAAGCCGTCAACGCTGCGCGCCACTACCATCTGGGCTAAGTTTTTTTTGTTTCAATCTTTAGTTTGTTTTCTCGCTTTTTCATGCTTTATTTATTTGTTTGTAAAATTTAACTTTGGTATTATTATGTACACATGATTGATTTTTTTATGAACAATTTGCCGTGGTTTTGGGTTTGCTTACTTGTTCTGTGCCTTATTGTAGAAGCATTTACATTCAGTTTAACAACAATATGGGCTTCTATGGCATGTTTGCCTCTCGTTTTTATAGCAAAAACTTCCATGCAATTTAAGTGGCAGCTTTTCATCTTTATATTGATTACAGTTTTTATGCTTATTTTTACTCGTCCGTTTGCAGTAAAAAAATTAAAGGTTGGCTCAAACAAAACAAATGTGGACAATCTTGCAGGCGAAGAAGTTGTTATCGTAAAAGCAATAAGCCCTTTTCAAAAAGGCGAGGTAAAGACAAAAAATGGTGTTATATGGAGTGCAATTTCAAAAGACGGAAAAGCACTTGCTAAAGGAGAAGTTGCTAAAATTTCATCCGTGCAAGGCAATACGCTCGTTGTTGAATCAAATTATAATAGTTGAGTTTTATTGTTAGGTTTTTATAAGTTTTGCGTTGCAAAATTTTATAGTATGCTGTCTTCGCTTTTGTGCGAGCGGTTAAATAAAAATAATTTGGAGTCCTGTATGATTTCACAAACTGTTTACATCCTTATTGCTCTTCTGGTTATATTTGCTTTACTACTCATCGCAAATATAAGAATTGTGCCTCAGTCTTATGCTTTTGTTATAGAAAGACTCGGTGGTTACAATGCCACGTGGAAAGTTGGCTTGCATGTAAAATTGCCTTTTATAGACCGAATTTCAAACAAGATGTCGTTAAAAGAAAAGGTTTTCGATTTTCCTCCGCAGCCGGTAATCACAAAAGACAATGTTACTATGATGATAGACACGGTTGTTTACTTTCAGATTACAGATCCAAAGCTTTACACATACGGTGTTGAAAAACCGATAAATGCGCTTGAAAATTTAAGTGCTACAACGCTGCGCAATATAATTGGCGAACTTGAATTGGATGAATCTCTGACGAGTCGTGATGTTATAAATACAAAGATGCGCTCAATTCTTGATGAAGCGACAGACCCGTGGGGCATAAAAGTAAATCGTGTAGAAGTAAAAAATATTGAACCACCGCAGGCAATCCGCGAAGCAATGGAAAAACAGATGAAGGCAGAACGTGAGAGACGTGAGCAGATACTCATAGCAGAAGGTCATAAACAAAGTTCAATATTGGAAGCAGAAGGCAAAAAACAATCCCTTATACTGGAAGCAGAAGCGACAAAAGAAGCTGCAATCCAAAGGGCAAAAGGCGAAGCAGAAGCAATTTTAGAGATTCAAAGCGCAAAAGCACGCGGACTAAAAATGTTGCAGGAGGCAGGAATAGGCGAAAGCGTGTTAAAGCTAAGGAGTCTGGAAGCGCTAGAAGTTGTGAGCAACGGCCAGTCAACAAAGATAATAGTTCCCTCGGATATACAGAATATGGCAGGATTTGTAACTTCCGCCGTAGAAGTAGCAAAAGGAAAATAAAAATACCGCTTGCCGACTTGAAAGAGCGTTATCTAAAGAGTTGTTCCAGGGTGTATGTAATTTTATATCCTGGAACAATTTTTTTTGAAGTGATGATGACGATGATGATTGTGAAGCATTTTAAATTATTTTATGTGTAATTGCATTTTACCTTAAAATTTGATTTATCGTTTTATACCACTCTAGTGGTATGTGAACATAACATTGGTTAAAAATCGCAAACGGGCTTGGCTAGTGATTCGTCTTTGATTCGCCAGTCGCGAAGCGATGTTTTAATAATTTCCTTACAGAAAACGACCTCAGGTTGTAAAACTGTGTTAGGATTATTATTTATATGCATCTTTTCTTGCTTCAATATCAATGATAAATACAATGACTGTATCTTCTGATATTTTATAGAATAAACGATAATCCCCTATTCTAAAGCGATACAGGTCTTTGTAATTACCTTTGAGTTTTTTAATGTTTGAGCCAAAATATGGATTTTCGCGCAAAATCGGATATACGTATTCTGTTATCTTTTTGTATAACGATTTGTATTTTGAAGATTTTATCTTTTTCTCAAATGTTTCGGTTTCTGCTATGCGATACTTAGTCAATTATGCGATACCTTCCTGCTGAAATATCAGACAAACCTTTTTTAATATCTTCATCACACTTGAGTATTTCATTCATTTCGATATCATCGACAATTGCTTCATTCATAGTGTAGTTAAGCGTCGCGTATTCCAGATAATTTGAGATTGTTCTTTTCTGCCCATCGGCAGCCAGTTTGAAAATGTCATATGTACTGTCATCAATACGAACGGTAATTGTCCTTGCCATTTCACACCCCTGCTTCAAATGTATTCATTTATATTCAAAACGTCAATTATTTGTTTCTGAGGCTTAATAATTTTGCTTTCTTAACTCTTCCAGTATTTCTTTTCCCGAAAGAGTGCTTATTAAAATTGTATACCCCTTTTTTGTCGGAATATATAAAACATTCTCTTTGTCGGTCACATATAACTTATATTTTTCCCCATCGCTTTTAAACCATCCAACTAATAAACCGGGCAAGCCTATTCCATTTGTTCTCATATCCATTTTTATTTGTTCTTCATTCATATTAATTAGTCTTACGTTATCCACATCAATTTCAGCTAATTCAAGAGACGTATTATAAACCAATCCTTTAATCATAAAATGTTTATCCTTGATTTCTATCTTATAAAATCGGGCGGAAATAAGCACAATAGAAATAAATACAAAAAAAGTTAATATGGCAAAAATTATTATCATATTGGAAATATTAGTCGGTTGCGTCATTGAAAATTTCATATATCGTTATCCTATTTGGTGCTGAAGTCATCGTCCTATTTTTGTCTTAACCTGAATTTCCGCAAAAGGAATTTCAGTTTGAAGCAGGTGTTAGGTAATTTTTTTATAGATGAAATCAATAATAATCTCAGAACTTAATATCTTAATTGTTTGATTACTATCATAATACCGGGACGCTGCGGGGTGTCCCCGCTGGAAGGGGTAGCGTACAAGACCGCAGGAGCAAGGCGACGAGGACTTGGGAGCGAGGGGAAAGCTTTCCCCTCCTTTATTTTTATTTGAACAAAAAAATCAGCCTGTAAAAAATTAAATTTCTTACAGGCTGACTGGCTAACCTTTAGTAAAAACTAAGCAATTAGTGCAGTTTTCTTGTGATGATTACCTGCTTTTGTTTTTCGAGGCTCTTTTCTGGATGCAAGTATGCGGTGAATATGAATATTGCCAAGAATACAAGTGCAATTACGATTCCTACTGCGTAAGAAATTGTAAGTCCAACAGGGCCTTTTGCACCTAAGTTAATACATTCTGGTGCGTACATAAGGTATGTCATACTTACGGCAGACATAAATGTTGCTGGAATTGCAGCGAGCCAACAGCGATTTGGATTTGTTCCATAGTTTGTTGCAAGATAAACTGCTCCTGCCCAAAGAACTATCATTGCGATTGTCTGGTTTGACCAAGAGAAGTATCGCCAGATTACGCCGTAGTTTATAAATGAAATTCCGTATCCAATTAACAATAGTGGTGTTGCAATTGAAAGGCGAACTTTGAGTTTTGTTTCATCCAATTTGAACCAGTCAAAAAGAGTCATTCTCGCACTGCGGAATGCTGTATCTCCAGATGTGATTGGACATACGATTACGCCTAAGAGTGCTATAGGTCCACCAATTTTGCCTAACAAAGCTACGCACATTGCATAAACAGATTTTGAGTTTCCTCCGCCTATTGCTTTTAATGCAGCAAGTCCAGTTCCAGAGCCGTCTTTGTTCCAGAAGAATGTTACAGCAGCAGCAGCCCAAATCAAAGCGATTATACCTTCTGCAACCATTGCGCCGTAGAATATCTTACGACCTTCGCGTTCGCTCTTTATACAGCGAGAAACTATTGGCGACTGTGTAGCATGGAAGCCAGAAATTGCACCGCAGGCAACTGTTATGAACATGAGTGGCCATATTGGTCTTACACCAGTGATTGCGCCTGTTACATTGTCTACAGTTCCTGGATAGAGATTTTTAAGGGTGAGTTCCATCATTGGACGTTCGCCAGAATGGATTAAAGTTCCAATTCCAATTCCCAAAGCCATTAAAATCAGGAGAAGTCCAAATATTGGATAGATTTTTCCGATGATTTTGTCGATTGGAAGCAAAGTAGCAAGGAAGTAATAGATTAGGATTATAACTGTCCAAACTTTTACATCGAGGTATTCTGGAGTTAGGAGTGCAAGAAGTCCTGCAGGTCCTACCATAAATACAACGCCAACCATTACCAAGAGAACTACAGAGAAGACTCTCATTACATTGTGCATGCCTTTTCCGAGATATTTACCTGTAACTTCTGAGATACTCGCACCGTCGTTGCGTTCAGAAAGCATTCCTGATAAAAAGTCATGAACTGCACCAGCAAAAAGAGTTCCGCCTACAATCCAAATGTAAACACTAGGTCCCCACATTGCTCCAGAAATTGCACCAAAGATAGGTCCAAGACCTGCGATGTTTAGCAACTGGATTAGGAACGCTTTTGGCGTTGAAATCGGAACGTAGTCTATGCCATCTGGATTTGCGATGGCAGGCGTCGCAGCGTCGCTAGGTTTAAAAATCTTTTCTACAATTTTGCCGTAGACAAAGTAACCAACAATTAAGATGACCAATGCAGCAAAGAAAGTTATCATAAGTACCCCCTTTTTAAAACTTTCGTGCAAATATATGTTTTTTACAAACATCCATTTTTTTTTGACATAAGTGCCAAAATTTCTTAATTCACTTACTTAGTCTAAGGCTGAATTTAAACTTTGTAAAATTTTAAGTAACATATTTTACTTTTTTTTTGTTACAAATCTGATGTTTTATTCAAAATAAAAAAGTGATAGACTTAGATTGCTTTGCGGTAGCGCTGGAAGCCCCGTAAGTCCGCCGCTTCTTTTGTCTTGCATTGCTACGGCGGCGGATGGAGCGATAGCGTAAGGGCGTACATAGCGACGGCACTGTCTTCTGGCTGTGCCGGACCGCCCGTTTTTCTGGAGGTTTTATGAAGGTTTTGGTTATTGGTGGAGCAGGTTATATTGGCTCGCATGTCGTAAAAGAATTGATGAAGGCGGGACATTCAGTTTGCGTTTTTGATAACCTTTCTTCTGGATTGCGGCAAAATCTTTTTGGAGAAAACGATTTTATCTATGGCAACATTTTGATTGAGCGAGATTTGGATAGCGCATTTGAAAAAGGCTTTGACGCTTTTATTCACCTTGCGGCTTTTAAAGCTGCTGGAGAATCTATGCTCTGCCCAGAAAAATATTCAATAAACAATTTGAATGGCACTGTAAATATAATTAACAGCGCGGTAAAACACGGTTGCAAAAATATGGTTTTTTCGTCGAGTGCGGCGGTTTTTGGCGAGCCACAATATCTGCCGATTGACGAAGTGCATCCAAAAAATCCAGAAAATTATTATGGTTTTACAAAATTAAAAATCGAAGAACTTATGGATTGGTATTCAAAGTTAAAAGGTCTCAATTATGCAGCCTTGCGATATTTTAATGCGGCCGGTTACGATGTGGAAGGTTTTCCTTGTGGGCTTGAGCAAAATCCTGCAAACCTTTTGCCAGTTATAATGGAAACAGCCTGTGGAATGAGAAAGAGCATGAAAGTTTTTGGAAGCGATTATCCAACAAGGGATGGAACTTGCATTAGAGATTATGTTCACGTTAACGATTTGGCTATAGCTCATGTAAAAGCGTTGGAATATATTGCAAAAAATGGCGAAAATCTTACGGTGAATCTTGGAAGCGAAACTGGAGTTAGCGTAAAAGAGATGCTCGAAGAGGCACGTGCTATAACAGGGAAAGAAATTCCTGCAGAGTTTGTTGAACGAAGACCTGGAGATCCTGCAAATCTTGTTGCCTCTTCTAAACTTGCATGGGAAAAATTGGGATGGAAGCCAAAATATTCCGATGTTCACACATTAATAGAAACTACTTACAAAGCGTACACAAGGCGTTGATAAGCAATTGAACGATTTTTGTGCTGTAAGTAAAATGCTATGCAATTATAAAAAGCTGCGAGATTTTTATATTGCACAACGCTTTTCTTCTGCAACAACAATAAACCCGCACAACAATACAATAAAACTAAGCAACATAAGTATAGGCTAGATTCTTATAGGGGAGTAAAAATGGATCAAAAGATAATAAGTTCGGCTGCACAGGTTATTATAGCTATAATTCCAATCGTAGGAATTTCAATCGGAGGGATAGTAATATTTTTTTCTCTTTTGTGGCATCATTTAGAAGTCAACAAGCAGATTGCGGCAGGTATTTACAATCGAGGAAAATTTGACCTGAAGTCTTATTCGCTTTTGATAGGGCTTTTGCTCACTGGGATAGGTTTTATTCTGACTTTGTTTTTTGCACTTACTGGAGGAATTTCACCTTCGTTGCTTGGAGGCTTAGTTCCATTTGCGATTGGAATTTGTTTGATTATTTTTTACAAGGTTAACGACTGGAATTAGACAAAAGGCTTGCAGTTTTAAAATCGCCTTATGCCAAACAAAACATTGAGCAACATTGAAAAATTACTCATTAATAAGCGCGATGAAATTCTTATAAAAGCAACCTTGCGTGGAGATTCAAAATCGTTTGAACACCTTATTTCCTATTACAAAAAAAGGATTTGTGCCTTAGGAATGAGTTTTTTTCGCAATCTCGACGATACAGATGATTTTATGCAAGAAGTCTTTGTCAAAGTCTACATGAATCTTTCGAGTTTCAAATTTACTTCTTCGTTTAGAACTTGGATAACAAAAATTGCATATAATGCTGCGGTCAATTCTATAACTCGCCGCCAGGAATATGCACCGCTTGCAGACGAAGAATTGATTGTCGCAAAGGATTTAACTCCAGAAGATGAAGAAATTAAAAAAATTACTTTGGAAGTGATTCGAGAAGGAATTTCACTATTGCCTGAAAATTTTGGTGCCTGTGTTGAAATGTATTTTTTCCATGGCCTAAAATATTCTGAAATTTCTGAAATAACAGGTTTTCCTGTGAACACTGTAAAATCGCATATATTCAGGGCAAAAAAATTGCTTGCACAGCGGCTTAAGGGGGTTTTATGAGTGGTAAAAAATGTGAAAAAGTTATGAATTCTTTTTTTGAACTCGATAAAGGCGAACATCTTAAATTGCTGGATTCTTTTCATCTGCTTTTTTGTAAAGACTGTAGAACAAAGGTTAGGCTTTTAACAAAGGCGGAATCGCTTGCCTTAGAGCCATTAAAACTTTCTATCTTTAATTCCAAAAAAGATTTTATGCATTCGTTAAAATCTGCGAGTCCACAGTGGTTTACAAATTTAAAGCCTGTTTCTATGCTAAGCTGGGTTTTTAGCGGCTTGCTTATGATGTTGTTTTTTGTTCTTTCTGGGTTCTTTTTGAGCAAAACTCAAAATCAAACTTATCTGTTTTGGTTTTATATGATTTTTGCAGTTTTTGTTACGGCATATTGTGCCGCTTTTATAGCCGTTAATATGGATTTTTTCATAAAAAAAATTGACACAAAAAAATTGCATAATGTCGCCTTGCACGAATAAAAAAATGCACAAGGCTGCATAGCAAAAAATAAAAATCATTTTCTCATTCTTCTATAAATACATTTTAGTCTGCTGTTATTGCGAAAAATCTGCAATTTTCACACTCGCTCTTTTGTGTTAAAATCTACAGCATGAATAATAATTATACACTTTTAAATGATTTTCTTGAAAAATCACGTCCAACAATTATAGAGTTGCAGACTCTTCTTACTTCAATTCCTTCTATTGCTCCACAAAGCGGTGGCGATGGAGAATCCAAGAAATGTGCTGCTTTAAAAAACTGGCTTTTAGAAAAAGGATTCAACGAAAGTCAGTTTTCACAATACGATGCGCCTGACTCGAGGGTTTCTTCTGGAGTGCGTCCAAATCTTGTTTTGACGATCCCCGGAAAAAAATCGCAGGCAGTCTGGAGCATGGCTCACCTTGATGTTGTTCCCGTTGGCAACTTAAAACTTTGGAACAGCGATCCTTGGAAAGTCTTATACGATGAAAAAAACGACAGAATTGTCGGTCGTGGAGTTGAAGACAATCAGCAAGGACTTGTAAGCGGAGTTTTAGCGGCTTTGGCTTTAAAAGAATATGACATCACGCCTGAATATACGGTAAAACTTTTGTTCATGGCAGATGAAGAGTGCGGTTCTGATTTTGGAATAAAATATCTTTTAAAAGAACACGAATCGCTTTTTAAAAAGGACGATTTGATTTTGATTCCAGACGGAGGAGATCAAAAAGGAGAAACCATTGAAGTTGCAGAAAAAAACATAATGTGGTTAAAAGTGCATACGATAGGGCAGCAGACTCACGGTTCAATGCCAGGAAAAGGAAAAAATGCTCACCTTGCCGCTTGCGACCTTGCGCTAAGATTAAACGATTTGGAAAACTTTTTTGATGAAGTCGACCCAATCTTTTCGCCAAAAAATTCGACTTTTCAGCCAACAAAAAAAGAAGCAAATGTTGATTCTGTAAATATAATTCCTGGCGACGATGTTTTTTATATGGATTGCAGAATTTTGCCTCGCTACACTTTGGAACAGGTATTTGCAGAAGTAAAAAATCGTGCTGAGCAGATAGAAAAAAAATATGGTGTAAAAGTTGAAATAACACAGGTTCAGCACCAGCAATCTCCTGCAACGCCAGTTACTTCTCCTGTTGTGCAAAAATTAACTCAAGCGATAAAAACTGCTCACTCGATAGACGCTTATCCTATAGGAATTGGAGGCGGAACTGTTGGCGGCGAGTTAAGAAGTTTAGGTTATGATTGTGCAATCTGGTCTACCATGGACAGCGTTTGCCATCAGCCAAATGAATACAGCATTTTAGGAAATACGATTGCAGATTCAAAAACACTTTGCGCCTTGTTCTTACAGGAGTAAATCGTTTTGGCTTTTAAGCAAAGATGTGCTAATCAATTTTTGAATATACTCTTTGGTTCTGCTTTTTTGTTTACGAGTTGCGTTACAATGGCAGATTATAATTATTCAAGGATATATTCAAATTTGGGTGGAGGACGGTATTCTCAGGTTCGTATGGAACTTGATGAAAATAAATCTTCCATATACACATCTCGTGACAAAGTTCTGTATCTTTTGGACAAGGGCGTTTTAGAACATTTTGAAGGCTTAAGTCAAGTTTCTAACGAGTCGCTTTCTCAATCAGAAAAATTGATGGAAGATTTTTCCGCGACCAGCATAACGCAGACAATCGCAAGCGGTGTTACAAACGACAATGTAAAAGACTACGCAGGCGAAGATTTTGAAAATATCTACACGAATATTTTTATGGCGTTAAATTATCTTGCCTTGCAAAAAAATGAATCTGCAATGGTAGAAGTAAGGCGATTTGACAATAAGCTAAAAGTTTTAAAGCAAAAATACAACGCAGAAGTCGATAATTTGAATAGCGAATCCGAAGTTAAGGTCAAAAATGTTTCTGTTCAATTTTCAGATTCTGCTTTGGCTCGTTATTTAAGCCTCTTGCTCTATCGTGCAGATGGCGACTTTGGAAATGCGGAAGTTGACCAGCGATTTATCGCTAAGGTATTTAAAAGTCAACCTTCACTCTATCCTTTTGAAATTCCTTCCTGTGTTAAAGATGAACTTTCTGTTCCAAAAGATATGGCTCGTTTAAATGTAATAGCATTTAGCGGAAGAGCACCTGTAAAAAAAGAAAATGTAATTCGCGTGCCGTGGGATTTTAATCATTGGTATAAACTTGCACTTCCAGAAATGGAAAAGCAACCGTCTCATATCAATCGAATTGAAGTTGAGGTTTTTAATAAAAACTCGCTTGAACAAAAAAAATTTGAACTTGAAAAAATCGAATCGATAGAAGACATTGCGTTGGATACTTTCCAGAGGAATTATTCGCTCATATTTGCAAAGTCTTTGGCTCGCTCGATTGCACGCACCGCTATAAATTCAGGTTTGCAGCAAGTGAGTAACGATAAGGATACAGCTCCTGAAGTTGCACTTCTCTTAGGAACATTTAGTTTTATACATCAACTTGCAACAGAGTTTATTGAGCGTGCGGATGTAAGGTGTTCAAGATACTTTCCTGCAAGTGCAAGCGTAAGCGGCATAAACTTAGAGCCTGGAAATTACACTGTAAAAGTGAATTTTTGCAGAGGAAAATTTGTTCAATATTCGCAAGAAAAAGATTTAAATCTCGTAGCAGAAAATCTAAATCTTGTAGAAGCGGCCTGTCTTCGATAAAATACAAAACTATGCTTTATTATATTGGTGGTCTACTAACAAAATATTTTGGACCTGCTAGACTTTTGCAGTCGTATACGGTTTTAATCGTTCTTGCTCTGTATACTGGATTTTTAATAGTGCGATATTTGATGCCTCATTTTTATTTTCTTATGCCACATGACAGAGGCAGAGAATTCACTTTAACTGCGGAAGCTGCAATGGGCAAACCCACCGGAGTTGGAATATTTTTTATAACGGTTTTTGCTCTTTTGAGTGCGATTTTTGTTCCTTTGGACTGGTTTAAATGCTGCGTCTTAATTTTAACCTGGCTTATGATGCTCACAGGTTTTTTGGACGATAGGAGCGATTCTAGTTGGGGCGAATACAGAAAGGCTTTTTTGGATTTGATAATTTCTGTTACTGCTTCTGTTTTAATGGCTATCTATTTACGGAATTTGGATGCGGATTCAAAAATCTATTTTTGGCTTCCATTTTTAACTCATAAAATTGCTGTTGCTCCTTGGCTTTTTGTTTTAATTTCTACGATTATGCTTTGGACTTCTGTAAACACGACAAACTGCACCGATGGCGTTGACGGTTTAAGTTCAACTTTGGTTTTGATTGCACTTTTAACTTTGGGAGTCGTTTTTTATTTTATTTTAGGACACATAGACATCGCCTCGTATCTTTTGGTTCCGCATTTTGCAGAAGGCGCAAGTTGGGCTGTTATGACATTTTGCCTTGCAGGCGTTTTAATGGGATACCTGTGGCACAATGCTTTTCCGAGCAAGTGTCTGATGGGCGATGCGGGAAGTCGTTCTTTGGGATTTTACATTGGACTTTGCGTAATGCTTAGCGGCAACCCTTTTATGATTTTTGCAACTTCCACGATAATTTTTATAAACGGCGGAATGGGCTTGATGAAAGTCTTTTTAAAAAGATTTTGTCATATAGTGATATTTTCAACAATAAGATTTCCTTTGCACGATCAGATGCGCATAAAACACGGCTGGTCGCCTACTCAAGTTTTAATAAAATTCATGATGTTACAGCTTTTAATAACGCTTGCAGTTATAGGAATTTTATTCAAAGTTCGATAAAACAGTTCAAACTTTCATTTTATAAAAGAGGAAAATGATGGATATAGTTGCACAGCATGCAAATC
The DNA here is from genome assembly GCF_900497595.1 of Treponema pectinovorum. Taxonomy (NCBI): domain Bacteria; kingdom Pseudomonadati; phylum Spirochaetota; class Spirochaetia; order Treponematales; family Treponemataceae; genus Treponema; species Treponema pectinovorum. Next base: position 201,138 of record NZ_UFQO01000003.1, read on the forward strand.
TTTATGGAAAGATAACAGTTCCCGGCTCAAAATCTCATACGATACGAGCGTTGATATTGGCAACCCTTGCAGACGGAAAATCTACAATAAAAAATCCTTTGCCAAGTGCAGACTGCCTTTCTACAGCTGCTGCCGTGCCGCTGATAGGTTCAAAGGTTGAATTAAATCTTTCTAAAGAAGACGAGCCTGTTTCGCAGTGGATTGTAGATGGAGCTGGAAAAAATATTCATCTTCCGAGCGATGTTGTAAATGTTGGAAATTCAGGTTCGCTCTTGTATTTTCTAGCACCGATAGTTGCAAACTTTGATGGAATAAGCATTTTTACAGGCGATGATTCAATTAAAAAGCGTCCAGTAGAACATGTTTTGGATGTGCTGAATCAACTTGGTGCGCGTGCTGAAAGTGCAATCCCTAATCATAACGGCTGCCCAATCGTCATAAAAGGTTCTATAAGTGGCGATAAAGTTACAACCACAGGCGAAATTTCAAGCCAGTACATAAGCGGTCTTATGATGGCAAGCATTCTGATGAAAAAAAAGTTGACCATAACGCTTACAAATCCAAAGGAAACTCCTTATCTTACGATGACGCAAAAATGGCTCGAAAAAGTTGGAGTTTTTTGTTCAATAAGCGAAGATTTTAAAAAGATAGAAGTCGAAAACCGAAACGAATTAAAAGCGTTTGATGTTACGATTCCGAGCGATTGGGAAGGAGTTGCTTTTCCGCTTGTAGCAGCATTGATGACGGATTCTCAAATTACAATAGAAAATGTGGATTCAAGCGGAACTCAAGGCGATGACGCGATTGTCGACATTTTAAAAAGCGTTGGCGCCGACATCGTTTGGAACAAGCAAAAAAATACGCTTTTGGTCAGCGGTGGCAAAAAAGCAAAGGATGGAATTGGAAAACTTTCGACAAAGGCTTTGCCAAATGGCGAACTTAAGGTAAAGATGAGTGCGTTTCCTGATGCAATCTGTGCTTTGGCGGTAATTGCAACGCAGATAGAAGGAACGGTAATTTTAGAAGATGCGCAAGTGTGCAGGAGAAAGGAAACCGACAGACTAAAGGTTTTGACTTTGGAACTTAAAAAACTCGGTGCAAATATCGAAGAAAAAGAAGATTCGCTTGTGATTAAAGGTGGCAAAAAGTTGCACGGTGGAATTGTAGAAAGTTATGATGATCACAGGATGGCGATGTCGCTTTCGTGCCTCGGACTTGCTCTTGCCGAAGGCGAAACGCTGACAGTAAAAGATGGCGAGTGTTGTGCGGTAAGCTTTCCACATTTTTTTGAAGTTATGAATAAAAGCCTTGGAGCAAATTTTAAATATTAAATAGGATAAATCACTTTTTCCAATGGAGAGAATTTTATGCCAAGAGCAAAAAACAAAACAGAATTAATTGTAAGTGCAACAGAATCTTATAAGAAATTGCAAGATTTCATTTTGCAGATGACGGATAAAGAATTGAATACACCGTTTGATTTTTCCTATGATTCTAAGAAAAAACAAGCACACTGGGCAAGAGATAAAAATCTCCGCGATGTTATTATGCATCTCGATGCGTGGCATAATCTTGCTATTCGTTGGGTAAAAAATAATAAAGCTGGAAATCGCATACAGTTTTTGCGGCAAGGCTACAATTGGAAAAATTACGGTAATATGAACCAAGAAATTTGGAGCGAATGTCAAAATATTTCCTTAGAAACAGCAAAACAAAAACTAGACGCTTCCTACAAAGAAATCCTCGCACTCATCGAAACAATGGACGACGAAGAACTTTTTACAAAAAATAAATACGATTGGGTAGGGACAAGTTCAATAGGGCAATATTTTGTAAGTGCAACAGCAAGCCACTATGAATGGGCATTAAAAAAGTTAAGAGAACATAAAAAAACGGTTCAAAGCAAAAATAAATTGTAAAAATGTTGCATAGGCAACAAAGTCTTTTCTTTATTTGAATTATCTTTTAGCAATATCAAAATGATTTTGAAAAACTCTAATGGAGGAATTTATGGCAGAGGTAGAAAAAAAAGTTAGCGGAGACATGCTCGTTGGGCAGATTGTAAAGGATTTTCCAGAAGCGATAGATACTTTGATGGAAATTGGAATGCATTGTCTTGGCTGCCCTTCATCGCAGATGGAAAGTTTAAACGATGCGGCTTTTGTTCACGGGCTTAACCCGGAAGATGTAGTTAAAAAAGTAAACGAAAAACTCAACTCAAAATAAATGCCAATTTATTTTGCAAAAAATGTTTAGTTGGAGTTTTATATGAGCAGTTTTTTAGGACCGATACACTTTTGGCTTTACGAAAAGATAAGATTTCAGGAAGGATTGACGGCGTTCATTTTTGACAGGTGTTGTGATTCGGCTTCTTTAAAAGCGGATGAAGATAAAAACCTTTCGTTGCTTGTAAAGAAAAATCTTGCACCTTTGGATTCGCTTGTAGACACGATGAACATTCACGGATGGTTGCAGGAGCGAATTGAGGATGCCGAAAAACGATATGCAACCCTTGTAACGACGATTTGCGGAACAGACAGTTCTAAAATTTCTGCGGTAAAAAAAGCCGCCTTTGATTTTGGTGTGGAACATGGTGTTAAGTGTGATTCTGCTCGCGATGTCTACAAGGCGTTTGATGATTCGCTTTTGAATGGAATGCCCTGCGACAGAGTTTGCGTCGTATTGAAGAGCGAAGAAGACGATTTTGAATGGGAACTTAGCGAAGATATTCATGGGAAATTCTGGAATAAAGGTTTTTCGGATTTGTATTATGAACTAAGACTGGAAGTTATGAAAGGAATGCTCGAAAATTCTGCATTTAAAGTGATGAATGGCGATTGCCTGTGTTATAAAATTCTTCGCAAGTGAGATTTTGCGTTAAGAAAAACATCCTTGTTTTTCTTAACGCGACAGTTTCCGTTGAAAACTGTCGGCATTGCTTGTAGGTCGCACCTCCGTGTGCGACAAGTGGCAGGGTCTACTTGTAGCCCCACATCTTGCCTGCGAGCTTACAGCGGCAGGGCTTGGAGTGGCGGCGGAGCCGTCGACCGCAGGAGCGCAAGCGACGAGGACGATGAAGCATAAGCGGAACCACGCAAAGCCCGGTTTTTGCGGAACTTTAGTGGAGCAAAAAGCCGCCCAATAACTTAAAAAAAATAAACTGGAGAAAGAATGAATTACAGTATTGAAGTGATGGTTGAAGAGCATGCGAATATCGTGCGGATGCTTCGTGTTGTGCAGAAAATTTGTTGCAATATTCTTGAAGGTGCGGAGCCAAATGTTGACGAATTTTTTGAGATAATCGATTTTATTAGAAATTATGCGGATTTTCATCATCACGGAAAGGAAGAAAAATTTCTTTTTCCAGAGATGATTGAGCGGCTCGGTGCTGTTGGCGAAAATCTTGTAAAACACGGAATGCTTGTTGAGCACGACTTGGGGCGCAATTTTGTGAAAAATCTTGAAACTTCTCTCATTGCATGGCGAGAAGAGCCAAAAACAGAACACAAATTGAATATACTAACAAATGCAATGGGGTACGCGAATCTTTTGCATGTTCATGTTGAAAAAGAAAACAATGTTGTGTACACGTTTGCAGAAAGGATGCTTCCACAGGATTTATTCGAAGAGATAAATGAAAAAAGCCGGGAATTTGAACAAAACGAAGCAAAAGAAGGCATTCAAAAAAAGTATCTTGATTTGCTCGAAAAACTTGAAAGAAAGTATGAAGTATAACTTGTAGGGCAAGGCGAGAGCATTTTTCCATTTGAGAAATGCGACCATTTGAAGATTGCGTGCATTGATGCGTGCATCAATGCACGCATTGAAATAATTGCGTTTGCAAAAGTTTGGCTTCGTTTTTAGAGTTTAGTCTATTTTGTGCAGAGTGAAGGTGCTCTTTTCAAAATCGATTAGACCTTCGTCCTGCATTGCATAGAGTTCTCTTGTCATTGCGCTTCTGTTTGAATTTAGAAAAGCTGCAAGTTCTGTTCTGTTAAGGTTGAGTTGCACTATGTTTGAACCCTGTTTTTGCGCTTGCATAGAAAGGTATGCCAATATCTTTCGGCGTAAAGTAGGCTTTGAATCAATTTCGATTTTTTCCATCAGGTTTACGGATTTTCTGCCAAGAAGATTGAACATATTTGTTGTAAGTTGACTGTGGAAAGTGCAGGCACGAGGGCAATTATGTATTATATTTTCTGCCCTCAAAAAAAGGACTTTTGTCTGGCTTACTGCAACAAAGGTTGCATAGGATTTTGTTTGACTTTGTACAGCAAACGATTCTCCAAAAAGTTCACCAGGGTTCATATATGAAAGAAAAGCTTCTCTTCCCCAAAAATCGTATTTTACCATTTTGACAGTTCCGCTCAATACGATTCCTATGTTGTTTACATTTTCTTCGTCCATTATTATGAGGTCGCCCTTGTTAAAAAGGCGTTCGCGGCTGTGAAGACAAATTAAAAGTTTATCGAGATCGGACGGAAGAATTTTTTCAAACAACGGAATTTCGGTATAGGAAGTTATGTCTTTTTGCATCGGCGTGCTTTATTTACTCCAAATATTTTTTTCTTTTATAACACAAATTGTTACAACTATAAAAGTTAAAAATTCAGCAGAAATTCCACTAAGCCAAATTCCGTCAACAACGCTGTAAAGCGGAGTAAAAATCATCATCAAAATAGAAGGGAGCGTAAATCTCAAGAGTTTTGAAAAAGTAAAATGTTCAGAAAGTTGAATCGTCATAATTTTCCCTTTTATAAAAAATATAATAATCTATATCTGGGCGTTCGTCGCGAGCTTTGTCCGCTTCTCTACCAAACCTCGCGCCGCCGGGCTTTTCGCGGCTCCGGCATTCGCCTCCGACCACGCCTTTGGCGTGTTTTCGCTTCGCTCACCGCTACAATCCCTAACGCATTGTCGCACAGGAGGTGCGACCTACAAGCAATGTTGACAGTTTTCAAAGAAAACTGTCGCTTAAAGAAAAACAAGGAAGTTTTTCTTTAAGCCCAATCCCTAACGCGTGTGCACAAGGATGTGCACCTACAATAACCTTTTCCAAATCAGCAAGAGTCGTCTTTGAAAGTTCCGCCTCAAGTGCTTTTTGAGCGTTAAAAAGAGGTTTGTCCAAAGCCTCATGAATTTTACTTCCAACAGGACAAGCATTGTTTGGATTTGCGTGAAAATTAAAAACAGAGCGCTCATCATCACTCTTGTCGCTAACTGCCTTGTAAATATCTAAAAGAGTAATTTTATCCGCGCTTTTTAAAAGAGTCGAACCTCCAACTCCAGCCCTAGTTTCAACAAGACCAGCAGAGTGAAGTTTGCCCAAAATTTTCCTTATGATAACAGGATTCATGTTCGTGCTTGCCGCAATAAAATCTGAAGTAACTTTGTCTGTCTTTTGAAAATGCAGCACACAAAGCAAGGTGTGAACCGCGACTGTAAAATTTGTACTCAATTTCATAAATAACCATTCCTTAATAACATCAAAAATATACCGTTGTAATAAAAAAATTACAATATTTTGCAAAAAAATAAAAAAAAGTGTTGACATTTATAAATTACATCAATATATTCCAGATAGTTGTAAAATGTAAATTACAACAAATAACAAACATAAGGGGTAATTATTATGACACAGATTGAAAAAGCAAAGGCATTGATTGGAACATTCGCAACTGGCGATGTAGAAAAGGCTCGCTCACTTTTAGCGGAAGGCTACATTCAGCACAACCTGGCTTACGGAACAGGAGCAGAAGCATTCGTGGGCTCTGTAGCGTATTTTGGAGGCGCTCCAGTAAAAACGACATTGAACACAGTTCGAGCGTTTGAAGATGGTGACAAAGTTTTTCTTCAGACAGTTTACAATTTTGCAGGCTCAGGCGAGCAGGTTGCATTTGATATTTTCCGTTTTGATGAAAATGGCAAAATCGCGGAACACTGGGATGTAATGGAAACAATCGCCGAAAAATCTACATGGCAAAACCAGAACGGAAAGTTCTAAAATAAGGGCGTTTGGCACAACAGTTGTTGTGCCACCAAACTTTTTGGAGGCACAGATGAACATAAAAGAAGTTGCAGATTATCTTGATAAAGTTGGGCTTCAATACATGGCGACTATTGGGCTGGACTCAAAGCCAAAAGTTCGACCTGTTCAGTACATGGTTTTGCATGACAAAAAACTCTGGTTTTGCACAAACAGCGAAAAAGCGATGTACAAGGAACTGCAAAAAAATCCTTTTATAGATTTGTGTGGCTCAAAACTCATGGAAAACGAAATCGACACCGCATGGATTCGCCTGAGCGCAAAAGTCGTTTTTGAAGAAAATCAGGCAGTGAAAAAGATGATTATGAAAAAAAGCCCGATAGTTCATGAGTTGTACCAAAACGATGAAAATCATCCGCTGTTCAAAGTTTTTTACCTTGCGGACATAAAAGGCAGTTTGAACAATCTTGGTCATGTAAAAGGCTTAAAAGAGCGAGTGGAATTTGCAAAACCTGTGGAGTTTGAGTTTTGATTTGTGAAACTGCGTTAGGGTCTACTTGTAGCCCCGATGCCTGCCTGCGAGCTTACAGCGTTAGGGATTGAAGGGGTGGCGAAGCCGTCGACCGCAGGAGCTCAAGCGACGAGGACGATGCAGCGATAGCGGAACCCCGAAAAGCCCGCCATCACGAGTTTTGGCAAGCAAAGCGGACAAAACTTGTGACGAACGCCCAAAAGCCGCTAATGCGATGTTCTATAGGAGAAATTATGGCTGACATAAAAAAAATTATTGCAGACAGCGAGACTGTTTTGATTGGGGCTGGGGCTGGACTTTCGACTTCGGCAGGTTTTACGTACGCTGGCGAGCGGTTTGAAAAATATTTTGGAGACTTTGCAAAAAAATATGGTTTTAGCGATATGTATTCGGGCGGATTTGCAGACTTTGAAAGCGAAGAAGAATTTTGGGCGTATTGGAGCCGCTACATTTTTATAAATCGATACATGGATTCTCCTCGCCTGCTGTATGAAAAACTTTTTAATCTTGTCTGCAAAAAAAATTATTTTGTTTTGACCACAAATGTTGACCACTGCTTTCAAAAAGCGGGATTTGATAGATCGAGGCTTTTTTACACTCAAGGCGATTATGGGCTTTTTCAGTGCAGCACGCCGTGCCACCAAAAAACTTACGACAATTACGATTCTGTTTTAAAGATGGTTTTGGCTCAGGGGTTTGAAATTCTGCCGCACGGAAATCTTACCTTGCCTAAAGATAAAAAAGTTAAGATGGAAATCCCGACAGATTTGATTCCGCATTGCCCAGTCTGCAATAAAATGATGTCTATGAATCTTAGGAGCGACGGCACTTTTGTTGAAGACGAGCATTGGCTCAAGGCTGCTGGGCGCTATCAGGATTTTTTGGATGCTAACAGGGATAAAAAAATCGTGTATCTTGAGCTTGGAGTTGGAGCAAACACGCCAGGAATTATAAAGTATCCGTTTTGGCATTTTACTTATGAAAACCCAAAGGCGCTTTACATCTGCATAAACAAAGGCGAAGCGGTTGTTCCAGAAGAAATAAAAAAACAGAGCATCTGCATAAACGGTGATATTTACGAGGCAATAACATGACACAATCACAAAGAAGAGTTTTTCTTATAACAGAGTTTTTAAGTGAAGACGGCGGAGAGACTGCGGCTTATTTTGGAGTTGAAAAAAAAGGTGGCGCTTATGAAATTCCAAATGACGAAAAAACTCAGCGCGATTTGCTTCGTGCGTTGATGAATATAAGACAGCCGTTGCCCATATCAAACGAGTTTTTAAAAATTCAAGACGAATATTTGCAGGAATTGAATCGGGAGCGTGGGTTTACAGACATTGCCGACTTAAAACCTGTGAAAACTGCAAAACCTATAAAAACCGTTCAAGGCGATTCTGGTAACTATGAACTTTATTTGTGGCAGGGCGATATAACGACTCTAAAGGTTGACGCTATCGTAAATGCGGCAAATTCTGGGATGCTTGGCTGTTTTTCGCCTTTGCACGCGTGCATCGATAACTGCATCCACACATACGCAGGCATTCAACTCCGCCTCGAGTGCGACAAAATAATGAAAAAGCAAGGACACGCTGAACCTACAGGGCAGGCAAAAATCACTAGTGCTTACAACCTTCCGTGCAAATATGTTCTGCACACCGTGGGGCCTATAATCAATTTTTCTGTACGAAACGAAGACAAAATCTTGCTTGCAAGTTGCTATAAAAATTGCCTTGAAAAAGCGAGCGAAAAGAATCTTGAAAGCGTCGCGTTCTGCTGCATTTCTACAGGTGTTTTTAGATTTCCTGCAAAACTCGCGGCGGAGATTGCAGTCAAAACCGTTGAAAAATGGCTTGCCGAAAATCCGCACAAGTCTGTAAAAAAAGTTGTCTTTAATGTTTTTACCAGCAGCGATTTGCAGATTTATAAAGCGATTTTTGGAGCGGCGTAAAAGCGCTTCAAAAAATGATGGGCCATTTTTGCTGCGCAAAAACCGCGCTATTCAGGGTTACGCCTTTCGGCTCCATTCCTCCGCTACGCTTCGGAACGGCTTCGCCGCCCTTACTATCGCTTGTCCATTTTTAATTAGATTTTTGAGAATGAGATTGGAACGTATGAACTTTTTAACGCTGTTCGTCATTTTTTTATGCAGTGCAATAAATAAAAACCATTTATAAAAAGCGAGAAAAAAGTTTTTGAATCAAACTACAAAACTTAGCCCGGATGGAAGTGGCGCGTAGTGTTGGCGCTTTGCGCCAATGGAGCGCAAGCGTAACCATGCACAGCCGGTCGAGTAGTGCGATGTGCTACAATAAAAAAATTACCGATATAGCATAGCCGAGTTTTGGATAGCGATAATTTAGTTTTTTTTGCATTCGCTGTACATGATTGGGATGAATCCTTGATGTATTTCCGTTTTTGTTACTGTAAAGCCGTGGTTTTCTAAAAAGGTTTGGTAGTCGCTTTCTTTCCAATGGCGCTGAAAATCTATTTTAGCCAGGCTTAAAAGTTTAGACCACAACTTTCTGTTTTCGTCTGAATCTTTGTGGATGAAATTTGGAGCAATTAAAATTCCATCGGTTTTTAAAACGCGCTTAATTTCGCTCATCGCTTTTTTTACATCGGGAATTATATGAAGTGCGTTTGAAATTATTACAATGTCAAAGGTTTCTGCGTTATAGGGAAGAGAGGTTGCGTCTGCCACTTCAAAACTTAGATTTTTGTGAGTGTTCTTTTTTTTAGCCTGATTTATCATTCCAGTTGAAAAATCTGTTGCAATCATTTCGTTTGAAAAATCCGCGACTTTCTTTGCGATTATTCCAGTTCCTGTTGCGATTTCTAAAACTTTTTTGTCTTTTATCACTTTTTTGATGTTATCACAAATCTTATTGTATGCTTTTGCGTTGGGACTTATAAAAAGATTGTATATTGGCGCGTAAAAATCCCAGATATTTTTTTTCATAATAAACCTCTCAAATTTATTTTTATATTATAAATCTTTATTCGAATCGTTTACATTATAAGTACAGCATATTCATAGCCTGTCAATTTTCAAGTACAGTCAACAGAAATGATAATGCGAGTGAGGTGGGATGAATTGTGGGACAAAACAGTTCAATTTTAGGGGGCGAGCGGGAACTGGGTTGCATGCAAATGCTGATTAACTCGATGTGCGATTTTTTACTGGAATGCGATTGGGAGTTTCGGTGTGTCGCAAGGGGCAACTCAAGAATTGGGCAATTCTTTATGGGAATGCGATTAGAACGTATGAACTTTTTAACGCTGTTCGTCGTTTTTTTTATGCAGTGCAATAGATAAAAGTATTTATAGAAAGCGAGAAAAAAGTTTTTGAATTAAACTACAAAACTTAGCCCGGATGGAAGTGGCGCGTAGTGTTGGCGCTTTGCGCCAATGGAGCGCAAGCGTAACCACGCACAGCCGGTCGAGTAGTGCGATGTGCTACTAAAAAAATTACCGATATAGCATAGTCGAGTTTTGGATTGCGATAATTTAGTTTTTTTTTGCAATGTAGTTAGTAAATACCCGCACAATCGATGTGCATTTTTTATTTGTGTCGTACCACCACCCACATTCTCTTTCAATCATCGAGCAAAAGCATTTTCTCCTCTGCCTCTTTTAAATTTTTAATGTAAAAATCAGCCCCGGGCAGATTTTCTTTAGTTCCTACTGCAATAGCCATCATTCCAGCAGCTTTTGCAGCCTCAATTCCTGCAAGGGAATCTTCAAAAACTGCACATTCAAAAGGTTTTAATTTTAAAGCCTGTGCTCCCTTTAAGAAAACTTCGGGATCTGGTTTTGCTTTTGAAACGCAGTTTCCGTCAATAATTGCATCGAACAAATTTTCAATTTTGAGTTGTTGCAAAATCAACGGCGCATTCTTGCTCGCTGAACCCAACGCGATTAAAATTCCCTCATCTTTTAGTTTGTTAAGATACTCTAAACTTCCTTCGAGCAAGGCTTTTTCGTCGAGTGTTTTTAGAGAGTCTACATAAAGATCGTTTTTTTCATCTGCCCAAATTTCTTTTTGCGAGAGGGTTGCTGTTATTCCGCCAATTTCCAAAAGAATTTCAAGAGAGCGGGTTCTGCTCACACCTTTGAGACGCTCATTATCTTTTTCTGTGAAATTTATTTTCAATTTATCTGCAAGTTTTTTCCACGCAAGAAAATGATATTTTGCCGTGTCGACCAAAACACCGTCCAAATCAAAGATTGCGCCTTTTATTTTTTTTAGTTCGTTCATATTTTCCTCATTTGTAATAAAATGTCTCTGATGTAAAAATTTTAAAATGCATTTTTGTATTTTTAGATGATAACATAATTAGACTTTTACGGATGTTTTTTATTTTTTATTGCAAAGAAAATTTTACGAGAAGATGGGCATGACTGTCTACATTGCTTGCAGGTGCACCTTCGTGTGTGACAAATGCGGCAGGGGCTACTTGTAGCCCCGCAACTTGCCTGCGAGCTACAGCGGCAGGGCTTGGAGTGGCGGCGTAGCCGTCGACCGCAGGAGCGTAGCGACGAGGACGATGAGCGCTTAGCGAAGGGCGCAAAGCCCGATTTTTGCGGAGCGAAGTGCAGCAAAAAGCCGCCCGAAATAAAACTTGATTTTGTTATATTGAATTGCACAATATGGGCGTTTCGTCGTTCGTTGCACTCGCGACGTCGGCTGTTTCGCCATTGCGCTATCGCTCCAGCCGCTTCCTTCGCTCGCTGCGCTCGTTCAGTCCAGTGGCCGCCTTTGGCGTGGCTCCATAGCCTAACGCAAACTTCATTGTATAAAAAATCAGCTTAATTCATTTGCATTCCAGCCTTTTGCATTGCTTCGGAGCGTTACAAAGTTTTTGTAAATTCCTTCTGCTTGCATCAACTGAGAGTGCGTTCCTTCTTGCGCGATTTTTCCTTCTGATATAACCAAAATTTTGTCTGCATTGCGAATCGTGTTCAATCTATGCGCAATGACAATCAAAGTTTTGCCTTTGCACAATTCAGAAATTGCATTTTGAATCAGTTTTTCATTTTCGGCATCGACGCTTGCGGTTGCTTCATCAAGAATAACGATTGGAGCATCTTTTAGAATACAGCGTGCAATAGAAATTCTCTGTTTTTCGCCACCGCTCAAAGACTCTCCTCCTGCACCTATTACGGTGTCAAAACCATTTGGAAGCGACATTATAAAATCATAGCACTGTGCTTTTTTTGCAGCGGCAATTACTTCTTCTTTTGGAGCATTTGGGCGCCCCATACAGATATTGTTGTATATCGTATCTTGGAACAGATAAACCCTCTGAAAAACCATCGAAATATTGTTCAGCACTTGCGATAAAGGAAGTTCTCTTATATCTGTGCCTCGAATTTTAATTGAGCCACCTTGAATATCCCAGAATCGAGCGATAAGATTTGCGATTGTTGATTTACCGCTTCCACTTGCACCAACCAGAGCGAGCATTTTGTTCTTTTCAATTTTAAAAGAAATATTGTGCAGAATTTCATTTTTGCCATATCCAAAACAAACGTTATCAAATTCAATTTCTGGTGATGTTAAATCTTTAAAATTACTTTTTCCGCTGTCGTTAAGTTCGCGTTCGTTTAAAAGAGAATCAATTCTATCCATGCACGAATTCATCACGGTTAATCGCGCATTTTGCGAATACAAAGTTCTTGCTGGAACTAAAAAATCAAAAACAAAGAGAATAAATCCCAAAAGCCAAGAAAGTTCTATCAATGATTTTTGATTTAGATAAATTGTCAATGCAAGAAGCGCGGTCGAAGCCAGCCCAAAACATATATTCAACAAAATGAAAAGCGGAGATTGATGTTCTTCAAAATCTATAGAAGTTTTGCAAGTTGATTTTATGCAGGATGTAAGCTCTTGCGATTTTTTACCAAAAAGATTGTAGGTTTTTATTATTCCAATTCCTTCTGTAAAATCTAAAACGGCACTGTTGAGTTTTTCCGATTCTTCCTGTCGGATTTTTGAATCCTTTAATCCGCTTTTTACCATCAATTTTCCACATAAAATAATTGCGATAACAGAGATTAAACCTGCAATTCCAAGCCAAAAATTTATGATGAATAAAAAAGCAATCATTATGACTTGAGAAAAAACATCGCTCATCAAATTTGCAATTACAGTCATACTGTTTTCTTCTATAAATACCATATCGTTTGAAAGTATTGAACTTATTTTACCGAGATTGCCTTCTGTAAAATATCCCATTGGCATTCGTCTAAGATGAGCTCCAAGTTGATTTCGCTTTTCTGCCATAATCATATAGCCAGCACTTGCCTGCAACCTGTCTGAAATATTTTGAAATATAATCTGTAAGATTAAAGAAATTGCGATTCCAAATGAGAGCGTAATAAAAGTTTGGAATTCAAATTTTTTTTCAAGAAATTTTAGTATCGTAAAAAATCCAAGATAGATTGGCATTTTTATCAATACTGTTTTTAGGAATGAAAATAAAAATGCAACGAGGATTTTTGCCTTGTACTTTCCAGAAAAATTTATAACTTTTAATATCAACTTAAGCATTACTTTCTCCTCCTGTTCCTTTTACTCCCCATTCTGCCGTTCCCTGCGAGGCTTGCCATAAATTTTTATATTCTGCGCAGGTGTTGAGTAACTCGTCTTGCTTGCCTTGCGCAATAAGTGTTCCTTTTTTTAGAACACAAATTTTGTCAGCATTTACTATTGAATTGAGCCTGTGCGCAATAACAATTAGAGTTTTACCTTTTATTACCTGTGCTATGGCGGCATTCATTTTTTCTTCATTTTCTGGATCCATAAACGCAGTCGCTTCGTCCAATACGATAATTGGCGCATTTTTAAGGATTGCACGCGCAAGGCTTATCCTCTGCCTTTCGCCACCGCTGAGCATTTTTCCGCCGTCGCCAGCTGGAGTATCAAGCCCTTTTGGAAGCCTTTGCAAAAAATCTGCACATTGCGCTTTTTGTGCAGCCTCTTCAATTTCTTTATCAGTTGCATCTAGTTTTCCAAGGCGAATATTTTCGCGCAGCGATGTATTAAACAAAAATTGTTCCTGAGCCACATACGAAATTTGCTTGTTCAAGGATTCTATGCTCATCTGTGTAAGCTCTTGTCCTCCAATTTTTATTGAACCTTCTTTTACATCGTAAAAATGTACAAGGAGTTTTGCCAAAGTGGATTTTCCACTACCGGATTCTCCAACAAAAGCGGTCATTGTTCCTTCTGGAATTTTTAAATTTATATTCTTTAGAACATCATCTTCTTTGTATGCAAAAGTAACATTTTCAAATTCAATGCTATGATTAGAGCCTGAAAAATCGGAATCCGTTTGAATTAAATCTTTTTCATTCATAATCTTTTCAATTTCAGAAATTTTCTTATTTAATTGTGGAATTTTTCCTGCAAAAGACATCGCTTTTAACAGCGGCCCTCCAACTCCAGCAGAAAGACACAAAACGAGAATGAATTTACTTAAACTTACGCTTCCATGCATAACCATAAGGGTGCCAATCGGCAACGTAAACATAACTGTACACGGAATCAAAGCTGAATATATTGCCATCCACGGCCAGCACACTTTATACCATGCTAAAGTAAAATCTCTGTATGAATTAACATCGCTTTCGTAACGCTTGTAAGATTCTCCATCTCTATTAAAAATCTTTACAACTTCCATCCCATTTACATATTCAATAATCGTGTTGTTCATTTTTGCAGCAGATTTGTAGTAATCGTTCATTCTCTCCATGCCAACTTTGAACATCATACTCATTGCAAAAGCCCCAAATGGAAGCGAACAAAGGCTCAAAAGCCCAAGCCGCCAATCTGTAATCATCATTCCCACAATAACAATCATCGGAACAAAAAGATTTGCAAAACCTTCTGGTATTGCATGTGCAAGCAATAATTCAATCATTTCAATATCGTCGTTGAACAATTTTTTTATGCGTCCCGACCCGTAATCTTGAATTGTGCCGAGTGGTTTTTTTTCAAGTGCAGATTGCAACTTTTGTCTGATATTTTTTAACGTGTGGTATGCAGAATAATGAGAAAAACTCAATCCTTTTACATACACGATAGAATAAATTAAAAAACAGAAAAAAATCGCACTAAATCTCCATATAAAATCAACCATAGAAACTTTTTCTTGATTTATAAAAATTTGAATGAGCTGGTACAAAAATACAAAGGGCAGCGTATAAAAACACATCCCCACAAACATCATAAGCATGGAAAGTTTAGTATATTTTTTGTACTCTCCAGCATATGTAAATATTTTATCAAACATATAAACTCCTAGAAAAACAATAAAAATTTTAAAGTTTTTCTTGTTAGCATAGGCTAACTTGATGCTATCACAACTGAACTTTTTTGTTAATAAGAGCGGTTTTAAAATCGCTCTTGCATTTTGGACGTTCGCCACGAGTTTTGTCCGCTTTGCTTGAAAAACTCGCGACGTCGGCTGTTTCGCCATTGCGCTATCGCTCCAGCCGCTTCCTTCGCTCTCTGCGCTCGTTCAGTCCAGTGGCCGCCTGCGGCGTGGCTCCATAGCCTAACGCAAGACAAAATTTTTGTTGAATGTTAATAGTTTTTGCAAAAAGATAAGTTATTTTATGCTAATTTTTGTTGACGACTGCTATCTTCGTATTATATTTTAATCAATGAATATCGAACAATTTTGGCGAGTTGTAAAACAACGATATTTTTAGGAGGCCAATATGACAAAAGAATTAGAAAAAAAATTGAATTTGTATCTTGCAAATCAACTTATAGACTATGTAAAAAAGCATAATCTGCACTGGAATTTAAAGGGAAGCAATTTTTTTGCACTCCATGCAAAGCTCGAAGAATTATACGATGCTGCAAACGACATTTTGGACGAAGTTGCAGAACGAATTCTTGCGCTAGGTGGCAATCCAATTTCTAACTTGCAAGAAGCGTTGTCTATTGCAACTATAAAAGAATTGGAAACAGGTCCAAAATCAACCGAGCAGACAATAAGAGCCTTGGTTTCTGATACAGACTATTGGATTAAAGATTCAAAAGAAATCGTCGAACTTGCAGAAAAAGAAGGAGACGGCGTTACTGCGGATATGTTCAACGGTTACACAAAAGAATATCAAAAATTGGCATGGATGCTAAAAGCGTACAACGGTTAATTTTTCGGTTTATTAAATTATAAAACGATTTTTTTAGGAGACTTTAAAGGTTAAATTCTTTTAAAATCTCCTTTTTTTTTATAAATTGAGAAAAATTCTTTATAAAATTTTGGCTTAGGCAATGGCGGGGCGGCAAAGCCGTCGACCGCAGGAGCAAAGCGACGAGGACGATGAGCGTTAGCGAACCCCAGAACTGCCGACGGTGCAAAGCACCGTAAGCTCCCCCTTTTTAAGTTTTTGAATCTCTGGAATTGTAAAGTATTTAAAAAAAAGATAGCAAAGCCGAATTTTGCGGGACATAAAAGTTTTTTAGAACTTTGCAGTTGACTTTAATCGCAATAACACTTATATACAAAGCGAATTGGAGCAAAAAGCCGCTCGAAAATTAAACTGGATTGCGACATATAAGCAGTTCTAAAAGGGGCAAGGGCTAGCGCAATTTGCAGGAGAAAAAATGGCCATTGGATACGCTTGCCTTACAGTCGGTGTTGAAGGCGTGAATTACAAAACGTGCCGCAAAGAAAACGCTGACGAAAAAACTCTCAAAGACATCATCGAGTCAAATTTAGCGTGCATGGATAAAATGTTAGACTACAACATTCAAAACAGCATAAAGATGATGAGAATCACTTCCGACATAATTCCTTTCGGCTCGCATCCCGTCAATCAACTAAAATGGTGGGAAATATATAAAAATCCTCTTATGCTGCTTGGAAAAAAGGCAAAAGACAACGGAATAAGGCTTTCAATGCATCCGGGGCAGTATACGGTTCTCAACTCTCCAAACGAGGATGTTGTAGAAAAAGCGATCTTGGACCTTATGTATCATACAAGATTTTTAGACAGCCTTGAACTTGCAAAAAGCAGCAAAATGATTCTTCACATAGGCGGCGCGTACGGCAACAAGCAGGAAGCGTTGGAGCGATTTGCAGAAAACTACAAAAAATTAGACGAACGAATTAAAAACAGGCTCGTTATAGAAAATGACGACAAGATTTTTACAATCAGCGAAGTGCTAAATCTGGGACTTGCCTTGAATATCCCTGTCATCTACGATAATTTGCACAACAAGATAAATCCAAGTGGAAGCGAAAGCGACAAATTTTGGATTAAAAAAGTGAGCGAAACTTGGACTATAGAAGACGGAAGGCAGAAAATTCATTATTCTGAGCAGGCAAAAGATAAAAATCCTGGCTCGCATTCTGCAACTATCGACGCAAAAACATTTTCGCAATTTTACAAAGATGTAGACGGCGACAAAATAGACATAATGCTCGAAGTAAAAGACAAAAATCTTTCGGCGGTAAAAGCGATAAATGCCGTGCAAAAGTCTAACATCGCAGCGCTTGAAAAAGAGTGGGCAAGGTATAAATATCTTGTGCTTGAGCATTCTCCTGCAAACTACAGCAAAATACGCCAACTGCTAAAAGATAAAAACTCTTATCCGGTTTTTGAATTTTACGATTTAATCGACAGCGCTCTCGAAAATCAGGGGACTACAGGGCAAATTGTAAACGCCGCTCAGCACGTCTGGGGCTACTTTGATAGACTTACAGATAAAAAAACACGCGATAAGGTTAAAAGGCAAATCGAAAAAGCCGCTGCGGGAAACAAGGCTAATTCTTTGAAAAAGGCTCTTTGGATTCTTGCAAAAGAACACAATCAAAAATATCTGCTCGAAAGTTTGTATTTTAAGGATATTCTGTAAGAATAAGAGCATATCTTAATATCTAAGAATAATTTAGTGGAAAAAGGTTATATAAAAATTTATTTTAAAAGGCTATTCAACGAGGAGATTTAATTATGAAATTAATTGTGATTGATATTCAAAAGGGAATAACAAATAAAAAACTATATGATTTTGAAAATTTTATTAAGAACACTCAAAAAATAATAGATGCTGCCAGAGCAGATAAGGTCGAAGTTATTTATGTTCAACATGACGATGGGGTAGGGAGTGGGTTTTCAAAAGGTGATGTAGATTTTGAAATTGCAACCGAAGTAAGCCCTAAGAAAAACGAAAAAGTTTATATCAAACAGTTTAATAGTGCTTTTTGTAATAAAAATTTTGCGGACTATCTTGCTGCTGAAAAAGAAAATACTTTGATTATAGTAGGCTTGCAAACAAATTTTTGTATAGATGCAACTGTAAAGTCAGCATTCGACCGCGGATATAAAGTTATAATTCCAAAAGGCACAAATTCGACTTTTGATAACGATTATATGGACGGGCAAACAACATATCGCTATTACAACGAGATGATTTGGCCTAGAAACTTTGCAAGTGTTATCTCTGTAGAAGAAACTATAAAATTATTTACCGAATAATATCACAATTTGCGAAAGTAAAATAAAGGGCGGCTTTTTGCGGCACTTGCGTCCCGCAAAAAGCGGGCTTTACGGGGTTCCGCTTTCGCTACATTGGCGACAAGTCGCCAACGCTTCGCGCCCCTCCAATCCCTGCCGCTGTAAGCTCGCAGGAGGGCAACGGGGCTACAAGTAGACCCTGCCGCATTGTCGCACACGGCGGTGCTACATATTACAGTTTCCAGCTAGCAGCTTTTTGTCGGCTTTCTACAAACCGTGCATAAATTCCGCCATTTTGCATTAGCTTTTCGTGCTTACCCATTTCGGCGATTTTTCCGCTGTCTATAACTACAATATTGTCCGCATTGCGCACAGTTTTTAGTCGGTGAGCAATCATTATTATCGTTTTGCTCTTTGTAAGCTCTTCGATTGCGTGTATTAAATCCGCCTCATTTTCCGGGTCAACATTTGCGGTAGCTTCGTCCAAAATTATTATCGGGCTGTCTTTCATTATTGCTCGTGCAATAGAAATTCTCTGCTTTTCGCCACCGCTCAAACTTGCTCCACCTTCGCCAATTACAGTGTCGTAGCCGTCTGGCAGATTCATTATAAAATCGTGGCAGCAAGCTTTTTTTGCCGCTTCTATTATTTTTTCGCGCGGAGCATTGTTTTGACCAAATGCGATGTTGTTTGCAATCGTGTCTTTAAATAGATATACATTTTGGAAAACGAAACTAAAGTTTTTCATCAAATCGTCGTATTTGTAAGCTTTTATGTTTTTACCTTTAAGATAAATCGCTCCTGCGTCTACGTCCCAAAATCTGCTTATCAAATGGCAAAGTGTAGTTTTTCCGCTTCCAGAAGAACCAACAAAGGCAGTTGAACTTCCAAGTGGAATTTTTAAGCTTATGTCGTTTATGATTTTTTTGTTTTCATAACTAAAATCAATATCGCTGATTAAAATGCTCTTATCATCGTCAATTTTAGAATTTTTGCCTTGCATTTGTGTTCCGTCCAAATCCATCGTAGGCGTTTTTAAAACTTCGTTTACGCGTTCCATACACAGATTTACATTTTTTAAGAGTGCAGAATAACTTCCTGCGGAGTCAAGGTGCGAATAAATTATAAACGAACATATTATCATACAAATTGAATCGACAAGGCTCATCTGTCCTGCAAAATAAAGTGCAAGAGAGGCTAAAATCATTGCAACGCCTGTAAGTTTTATGATGATCCCCTGTAAACACATCAGCGGAACAAAGGTGAGTTCCAGTTTTATATTTACATCTTTATTTTCGTTATTTGCATCATTCAATTCTTTTCGTGAAAGTCCAACCATGTTGTACGCTTTAACTTCCGCAATTCCAAGTATGTATTCAATCGCTTTTGCAACAAGGTTTGAATCTGAACTGTATTTTCTGTTGGCGATGCGGCTCGCTTTTTTTTGCATGTACGAATTAGCAAGACTAAAAAGAAAAATTCCGCACAAGAGTATGAGCCCAATCTTCCAGTTCCAAATTAAAACCATGAGCGTAACAACAGCCGTAGAAAGATAGCCCTGCGTGCTCATCATAACGACTCTGGTTGCAATGCTTGCCAAAAGTTCCAGCGTGTTTGTTGTAATGCTTGTAATTGTTCCCAGAGAATTTTTATTAAAGTAGCCCATAGGAACGTATCGCAAATGTTCTGCAATTTCCATTCGTTTGTCGGCACAAGTTCCGTAGCCGGCCTGGCACTGCAAAACCGTTATTCTGCTTTGCATTACAACCGAACCTGCAATGCTAAAAATCATAACAGCCAGACATTCAAAAACAACAGTGTAAGAAACGTTGCCTGAAAGCAATGCCGTCAGCATTATATAAACGGCAGGAATTCTAAGCGCTTCAAAAATCGACTTTAAAACTCCCAGCCACATCGAAGCGACCATTTTTCTTTTATTTTGTTTTCCGCAAAAATTAAAAAAGTTTCTAAAAATTTTTATCATAAATTTCTCCAAAATGTGTATCTATAAAACCTTATGGGCGGATTTTGCGGCACTTGCGTTTCGCAAAACCGGGCTATTCGCACTTCGCCGTCTTACGCGGCTCATCCCTCGCTGCGCTCGGGACTGCGGTGCTACTATCCCTTCCGCGTTTGCAGATGAATCTGCGGCAACGATTGTAGGGGTGAGCGCAGCGAAAACAAACACGCCTGTGTTTGTTCGAAGGCTTTAAGCCGTAGCCCCGCAAAGCGTGTTTTTTGCTTTGCAAAAAGTCGCCCAAATCCTATTCATCTTTTACACTGATGTGATTTTGCCACATAGTCTTGTATAGATTGCATTTATTTAAAAGTTCATTGTGTGTGCCAAAATCTTCTATATTGCCGTTATTTATTACATAGATTCTGTCGGATTCGCAAATCGTAGAAAGCCTATGCGCAATTACAATCAAAGTTTTGCCTTTTACGAGGGACGCAACAGATGCCTGAATAAGTGCTTCGCTTTCTGGGTCTGTGTAGGCAGTTGCTTCGTCAAGAATTACGATTGGCGCATCTTTGAGCATTGCACGAGCGATACAAATGCGCTGTTTTTCGCCGCCGCTTAAGTGTCCGCCGGAAGAGCCGCAGTTTGTTTCGAAGCCGTTTTCGAGACCCATTATAAAATCGTAACAGCCTGCGCGTTTTGCAATTTCTTCAATCTCTGCATCGCTTGCCGTTGGTTTTCCTATTCGTATATTTTCGCGCACGGTTCTGTCAAAAAGAAAGTTGTCTTGGCTTACATACGCTACAAGATTATTCAATTCTTCCAGCGGAATTTTTTTAATATCAACTCCGCCGATTTTTATTGAACCTTCTTTTATATCCCAAAGGCTTGCTATGAGTTTTGCTATTGTTGATTTCCCAGAACCGCTTGGTCCTACAAAAGCGGTAACTTTTCCAGTAGGAATTTCCATATTTATTCCGTGCAGGACTTCTTTTTCTTTGTATGCAAAGTGAACATTTTGAAGTGTTACATTTAATTTTTTGTCTTCTAAAGATTTTTTATCTTCGCTTTCTAAAACGGCAGGACGGTTAAGTTCTTCGCTCTGCAAAATATCTGCGATTTCGCCAACTATAACGCTTATCTGTGCAAGGTCATCTGTGTACGAAACGACTGTTAGCAAAGGTTGAACTGAACCTATGCTCAAAATTATTCCCAAAATGAGCTGATAAGGTTCAAGGCTGCCGTTGATTACCAAGATTGCACCCAGTGGCAAAACAGAAACGAGCGTTGCAGGGAAAATTGACATTGCAAGCGAAAACCAAATATTAACTGATTTTTGCCAGTCCACAAAGCACGCGCTTCCTTCTTTTGCTGCAAGTACAAATTTTTCATATGAACTGTCGGCTTTTCCAAATGCTTTTATAACTTCAATTCCGTTTATGTATTCAACTGCGGTATCGTTTAACGCTTTTGTGCTTTTTATTGTACGTTCAAATTTTGGTTTGTAGTCAATCGTCATAAAAGAGTAAAACAAAAATCCAAGCGGAATTGTAGCAAGAGACGCAAGACCGAGTTTCCAGCTGATGTTGAAAATCAAAACAAAAATTGCGACAGAACCGAGAATGTTAGCGGTAAACTCTGGTGTAACATGGGCGAGAGTTGTTTCCATCTGGTCTATGCGTTCGCAGATTGTGTTTTTAATGCTTCCACTAGATTTATCAAGAACATTGCCGAGTGGCATTCGTGCAATTTTATCAAGGCAGAGCGCTCTCGTTCTTGCAAGCACATTAAAAGTTGCAAAATGAGAAAATCCTGTACTCAAACTGTGAAAAATTCCACGCAAAATCCAGCACAAAGCCATAAATCCACCTTGTTTTAGATAGAAAATCCAGTCTTTGTTGCCGTTAACAAGATTTATAACAATTCCGCCTAAAATAACATACGGAATAACGCTGAACATAACGCCGATTATTGCAAGAAAAACAGAACAAAAGTAGAGCCATTTTTTTGAACTTGCAAAATCTAAAATCCAGCTAAAAGTAGATTTTTTTTTAATCATAATACTGCCTCACAATATATGTTAGCATTTGCTAACTACCTACAATTATGGAACTCTGCTTTGATTTATGCAATAACTTGAACATTTTATGATAAAAAAAATTGGGCAATGAGTGGAGATGATGATATTTAGTTAAAGATTACTTAATAATTAAATAATTGGGACGGAAGTGCTTAGTCAATATTAAAACTTCCGCCCCATTTTGCAATTTTTACTTATACTTTAAACTTCGCAACTTCTCCGGTTAAGGTT
Source organism: Treponema pectinovorum (assembly GCF_900497595.1). NCBI lineage: Bacteria > Pseudomonadati > Spirochaetota > Spirochaetia > Treponematales > Treponemataceae > Treponema > Treponema pectinovorum. Next base: position 223,405 of record NZ_UFQO01000003.1, read on the forward strand.
TGAATGCTGCTCTTATTTTTTTGAGTTATTTCATTTACTTCTTGTGCTGCATTATTAATCTGCATAGCACCTTCTGCCATTTCGTTCATGCTTTCTTTTATAACTTGGGTAAGTTCCTCGAGCTTTTTCATTTCACCAACTACGGCTTGGCTTCCTGTAAGCATTTCTTGTGAGCCTTGTTTTACTTCTGTAGTTACGGTATTTATGTCTTTGATTGCGGTAAGCACTTCTTTACTTCCGCTTTCTTGCTCTTGCATAGCATCCGTTACTTTATCGCTCATAGATTTTACTTCTTCCGCCAAAGCAAAAATAATGTTGAATTTTTCTTCGGCAGTTGTAGATGAACCTGAAAGTGCTTCAATTTCGCCAGATAGCATTTTAAGAGTGTTCGTTATAGTTTTTCCGTGTTCTGAAGAATCTTCTGCGAGCTTTCGTATTTCGTCTGCAACAACAGCAAAACCTTTTCCGGCTTCGCCAGCGTGCGCTGCTTCTATTGCAGCGTTCATTGCAAGCAGGTTTGTCTGCGAAGCGATATTTTGGATAACCGTGCTTGCTTCTATTAAGCTACCAGATTCTTCGGCAATTCGTTGTGTTATGCTGTTTGCGCTGACTACTGTATTTTTGCCGTTCGCGGTTGCATCGGCAAGGTTTTTAATCGCTTCGTCTGTTTTTTCAAGAGTTTTTCCTATGGATGCAATGTTACTAACCATTTGCTCTATTGCAGAAGAAGACTGAGTTACGCTTGCCGCTTGGTTTTCGATGCTTGCGTTTAATTTGCTTATAGTGTTTAAGATTTCGTTTATTGTGGCGGAAGTTTCTGTAACACTTGCGGCTTGAGTTAGCGTTTGTTGCTTTACGCCTTCTATATTAGCACTTATTTCGTGTACAGCACTTGCTGTTTGCGTCATGTTGGAAGCTAGAGTATTACCGATTTCTTCCATTAATATGCCGTTTTCTCCTACGGTTTTTATCGAAGAGCCAATTTTTGCGATAGTTTGATTAAAATATTCTGCCATATCTGTAATTTCATCGTTGCCGTGTACTGCCAGACGGACTGTAAGGTCTCCTTCTCCCTGCGAAATTCCTTTGAGCGCTTTTACAGCAACAGATATAGGTTTTACTATTTGCCGAGCGACAAAAAACACAATTATTAAGAATATAATCAAAATGCCTGTGCCCATAATAAACATTTTAAAGCGCAGCGCATCAACAGTTCCCATAAATTCATCTACAGGAGCATCGATTATAACTTTCCAGCCACTAGTTTTCATTGTTGCAAAAGAAGCGATTCTTTTTATGCCGTTGTACTCAAAGTAACCTACAGAAGATTTTTCTTCTTGAATTGCCATTTTTTCAAATTCTCCAACGGATTTAAGCGATAAATCGGTTTTCGATTCTTCATAGCTATTTAATCGCTTTTCGACTAAGTTAAAATCTTTGTCAGCGACTGAACTTCCGGCTTTATCGATGATATAACATTCGCCTGTTTGCCCAACGACAATATCTTCGATGTCTTTTGAAAGTTGAGAGCCATTTATATCAGCAGATAAAACTCCTACTATATTATGAGCGGAATCAAAAACAGGAACTGCAAATGTTACTACGAGAGTTCCTGTTGCTCTTTCGATGTATGGTTCGGTAACAAAATTTTTTCCAGAGAGTGATTTTTTAAACCATTCTCTGTCGCTTACTTTTACAGAGCCGCCATCATAATAAAATTTTCCATTTATATCTGTTATATCAAGTTCTTTTACTCGTTTGTTAAAAGTCGATTCTATTTTTAAGAATTCTACTTTTTCTTTATACGAATAAGATGAATCGTATAAGATAGGCATGCGAGCGATGCCTTCTAGAAATTGAAAAAATGCGTTAACGCGACCGTCAAGAATTTCTGCGACATCTGTCGCTTTATCAATAAGGTGTGTTTCCACTTTTTCAATAACCGCTTTTCGAGCGGAACGCACGGCAAGCAAAGTTTCAAGCATAGATGATGCTGCAATTAAAAAACCAAACAAAATGACTAGCTTGTAACGCAAAGAGAATCGCTTTTTCATATAAACCTCCAAAATTTTGAAAATGCTAATTATTTAAACAATGCGAAACTTGGGCGTAAAATATAGAAATCGATTAGATTTCCGTTTTTTATAAACACAGTAAATAGTTATTAAAAAGATGTTATTTCGGGGGGGGGTAGAGAAGAATTCATAAAATTACGGTGCAAGTTAGAAAATTTCACGGCATCCTCGAGCGTTCTTTAAATCTTACCGCCTTCAGTATACCATGCAAAAACGATTGCAATAAAAAAATATTGATTTTTCATTAAAATTCTATTGATTTTATCTTAAAAAAAAGGTAATTGACTGGAGATTTTTATCATTTTAGGGCACATCTGCCTTGTGGCAGACCGGGCTTTGCGAGGCTACGGCTTTCGCCTACGACCAAGCACAAAGTGCTTGTTTTCGCTCCGCTCACCTCTACAATCCCTTGTGCACACGGAAGTGCACTTACAAAATAATATCGACAGTTTTGCAAAAACTGTCAGCAAAAGAAAAACACGGACGTTTTTGTTTTGCAACAATCCCTTGTGCACACGGAAGTGCACTTACAAAACAATGTCGACAGTTTTGCAAAAACTGTCAGCAAAAGAAAAACACGGACGTTTTTATTTTGCAACAATCCCTTGTGCACACGGAAGTGCACTTACAAAACAATGTCGACAGTTTTGCAAAAACTGTCAGCAAAAGAAAAACACGGATGCTTTTGTTTTGCAACAATCCCTTGTGCACTGTCGCACATGGAGATGTTTATGCAATGCAAAATATGGATGAATTATTTACTAAATGCAAAAAAAATGCGCCCCGAGGGGCGCAATGTTTTACTAAACTTTAAACTTAGCAACTTCTTCAGTCAAGTTTTGAACACTAACTTTATTTTTTTGAGTGAGATCTTTTACTTCCTGTGCTGAATTGTTTATGCGAACAGCACCTTCTGTCATTTCATTCATGCTTTCTTTTATAACCTGGGTCAACTCTTCAAGTTTTTTCATCTCTTGAACTACTCCTTCGCTGCCTTTGAGCATTTCTCCGGAACCAATTTTTACTTCTACAGTTACGGTATTAATTTCTTTTATTGCTTCTAGTATTTCCTTACTACCGTTTTTCTGTTCTTGCATAGCATCTGTTACGTGGTCGCTCATCGATTTTACATCTTCTGCTAAGGTAAAAATAATGTTGAATTTTTCTTCTGTAGCCTTAGAAGAATCAGAAAGTGCTTCGATTTCACCTGAAAGCATTTTGAGTGTATTTGTTATTGTTTTACCGTGTTCTGCTGAATCTTCTGCTAGTTTACGTATTTCATCTGCAACAACTGCAAAACCTTTTCCCGCTTCTCCTGCATGAGCGGCTTCAATTGCGGCGTTCATTGCAAGTAAGTTTGTCTGCGAAGCGATGTTTTGAATAACAGTACTTGCTTCTATTAAACTGCCGGATTCTTCGGCAATTCTTTGAGTTATGCTGTTTGAACTGAGTACAGTAGTTTTTCCGTCGGCAGTTGCATCTGCAAGGTTTTTAATTGCTTCATCTGTTTTTTCGAGAGTTTGCCCTATGGATGCAATGTTACCTACCATCTGTTCTATTGCAGATGAAGACTCTGTTACGCTTGCTGCTTGATTTTCTATACTGTCGTTTAATTTATTTATGGTATTAACGATTTGTTCTATTGTTGCGGCAGTTTCTGTTACGCTTGCAGCTTGTGTTAGAGTCTGCTGTTTTACACCATCTATATTGGCACTTATTTCTTGTACTGCGCTTGCTGCGTCTACCATGTTGGAAGCCAAAGTGTTACCTATTTCTTCCATTATATTTCCATTTTCTTCTACAACTTTTATTGAAGAAGCAATTTTAGTTATAGTCTGGTTAAAGTATTTTGCCATATCGGTAATTTCGTCGTTACCGCGCACAGGTAGGCGGACTGTAAGGTCTCCTTCTCCTTGGGCAATTCCTTTTAGTGCCTCAACGGCGAATGCTATAGGTTTTACTATTGTGCGTGCTATAAAGTACACTGCAATAAGAGCCATTATTAAGACAATTATTCCAGTACCTATCATAGAAACACGCAGATTGTTTATGGATCCCATAAATTCGTTGATTGGTGCATTTATGATAACTTTCCAATTGGTAGTTTTCATAGTTGCATAGGAAGCAATTTTTTGTACTCCTTGATATTCGTAAGATCCAACTGAAGATTTTTCGTTTTCGAGAGCCATTTTTTGAAATGAGGCAAGGGATGTAAAGCTCTTATCGGTTTCTGCAAGTTTTAATACATTCATCATACTTGTTACTTTTTCAAAATCTTTTAAAGCAACTATTGTTCCCGTAGAACCTATGATAAAACAATACCCTGTTTTGCCTACAACGATATCGGAAATAAGATTTGTAAGGAGCTTTGCATCTACAACGCAGTTTAATACACCAAGCATGTTACGGTTGTTATCATATAATGGTAGTGCAATTATGATTGTAAATTTGTTTAAAGATCTTGAAAGGAGCGGTTCTGAAATATATCTATTTCCCGCAACAGCAGCTTTAAACCAGTCACGATCATGCACATCTATTACAGTGCCGTCGCTTGTTGTGCGCGTGCCAGAAAGATTGTATAGATTAAGCTGTAAAATTTTGTTGTTGGAAGAAAGTTCTTGTTTTAAATAATTTGTCTTTTGTTGATACGAGGCTTCAGGATCTTTTAACAGCGGATTCCTTGCAATGCTTTCAACAATTTGAATAAGGTTTGAAAAACGTCCGTCAAGAATTTCTGCAACGTCTGTTGCTTTGTCAACAAGATGTGCTTCTAGTTTTTCAATAACTGCGTTTCGAGACGAAATTGCTGCAAGAAAGGTTTCAATCATAGACGACACTGCGATTAAAAGTCCAAAAAAGATTATGAGTTTGTAACGTAAAGAAAACCGTTTTTTCATAAAATCCTCCGAAATATTCTAAAATGAAAGTTATTTAATTTTTCTATAATCTATATTTTAATGTAATAAGTTAAATATTACGGGTCTGAATTGTTATACATAAATCTACCATTTCCTTGTTTTTTGATATAGAGATATTTGAGTTTTTTTTTATAAAGATGTGTTGTTATGAAAATGCCGACATTTTTTTGTAAGTGCGCCTCCATGCGCACAAGGGATTGGGAGGGTGAGCAAAGCGAAAACAAGCACTTTGTGCTTGGTCGTAGCCGAAAGGCGCAGCCCTGCAAAGCCCGGTCTGTTCTGGACGCTTTGCGTTCTGAACAGATGTGCCCAAAAATCTTTTATGAATCTAAATTATCCTTTTTTCGGATTTTTTTAGATTTTTTATTTTGCATTTTTAGCAGGAATTTCCCGAGAAAATGCGAAAGTGTTGCAATTAAAACGAGCATTGAAATATAGTCGGCAAAAAAGAAGAAATAGCCACGCTCTATATCTAAAAAGAAAAATTGCTGTACATAGAACATGTATTTTGCAATTCCCAAATTGTAAAACGAATATGCACCATAAGCGCAAACCAAGAACAAAACTGTGTAGCGGATGGCGGATTTTGCTTTTGACGGCGCGTTTTTTGTTGTTTGCATAGTAAGAGATTTCTTGTTTTTGCTTGTTTGTATGCTGTTAAAAATCATTTGGATATGAAGCCCCAAATGCAAACTCATAAAAAAATAATACCAGTGGGAACTTAGCAAATGCGAAGTCCTTGCAAAGCCTAAGCCAAAATTTATTGGTAAAAAACTTGCGAGCATAATTCCACTAAGCATAAGAAAAACTGCACTTATAAAAATTCCAAGATTTACTACCAGTTGCATTATTCTGTAAGGAAAATAATTTGGACGAAATATTGAACTGAACCATTTACGGTTTAAAATAGCATGGCATACCCAAAATACAAACATCAACATTCCCAAATGCTGATGAATTTTTTCATTTTCAAAAAGCAAAGTTCCGCCCATAAGAATTATCGAAAAAACTATCATAAGGATGTCGAGCAGCATCCGAAGTTTTTTTGTGTTCATCTATTCTCCTGCTTTTTGGTATTTAGGGTGAATTTTAACACAATAAAGCAATTATTAAATTATAAACATAAATTAAAAAGATTTATTATGCCATTTATAATTTTATATTTTTTTGAAGATAGAGAAGTAAGCGGTTTAATTTTTCATTTTTTGCTAAAAGAATTTTATTATCGAAATAATTGACTATGTAATTAGTTTTTACTACTCTTTGTTAGCGTATAATAACGGTATGAATTTTGTATTTATAAATCCTGTTTCTAAAAATATGTATGATGAGCAGGAATTGAATAACTTTATCTCGGCTAAGGGTTTTGTTATTGTCGAATGCAAAAACAACTGGATACAAGAAGTTATTGAAAAATACAAACAAAGGGTTTCTTCTTCCAAGAAGACTGTTATAGATATGAGATGTCCTTTTGCGGTTGAATTCATAAAAAATTCTTTTTCAAACTCAAATGTTGAATATCCTTCTATCGAGCCAATTTTGATTCACTGTGCTAGAGAAATCGCTCAAAATTATGCAGATAAAGGAAATATATTTATAACAACCCCATGTTCTTCTTTGGCAGAATTCGGCAACTCTTTAAAATTGCAAAACACGGTTTTTGTTACCTGGAATGATTTTGTAAAAAAAATTGAATGCAATTTGCAAAAAACAATCCTTAGCGAAAGCCCAATTCCACCAGGATTTTTTTCGCCGCTTAAAGTAAAAACAAAAAGCATAACTGGAAGTGCAGCGTTAAAAGATTTTTTTAAAAGTGAAAAAGTAGCCGACTACAACTTGATTGAAATGCTCTACTGCAAAAACGGCTGCAATAATGGGGATGGAGTTTTATGAAAAAACTAAAACTTGACTCGTTAAAGTTTATTCCTGCAATCCTCACTATTTTTTCTGTTGTGCTCGTATGGTATGTAATCTGCAAACTGGGCTTTATAAGCGCTTATATTCTTCCTTCGCCTGCAAAATGCTTTAACAGTTTTGTTGCAATGGTAAAATCTGGCGATATTTTTGTTGATATTGGAATAAGCCTTTCGCGTGTGGCTAGAGGATTTTCGCTGGCTTTTCTTATCGCCTTTGTTTTGGGGATGATAAGTTCAGTAATTCCGTTTTCCAAGCATTTTTTTGAATACTTAATTCAGTTCTTTAAAAATGTTCCACCAATCAGCATGATTCCGCTACTTATTTTGTGGTGTGGAATTGGAGAAACTACAAAAACGATAATAATCATCCTCGCTTCGTTTTTTCCTATGTATATGAACATCGTAAAAGGATTTACCGGGTGCGATAAAAAATTGATAGAAGTTGGAAAGTCCTTTGGATATTCGCGAATGGAGTGTTTTTCAAAAATCATTCTTCCAAATGCGATTTCCGACATTCTGGTGGGAATGAGAGTCGGGCTTGGATACGCGTGGAGGGCGATAATCGGCGCAGAAATGGTTGCAGCTTCTACTGGGCTTGGACACATGATTTTGTTTTCGCAAACGATGTCAAGAACAGACCGCGTAATAGTTGGAATCGTCGTGATTGGGCTTGTTGGCTATCTTACAGATAAAATTTTTGGAATTGTTTTGAATAACGTTTTAAAAGGAAAGGCAGAAAATGGCTGGGATTAATTTAAAGCACATAAAAAAATCATTTACTGTCGATTCAAAAAAAATTGATGTTCTAAACGATATAAATTTGCAAATTCCAGAAAACAAGATAACCGTATTGCTCGGTAAAAGTGGCTGCGGAAAAACAACGCTTTTGCGGCTTGTTGGCGGACTTGAAACTGCGGATTCTGGCGAAATAGATTTCCAAAAAAACTTAAAGACGACCTTTGTTTTTCAAGAGCCAAGATTGATGCCGTGGCTCAATGTTCTGGGCAACACAAAATTCGGTTTAAAAAAAGCGGAGTACAACAAAGAAGAAGTTTTAAGATTGATAGAAATGGTTGGACTCAAGGATTTTATAAAGGCGTATCCGTTTCAACTTTCTGGCGGAATGCAGCAGCGGGTCGCAATCGCAAGGGCACTCGCGTATAAGGCCGATTTTATAATGCTCGACGAGCCGTTTGCCGCCTTGGATTATTTTACGCGTAGTCAAATGCAAAAGGAGTTGATTTCTATAGAAAAAAAAGAAAATAAGAGCCTTTTGTTCGTAACGCACAGCATAGACGAAGCGATAACTTTGGCAGATAAAATTGCGATAATCGAAAAGGGCAGGATAAAGCACGAATTTGATATTGATTTTGAAAAAGAAAATAGAAATCTCATGGATGAGTATTTCTTAAATTTAAAGCGACAGATTATGGAGCAACTGGATTTTTTAGTATGTAACTGAATGACTAGTTTTAAAAAAGAATAAAATTGTGCCAAAGGCGAGATTTCACATGCGAAAAAGCAGATGCGGTCTCGAGGAAAGCATAGAATTATTCGTTTATATTTTTAAAACTTAAAATTCGGCATATAAGTTTGCGTTGCAAACTTTTTTATCAAATGCACATTCTCATTACATTGCGAATGCGCGTAAAAAGCCAAATCGAAAATTGAAATTTTCTCAGTGGCTTTTTATAGGGAGTTTTTATGAAAAAACTTATCATCGTGTTGTCAGCAGCAGTTTTACTGGCAACATCATCAGTAGTTTTTGCTAGGGCAAAAAAATTAAAGAAGCTTACATTTACTTATGTAACTTCACCACTCAACATTCCTTCAATCGTTGAAAAAGATCAGAAGATTTTTGCAAACGAATTTAAAGGAACGCCAGTAGAATATGCGGAAATCACTTCTGGCGCAGAACAGACACAGGCACTTGCTTCTGGCGATGTTCAGGTTTTGTATGCAGTTGGCGGTTCATCTGTAATACTTTCTGCTGCAAACGGTGCAGACATCAAAATCCTCAACATGTATAGCCGCGCTCCAAAAGCATTCTGCTTGTATTCTAAAGACGCTTCTCTCACTTCTCCAGAATCTTTAAGGGGAAAAAAGATTGCAGGTCCTGCCGGAACAAACCTTCACGAACTTTTAACAGCATATCTTGCTTCTGCTGGAATGAAAATTACAGATGTCAACTATGTTAGCATGGGAATTCCTGCTGCAAAAGCCGCTTTGGACGGTGGCAGTATTGATGTAGCACTCCTTGCTGGAGCAGCGGCATACAATGCAGGCGCACAAGGCTATCACAAAATTACAGATGGCGACGGATACATTGCAGCAATCATCGCAGTTGCAACAACACAAAAATTCTACAAGGAAAATCCTGATGTAATAAAGAAAGTGGCTTCTGCACAGAAAAAAATTGCTGACTATATTGCAAAAAATAAGGACGCAGCCTTTGCAACAACCGCAAAATATCTTGGACTTACAGAACAAGCCGTAAAAGATATGTCTGCTGCTTACGATTTTTCAACAGAACTTACTCAGGCAGATGTAGAAGGCTGGCAAAAAACTGCTGACTTTATGTATGCTTCTGGAATGATTGATAATAAATTTGATGTAAACAAACTTTTTATAAAATAAAATGAACGGCGACATCATCAAAATTTACGACAACGATGAACTCCTTACTTTTACTTACGAAGATTTAAGGGAATATCATGGTGGTGAATTTCCTGGTGGTGTCGCACTTGTTTACAAAATGATGGTGTGGATTTTTAGCGAAATTGCAGGTGAAATTCCACACCGCAAAACCTGCTCCTTTTATTCAGGAATTGGAATAAACGGCAAGGGAATAATCGACGGTGCAAACCTCGTTATGCAAGTAAAAGAAAACGGACGCTTAAACCTCGATTTAGACTATTGCGCCAATAAAGAAGCGCCTTTAGGACCAGGTGGCGGAAAATATTATTTTGAATTGGGCTTTAACGGCAAACTTTATAAACTTGCAGTTAAACAAAACGTAATCCCAGACGATTTTTTTTCTTTTTCCAGATACTTACATCAAAAAAAGAATGAAAATCTTCCTATAACAGAACAGGATTTAGCCCAAGCGCAAACGCTTAGAAATTCGCTTGCAAAAACAATCCTTAAAACCAAGCCCGAAGAACTTTTTAGACTCTGCTTATAGATTTTTTTTCAATAAAATAATATCGAAACTTCTTTTTCCATATCATTACAAAAAAATGCGATAACAAAACACTTTAAATTTTGCTATCGCAATAAAATTTTTACTGATGAATTTTAAAAACTTTCTTACAGATCTTACTTTAAAAGTTTTTCCAGAAAGTTTTTCATCTCTTCCGCAGAAGCTCGGCTAAAATCCTTGCCGCCTTTAAAATTTGCACCTTTTGCAAATTTTGCTAAATCTGTTCCACTTCTTCCAAGCCCGCTCCCGCCACTCGTGCAAAATGTTACAAGATTTTTGCCGTTCCAATTTTGGCTTTCCACAAAGGTATAAACGATTTTTGGAGCATAAGCCCACCATATTGGATAGCACAAAATTACAGTGTCATAAGAGGAAATATCGATTTTATTTGCAATCGCGGGTCTGCTTTTTGGGTCGTTGCATTCAATCGTGGTTAAAGATTTTTTGTTGTTCCAATTTAAATCTTCCGTTGTGTATTTGTGAACAGGCTGAATTTCAAAAATATCTGCGTCGAGCACCTGTGCAAGCGATTTTGCAATCTTTTGTGTGGTTCCTGTTGCACTAAAATACACGATTGCAGTTTTTGCCGATACTGAGCTTGCAAAAATTAAGCCTGCAACGAATAACGCTAATATTTTTTTCATCTTACTCCCCTTTAAAAAGCCAAAATTCATGCAGTTTTGATTTTATCTGTTTTTTTGATTGGCGGCTTTTTGCTCCACTTGCGTTCCGCAAAAATCAGGCTTTCCAGGATTCGCCGTCTTGCGCGGCTCATTCTTCCGCTCGCTATGCTCGCTTCAGAACTGGCTTACGCCAGTCCTTCCAATCCTTGCCGCAATTTTCTTATTCAAAATAAGCACAATCTGCAGCATCGCCTTCTTGTATAAGCGTTGAAAACCTCACATCCGTTTGGGTTACATTCTTAAAACTCATTTCATTAAGCAAGTCTACAGTTATAACTCTGTTATAATCTGGATAAACATTGCCAGTTTTTCTAATTGTTCCGTCGTCCGCAATTACAAGTTCGTCTGGTTTACGTGCAATAAAGCGCCTTGGGCCTGTAAATGTAGAAGCAAGGGTTGCAGAATTTTCTTGTTGTGTAACCTTTAAAGAGTACCCTGTAAATTCACTTGAATCGTAAAGTCCCACAGTTTTAAGAATAGAATTTTTTATTTTTATTAATGCGCCACGGCTGTATACTTTACCCCACTGTTCTTCTGTGGTTGCTTTTGCAAAGGTATCACAGATTAAAGCATAAAGATTTTGGTCAACTACCTGCAAATCTGTAATTTTGTAGTTAGGTGAATTAGGTTTGTTTGTTCCAAAAATTGTTGCAGGAGAGGCATCAATATTGCTCTTTTCATATATATAAGTCTTATAGTCTTGTAAAGAAGGTGTAATGTTTACAAGAACATATTGCTTTAATTCGTATATTTTGACTATCGATAAACTTGTAAATTTAGCTGCAGCATATATTGTTTCGCCTTGTGCGTAAATTGCTGTAATATCATAATTTTGGAAAATTCGAGCAAACTTTCCTATTACATTCCCTACAGGATTTTCTACATTTTTATCATAACTGTAAAGATTTTTCTGTGAATCAAGTATGTAAATTGTAGAATCGCTTGCAGCAAGAAGCAAAGCAGAATTTCCAAGTTTGCAAATCTTTGTAGAGTTATCTTCATTTGCCGCTTTTTTATAAAGCACATATTCAAAAGTTGGATTAGAAAAATCTTTTTCTACATAGTAAAAAACTCCATCGTTATCAAAACACCATGCTTCAATCGCTTTACTTTCTCCAAGGAAAGAATTGCCTTTGTTTGTAACATCATTTGTTAAGTATGCTTTTGTCATTGGGTAATTAGATGAGTCATTCTCTTTGCTCCAAAGCATTGTGCGGCTGGCGGTAGTTGGCTTAACAGAAACAGTTCCGATATAACTGCGTACAAAGGTTTCATCGTTCGGATTTTCAGGAGTTGCCTCTTTTATGAAATCCTGTTTTTCTGTGTAATTTATTTCGGCGTTTTCTAATTCATATACAAAATAAACATCTCCAATTGAATCTTTATTTACGCTGTATTTTAAGAAAGGATTATCTTTATTGTAGAAAGAAAAATCATCAACGCTAACTTTTACAGGCAACTCATTTCCTGAGCTGTTGACTGTTTTTCCGCTAGCATCTTTTAATATAAGCTTTGCTTTTTCGCTAAATGTAAGATTTTCTATCTTGCTAAAATCAAGAGCTTTTATAGAAAGTTTTGTATTAGAAGAGTCTGATGCTGTAAAAGAAAAACCTAGTTTGTTGTTTCCGTTGTAATCAAATTCTAATGTACCATCTTCATTTTCAAAAAGAGTTCCGTCAACATCGAGCGTAATTTCATAATTTTTATCTTTTAATTTGCTCACTAAATTGTTTAAAGCAGAAATATCGATTGCACAAACTTGTGTTGTGCTGGAGTTTCTTGTTGAGTCTAGTTGTATTTCGAATGTCTCAAACGTTGTATCATTTAGAATATTTTGTGCAACTTTATTGAAAGTTGTAGGATAAGATTTAAAAAGTCCAGAATTATTTTCGCTACCTTTATCAGAAACATAATAGGTTCGTGTGCGAGTTGTGCTACTTGGCATTGTTACAGTTCTTTCAAAAGTAGTTGTTTTTCCGTCTGCAATTTCTACCAAATTGTCGCCTAAATCCATCAGGATGTATTTGTCTGCCGTTGCTGCTGCATCATAAGAATATTTAAAGAATAATCTGTGGTAGCCAGCCGGGATTTTGTTTAAATACAACTGTTTTTCTGAGCCGCTCTTGATATTTACTGGCTCTGTATCTGTAGAAGTAAATTTATGAGAATAATTTATTGGAGTTCCCTTATCGTTGTTTATGTATCGATATTCGATGTTTCCGTTTGAATCTTCTATAATTCTTCCTGCATAAAAATAAACAGTTGTGTCATTTGGAACTCCACCCTTTGCAACTTTCATTTTCCAGGATAATTTTGTATTATCGGCATCGTTACCTGCCTTTTTTAAGCCAACTGCAATGTTTACATTAACAGGATTTTGACCTACAACCACATTCGTTGCTTCGCCGTAATAATTAAAAGTTTCGGTTGAAGTTGTAGTAAAACTTCCTTCCACTGTTATTTTATACACACCCATTTGTGCAGAAAAAGCTTGGGAAGTAAGCCCATTTATTTTACCCTTTTTCACAAGTGTACCCCAGCCACTTGCTGTTCCTGGTGAAAAATATACATTCCACTCTATTTGGGTTAAGTCCACTTCTGAAGGAACCTCTGGCGAAACTGTTCTGGCATTGGAGCCCAAACTTATAACCACATTTCCAGCGGATTCTGGTGTTTTGTTTACAACCTTTTCTTCTAAAAAATCTGCACAACCAATCAAGCTCACTGTAAAAAGGATTAAAAATGCATTAAAAAGCCTTTTCATAATTTTCTCCTAAAATAAAAGCAAGAGTTTCGACAAACTTACCAAAATAATTTTGCGTCCGACTCGTCTAGATTATATCGCATATATCGTAAAAAACATAATTTGTCAGGGGAATCTATCAACTAATGCTCGAAAAAGCAAGTTATTTTTCATTGAATATAAGATTTATTTTTGGGCGTTTGGCACAACTTGCGTTGTGCCATCGGGCTTTCCATAACTGCGCCTTTTAGGCTTCGACTGCAAAACGCACTAAAATAGCGTGCGTTTTGCATTTTGCTCGCAGTGTTGTAACACCGCTTCGCAATTCTTCCAATCCCTAACGCAAGTTTAGTTGTACACGAGTGTACAAAAAATAACAAAGTTAACTGGCGCTAGTTGTTTCCTTGTATTACAACGGTGTTCCAGTTGTTTGGATCTGCGATTGCTCCGTATTGGCGGCCTTTTAGTTCATGCTGCAATTCTTTTGCTACAGGTCCAAAGCCACTGCCAAAGTCTGTCTTTTTGCCTTTTAAATCTGTTATAGATGACATTGGGCTTATTCCTGCGGCTGTTCCTGTTACAAAGCATTCTATCGCTTTCTTTTGCACTTCTTTTACAGAAATTTGTCTTTCTTCAACCTTGTAGCCTTTTTCTTTTGCCAGTACGATTACAGACTTTCTTGTTATTCCTGGCAATATCGTGTCCGAAAGTTCTGGAGTAACTATCGTCTTGTCTTTTAAAACAAAGAATATGTTGCAGCTTGACCCTTCCTGAAAATACTTGCGGTGTACAGCATCCAAATATACGCATTCAACAAAGCCTTTTTCTTCTGCTTCTTTTTTTGCCAGTGCAGAAATTACATAGTTGGAAGCGCATTTTATGTAGCCTGTTCCGTGAGGAGTGGCTCTTATCCTTTCTGTTATTACTGCTCCGTCTAAACCTGCTTTAAAATATGCAGATACTGTGGTTGCACAGATTATTACGCAAGGTTGCTGTGCACAGCCAACGCCTATTGCTCCTTCAGAGTTCATAAATGGGCGGATATATATTGATTCTGCGTTTGCAAAATCTGTTTTTTCCCATTCTGGATTGTATTTTGGAACATAGCCCAATTCAGCATTTTTCTTTACAAATTCTACAGAGGCTTTTACATACATTTCTACAGGAAAAGGTGGACAATACATTCCCTTCATGGAATTGTAAAATCGTTTTGCATTTTCTTCTGGTCTAAAAATCGCAACTCCGCCGTCTTTTGTCGGGAATCCCTTCATTCCTTCAAAACAGCTGTATGCGTATTGTGAGGTATAAGAAACGGAAGGTGTTCCCATCTGATTGCGTTTGTCTAAAATCACTTTGCGTTCATCTTCGCTCATTGCCATCAGTTCGTCGTGTGGAATTTTGTCGCTTTCCAGCCACTGTTCGTCCCAGTTTTTAGTTTGCGGATTGTATTTTGCCATGTAAATTATTGGATAAAGATTTAATGCAAATGCCATTTTTCCTCCAAAGGTGCAATTTAAATCGCATCCTTATTTTATTTTTGCTCAAGGATATTACTTTTTGTATTAAGTGTAAATAAATTAAGCAACGGTAAAGTCCTTTTAGAATCTTAAAGCTTGCCTTGTTATAAAAAAGCTTTTATGTTGAGCATTTTGCCGAATAAGGATAAAATCGCATATCTTTTTTTGAGGAAATTCAGATGAAATTAACTTGTGGTATAGTTGGACTTCCAAATGTAGGAAAATCGACAATTTTTTCTGCACTTACAAGAGCGCCTGCGGAAGCGGCAAATTATCCGTTTTGTACAATAGAACCGAATCACGGAGTTGTTGAACTTCCAGATGAAAGGCTCGATTTTATGGCTGGAATCTTTGAGCCTAAAAAGAAAATTCCTGCAACTGTAGATTTTGTTGATATTGCAGGTCTTATAAAAGGAGCTTCCAACGGAGAAGGTTTAGGAAACAAATTCCTTGCAAACATAAGGGAAACTTCTGTAATCGCCCATGTTGTGCGCTGTTTTGACAATCCAGATATTCAGCATGTGCGCGAAGACGCAAAAAGCGATGCTCCTATAGACCCGGAAAACGACATCCTCACGATAAACTATGAACTTTGCCAAGCGGATATAGATACAATCGCAAAACGGGAAGACAAAGTTATAAGGCAGATTCGCTCTTTGGGAAAAGCCGAAGAAAAAAAGTTTGCAGGCTACAGAAGCGCTGTCGATAAGATACTCCCTTTGTTGCAGGAAGGTCGCTGCGCTCGCCAGGTAGAACTTACAGATGAAGAAAAAGAAGGAATTTACGACCTTCATCTGCTTACGATAAAACCTCAACTCATAGTCTGCAACATCGATGAAGATTCCATCGCTTCTGGAACAAACAAATATGTTGAACAGGTTAAAAAACTTGCAGAACAGGAAAAGAGCGAAGTTGTTGTAATCTGTGGAAAATTTGAAAGCGACCTTGTAGACATTGACTTGCCAGAAGACCGCAAAGAATTTATGGACAGCGTCGGTTTAAAAGAGTCTGGACTTTCTGTTTTGGCACGAGCCGCTTATCACCTTATGGGCTTACGCACATTCTTTACCGCTGGAACCGATGAATGCAGAGCCTGGACGATTCACAATGGTGATAAGGCACCGCAAGCTGCTGGTGTTATTCACACAGATTTTGAAAAAGGCTTTATCAAAGCAGAAGTCTATTCTATAGAAGATTTACGAAAATACAAAAGCGAAGCCGAAATAAAATCCGCAGGAAAATACAGGCAGGAAGGAAAAGAATACGTTGTTCAGGATGGCGACGTTATATTCTTTAAATTTAATGTCTAGTTTTTTTGTAAAAATCAAATAATTTTTTAAATTTTTTGTCAAAAAACGATTATCGAAGCAAATTGATGTGCAGAGGTTTTTATGAAGAAAAATTCTGTATATCTTTTTGCTTTTTTATTTGCAATTCAATTTTCTTCCGTTGCGTCTTGCAAGGATTTTAATTTTCATCAAGTCCGGCAAAATTCAAAATCGGTTAAAGAAAAAAAATCAACTTTAAAAATTCTCAACTGGAATGCAGAAACTTTTTTTGACGCAAATTTCGATGGCAATGAATATTCTCAATTTCGCGGAACTTCATCGCACTGGACTCAGGAAAAGTACGAAAAACGCCTTAAAAATCTTGTCGAAGTTATAAAAACTGTGAATGCAGATGTTGTCGTAATTCAGGAACTTGAAAAAAAAGAACAGTTAAACGACATCTTTAATAGCTTTTGTTCTTCTTTTAATTCTTCAAAAAATTACAATTATGCTTGCTTTGCAAAAGAAGATGGGGCTGCGATAGGTCTTGCCGTTTTGAGCCGGCTGCCATTGAAAAATCCTACAGTGCATTCTATTGATATAAGAAGCGAAGTAAAAAAACAACCAGCATTGCGACCTCTTTTAAAAGTCTATGTGGAAAAAGGCGGAAAAGATATTTTATTGATGGTAAATCATTGGAAGAGTAAGAGCGGTGGAGAACAGGAAAGTAAGATTTGGCGGGAATATCAAGAAACACTTCTTGCAGAAAATTTTTTACTTGCAGAAAACAATGGCGAAAGAGCTCTTGCCTGTGGCGATTTTAATCAGGATATAAATGAGTTTTCAAAAATCCATTGCGACAAAAACTCTTTTAATATCGCACTTGGTAAAGAAAAATCTGCAAAAGTGTATTCGCCTTGGTTTTACGATAAAAAGCTTGTAATGCCAGGAAGTTATTTTTTTAGAGAAAGATGGGAGCGGATAGACCATTTTTTTGCAGGTAGAGGCGTAAATATTTTAGATTTTAAAGTTGAAAACAAAGGCTCTTGGGCAACAGACGGAGGAAAACCAAAAAGATATGCCATAAAATCCGCAAGCGGATATTCGGATCACTTCCCTATAAGTTGCAAAGTGGAATGGTAGTTTTTTTGTGCACTTATATAAAACTATTTACAGTTCAATGCATTATTCATATTGAATAGTTTATATTGGTGCATATTCAATACGAATGTTGCTTGCACTCATGTGTAAGTTCAAGAATCATTATTTTGAATCCCATTCGCTTTTTAATATCGAATACCAAACTTCATCGACTATCCCCTGATTGCAAAAAGCGGCACTTCTAAGAGTTCCTTCGTAACTCATTCCAATTTTTTGCATGACTCTTCCAGATTTGGGATTGTTTTTATCATGGCTTGACGCAATTCTATTGAATCCCACTTCTTCAAATAGATATTTCAAAACAGCCTTGCATGCTTCTGGCATTATTTTTCTTCCCCACCATTTGCTTCCTATGCAGTATCCAATAACACTAGACATAGTTTCTTCACGGAGTTCGACAACTGAAATATTTCCTACAAGGGCGTTTTCTTCTTTTAATTCGATTGCCCAGTTATAAAAATCTTTATTTGCATACTTAGGAATCCAATCACAAAGCACAGATTTTGTAACATCCTGATTTGCATGAGTTGGCCAGGTGAGGAATTTTGTTACTGAGTCCTCGCATGCCCAGTTTTCATACATTTTTACATAATCGTCTATTTTGAACTGCCTGAGTATGAGCCTTTGCGTTTCTAACTTTTTTGTTCCCTGATGATTTAACATTTTTCATCTCCTTGGTTAAAAGCTATGTCAGATTTGCTTCTATATTTACAGTAAATTGAGGTTTGAAAAATTACTCGTTTCTCTGATGAAAAATTCCATCTTCAAAACCCTGTATAGTTTTGTTAGATTCGGCTTTTTCAAGCCGATATTGTGCCCAAGCGCAGAAAAGTTTTTCCCTTTCGATTGAGCACCAGTGTCTGCCTAATTTTTTTGCTGTAACTGCTGTAGAGCCTGAGCCTCCAAATGGATCAAAAACTAAATCGCCTGCGTTTGAAGAGCATAAAATAAGTTTTGCTAGTAATTTTTCGCTTTTTTGTGTTGGATGAGCGGTATTCTCTGGCATTGACCAAAATGGAATTGTTATATCGTTCCAAAAATTCGAAGGAAAAGTATCTCGAAAATTTCCTTGTTCTGTTTGCGTCCAGTCTTTTGGCTTTCCGTCTTTTTTATATGGAGCGATAACTTTTTTTCTGACCTTTACCGCTTCCGTGTTGAATGTGTAGTTTTTGCCTTTTGTAAAAAACCAAATGTCTTCCAGACAATTTTTCCAGTTTGAATTTGCGCCGCGCCCTTTTTCGCGTTCCCAGGTTATTCTATTGCGCAAAATAATTTTTCCTTCTTCTTCATATTCGCACAATACTTGCCCCAAAATGATAGAACTTTTCCAGTCTGTGCAAATATACATTGACCCATTTTCTGTTAATAGAGGAATGGTTTTGGAAAGCCAATCTTTTGTGTAACTTTTGTATTCGGCGTTGTTCTGGATTAAAAATTTTGAAGAAGCGTATTGTTTTGAAAGGTTGTAAGGTGGGTCTGCAATTATTAAAGGAAATATTGAATGCGGTAGACGTTGCAAAATTTCAAAGGAATCTGCGCAGATTGTTTTATCTTGCAATTCTGAAAGTGAAAATTGAGTTGAGGCATCGGGAAAAAAACATCGCTCAAGATATATTTTGCCTTCTTGCTCAGAAAAATCGATTGTCTTATTTTTTACGGATTTTTTTTGCATGAGCCAAATATAGCAAAATTTAAATTCTTAGTCTTTGATATGACAAAGTTTTGGCTTTTAGAATTGTGGCTTTTAAGAAAAATAATCCTAACCCGTGCATTAGCCATGCCAAAGGCAGTGTCTGTGCTTTGCACAGACACCGAGCGCTTAGCGAGTGGCGGTTGGACGGTCGTAACAATAAATTATGTTTCCCTTGCTAAAAAAAACAAATTGTTTTATATTGCTGTCAGTTTTACGAGTTTGCATTGCAAACATTTTTAGGAGGCTTTATGAAAAAGTTTTTAGCAGCTTTTTTTTCCATCTTTATTTTTTGGGGGCTTTTTTCAAGTTGTGGGCTTAAAAAAAAGGAATTAAAAGTTTATTCGATAATTCACGACGAAGAAACCGAAGCACTTTGTAATCTTTTTACAAAAGAAACTGGAATAAAAGTTCAATATTTGCGTGCAACTACAGGGGAACTTGTAAATCGTGTGATAGCTGAAAAAAACGATCCTAAAGCGGATGTGCTTTTGGGCGGAGGGTCTTCTTATCATATTCAGGCGGCAAATGCTGGAGCGCTTGGATATTATGTTCCATCGATTGCAAAAAATTTTCCTGCATACTCGCGTTCTTCTGACGGCACTTGGACGGGTTTTTGTGTTCTTTCTTTAGGGATTGGCGTTAATAAAAAACGTTTTGAAAAGAAATTCCCTAATATCGCTATGCCAAAAAATTGGGAAGATTTGCTTAATCCAGCTTTTAAAGGTGAAATTGTAATGACAAATCCTTCGAGCTCTTCAACTGCTTACCTTTTTGTTCAAAATCAACTACAGCGATTGGGCGAAGTTGAAGGTTGGAAATATCTTTCGACTCTTGAAAAATTGGTGGGACAGTTTCCAGACAGCGGAAGTGCGCCTCCAAAACTTGTTGGAACTGGTGAATATGCGATTGGTATCGCTTACATCCATGCTTTGTCAAAATACAGGGCACAGGGTTTTGACATTGTAACCGCTTCTCCGATGCAAACCGCGGGTGATGTTGATTGCATTTCCATATTAAAGAAAGCGAAAAATTATGATTCTGCAAAAAAATTTGTAGATTTTATACTTGGCAAAGAAGCTCAGGAATTGATGACATCTATCGATTTTACTGTTCCTGTTAATCCTGAAGCTGCAGTTATCGAAGGCTGTACCAGAATTGAAGATATTGATTTAATTGATTATGATAGTAAAAAAGCTGCCGCAGAAAAAAAAGAAGTTTTGGAACGGTGGTCTAAATTAAGATAATAAGCGGTATACCCAGTTGAAAAGAGAATCGGAACTATTCAAAAGCAAGATTGGCGTTGCACTTGCAGCGCTCGGGCTGTGGCTGTTTTTTTTGTTGTTTGTGATTGTTCCTGTTCTCTTTGTTTTTTTTTCTGCCAAAGCGGAAGATTTTAAAACTGTTTTTACAAGCACAAGTTTTTATCAAGTGCTAAAGAATACAGGGCTTGAATGCCTTTGTTCAACTTTTTTATCTGTATTTTTTGGCTATATTTATGCTTATGCAATCGTTAGAGGAAATTTGCCTTTAAAAAAAATTTTTGCCGCGATTCCTCTTATTCACATGGTAACTCCGCCTTTTATTGGTGGACTTTCTTTTATACTTTTGTTTGGAAGGCAAGGCTTTATAACAAAAACTGTTCTTGGGCTTGATATAAGCCTTTACGGTTTTTTTGGAATTTTGTTGAGCCAAGTTTTGTGTTTTTTCCCGATTGCCTATCTTATTTGCCGTCAAACTCTGGAAGGAATAAATCCTAAATTAGAGCAGGCTGCAAGAAGTCTTGGTGCCAAAAGATTAAAGATTTTTTTGACTATAACTTTTCCTTTGAGTTTTGCAGGAATTTTATCATCTTTTCTTTTTATAGCCGTAAGCGTTTTGAGCGATTTTGGAAATCCTTTGATTGTTGGAGGGCGATTTAAAGTTTTAGCCGTTGAGATTTACACTCAACTTACAGGCTGGCTTAACAGCGGAGTTAGTGCTATTTTGGGGCTTGTCTTGCTTTTACCTTCCGTTGCTCTCTTTCTAGCACAAAATTATTTATTTAATAAAAATGAAAAAAAACTTGCGACGGTTGGTGCAAAGGCTGGTTTTGAACCTAAAATCGATGTTTCCCCTTTTGCAAGATTTTGCTTAACGATTTTTTGTTCGTTCCTTTCTATTTTGATTTTGGCTCAGTTTTTATCGGTTGTTGCAGGAAGTTTTCAAAAATTGTGGGGAATCGACAAGTCTTTTACACTCATGCACATAAAATCCGTGGTTTCATTTGCTTCCAGTCTTGCAAATTCTCTGTTGTTTTCTTTTATTGCGGCACTCCTTTCGACTTCGATTGCGGCTCTTACCGCCTATCTTACGCACAGAGTAAAATTACCATTTTCCTCTGCACTTGACTGCATCTGCCAGCTTCCATCTGCAATTCCTGGAACATTGTTTGGACTTTCGCTCGCGTATTTTTCAAATTTTATTCGTTTTGAATGGAGTGCTTTTTTGATTGTCATCGCTATGACGGTAAGTTATTTGCCGTTCAGCTATAGAATCTGCTCTTCAACTTTTGCACGGCTTTCCTTTAATTTGGATGAAGCGTCGAGATCTTTGGGCGCTGGAAGGTTTAAAGTTTTGTCGAGTGTTATTTTGCCGTTGAGTGTTGGGGGGCTTTTTTCTTCGTTTGTGTATGATTTTGTTCGCGGAGTTGGAACGCTCAGCTCTGTAATCTTTTTAATCGGTTTTAATACTTCGCTTGCTTCTGTAAAAATATTAAATCTTGCAGAGCAGGGCGACTGGGGAAAATCCGCAAGCCTTGCGCTTGTCTTAACTTTGGTAACTTTTATAATACTTTTTGTTGGCAGAAAGGTAAGCCAAAAATTTGAAGCAAATATATATGAATGAATCTGCACTTTTAACTTTAAAAAATGTCTCTTTTTATTTTGGGAAAATTGCTGCCGTTTCTGATTTTTCATTGTCGGTAAAGAACGGAAGTTTTACGACTCTTCTAGGACCTAGCGGTTGCGGAAAAACGACCCTTTTGCGCATGATTAGCGGTTTTTTAGAGCCGTGCACGGGTTCAATTTTTATAGATGGAATAAATCAAAAAAATATTCCTACAGAAGAGCGAAAAGTCGGAATGGTTTTTCAAGACTATGCACTTTTTCCGCATCTTTCGATTCAGGATAATCTTTTGTATGGTTTAAAGATAAAGGCAAAAAAAGAACGACGCAATGAAAAAAAATCGCTTCAAAGCGAATTCAACTTTGCACAAATTCATAAAGTTGCAAGAATTTTAGGAATTGCGGATTTACTGGAACGATTTCCGCATGAGTTGAGCGGTGGCCAACAACAGCGTGTTGCTTTGGGCAGGGCGTTGGTCTTAGAGCCAAGACTTTTGCTTATGGATGAGCCACTTTCTTCGCTTGATTCAAGGCTTAGAACTTCCTTGCGAGAAGAATTAAAGGAAATTCAAAGTCGACTTGGAATAACAACTGTCTATGTTACCCACGATCAAGAAGAAGCGCTTTCTATGTCCGACACGATTGCTGTTATAAATCACGGAAAATTAGTTCAAGTGGGAAGCCCTCGAAGCGTATATTTTACTCCTGCAAACGATTTTGTGGCTGGAGCGGTTGGAAGGGCAAATTTCTTTTATTTAGAAGGAAAACGAATTGCAGTTCGACCAGAATGGTTTTCTAGATTTGTACAAGGGGAAATCACTCAAAAGCCTGTTGTTTCTGGTATTTTGATTTCTACTTCATTTTTAGGACAGGCAACTCGATATAAAATTCGTCTGGATGACGGTTCTGGAAACGTCATAAGTGCAGACCTTTTAACTCAAGAAAATGAAATTCCCACTGGCGAAAAAATCTCTTTAAAAATTGAGCGATTTATAGAATTGTAATTTTGATTTTCTCAAGCTCAAAACATTCCTATTTCGATTCGCCGATTTAATTCCCCCATCACCCACACTCAAACCACATATCGTCGATTGCACTAGTCAATAAAATTAAAATCACTGCGAAAAAAAATCCCACCGCGAGAAGCAGTGGGATTGTAAACTAAAAATTTTTTAGTTTGTATCTAAAAGATTCTTCTATGCTTTGTTCAAGCGGGATTCCAAATCGTCCAAACAAGCAGAAAGTTCTTTTGGAAGGTGTTTGCCGAATTTTGGATAGTGGTTTTCGCGAATATCCTTTACTTCTTTTAACCAGCCTTCTTTGTCAACTTTTGTGATTTCTGGAAGAGTCTTTTTGTAGTAGTCTGCAAGACCGTCTGTGTTGATTGCGCCTTCTTTTGGCATGTAACCGATTGGTGTTTCAACAAAGTTGTCTTTTCCGTCGCAGCGGTCAAATATCCATGCGAGTACGCGGCTGTTGTCGCCATATCCTGGCCACATAAATCCACCTGGAAGGTCTGCGTTGTTGTCGTCCTTGCGGAACCAGTTAACGTAGAAGATTTTTGGAAGTTTGTCTGCATTTGTGCAAGGATTGTTTCCAACGTTAATCCAGTGCTGGAAGTAGTCGCCCATGTTGTATCCACAGAATGGAAGAATTGCAAATGGATCGCGGCGAATTTTACCAACTTCGTCTGGGTTGATTGTAGAAGCAGCAGTGATTTCTGAACCTACGATAGAACCCAAGAATACACCGTGTGCCCAGTTGCGACTCTGATGTACAAGTGGGATTGTTGAAGGACGGCGTCCACCAAACAGGATTGCAGAAATTGGTACACCTTCTGGGCTTTCCCAGTCAGAAGCGATACAAGGACACTGTTTTGCAGGTGCTGTAAAGCGTGCATTTGGATGAGCCATTTCTTCGCCCTTAGGAGCTTTGTCTTTAGGGAATGCATCGCGAACATTGCCTTTCCAGTCAACCAGTTTTCCTTTTGCAGGGTAGCCAATTCCTTCCCACCAAACATCGCCGTCTTCTGTAAGAGCGCAGTTTGTAAAGATTGTATTTTTTGAGGCAGCAATAAGAGCATTGTTGTTTGAAACTTCAGAAGTTCCAGGAGCAACACCAAAGAACCCAGCTTCTGGATTGATAGCGTAGAGTCTTCCGTCTTTGCCGAATTTCATCCAAGCGATGTCATCACCGATTGTTTCAACTTTCCAGCCTGGGATTGTTGGAATAAGCATTGCAAGGTTTGTTTTTCCACAAGCAGATGGGAAAGCACCTGTAACATATTTTACTTCGCCTGCAGGGTTTGTAAGCTTTAAGATAAGCATGTGTTCAGCAAGCCAGCCTTCTTCTTTTGCGATGAAAGATGCGATTCTCAATGCAAAACATTTTTTTCCAAGAAGAGCGTTTCCGCCGTATCCAGAACCATAAGACCAAATCAAATGTTCTTCTGGGAAGTGAGAGATGTATTTCTGCTCTACAGGAGCGCAAGCCCATACACCGTTGTCTTTTGCACCATTGTTTAATGGTTTACCAACAGAGTGCAAACAAGGAACAAAGTTGTCATCAATGTATTGCCATGTTTTTTCGCCAGTGCGAGTCATTATATCCATGTTCAAAACAACGTATTCAGAATCTGTAAGTTCAACACCGTATTTTGCGATAGGAGAACCGAGAGGTCCCATGCAGAAAGGAAGAACATACATTGTACGACCGTGCATACAACCTTTGTAAAGTCCTTTCATAGTTGCTTTTAATTCAGTTGGATCAATCCAGTTATTTGTTGGACCTGCACCCTCTTGAGTTTTAGAAGATATAAAAGTTCTCTTTTCTACGCGTGCAACGTCAGAAGGATCAGAGCGGAAAAGGAAACTGTTAGGCTTTTTTGCCAATGGAGTTGCAAGACCTGCATCAACACATTTTTTCATCAAGCGGTCATACTCTGCTGTTGAACCATCGCAAACCACAACATTATCAGGTTCACACATCTTAACACATTCTTCAACCCAAGCTTTTACCTTGGCATTTTTAATGTCATTAACTGTCATTTCAAAATCTCCTTATAGAAATCGTTAAACGAATTATAGTGTTTTTAAAGTCGCTGTTCAATTAGTGTTCAATTATATAGCAAAATTAGCCGTTAATTTTTTTAATAAGTATTCCTCACCTCTTTTTTTTTTGATAGAGTTCACTCCGAGGTAAAAATACGTATGGAACTTAAGTGGATAGTCCTTTGCATAGCGTTATTGATGTACTCGCTTGTTATTGTTTTTCAAGATAAAAAAGTTTGGTTCACAACTTTTGCCGCTCTATTATGTCTGGCATTGGGGTTAATTTTCCCCGGAGCGATTTTTGGTACAGGCGGTGTAGAAGAAAGTTCAAGGTTTTTTGTCATCTACAACGCTTTTACAAATTTGATAAGTTGGAACGTTTTAATGATTTATGTGGGTGCCATGACAATTGCCTCTCTTTTTTTATATTCAAAAGTTCCAGCAAAGATTGCAGATTCTCTTATATCCGTTGCGCCATCAACAGGAGTTGCAATCGTTTTAATACTTGCAATGACAGGACTTATATCAATTTTTGTAGAAAATGTAGCAACCGTTTTGGTAATGGCGCCAATCGCTTTGAGCCTTTGCAAAAAATTAAAATTAAATCCAACGATGTTTATGGTAGGACTTGCCGTAATGTCAAATTTGGAAGGGACAGCGACCCTTGTAGGCGACCCTCCAAGCATGATTTTTGCCGCAGCGTCTGGCTATACTTTTAACGACTTTTTTGTGCATGAAGGAAAACTTTCAATTTTTTTTGTTATTCAGACGGGGCTTTTGGTTGGCTGTGCATTTTTTTATGTGATATTTTCAAAGATAAAAGAAAAGACAGAAATTCAAGGTGAAAAAGTAATCTCGTATTTTCCAGCGTACCTTATGCTTGCAATGATTTTTGGACTTGCAGCTCTTTCGTTTGCCTCAGTCTCACTCGAAAAAATAATTCCGTCTGCGGTTATGCATAATTCTTCTGGAATCTATGTTTTTGTACTTGCCTTGATAGGCCTTGTTTGGTATGCGTTTTTACAGAAAAAAAATAAAAGCGAACTTTGCACCTTGATAAAAGAACTCGACTGGGAAACAATTTTCTTTTTAATCGGAATATTTATAGTCGTCGGTGCAATAAGCGGAGTAGGGCTTTTGAGTGATTTTTCGCACCTTTTAGTGAGATTCAGCGGTGGAAGTAAACTCTTAGGTTTTGTTACAATTTTACTCGTAAGTATAATAATCTCGGGCTTTGTAGACAATGTCCCTTACATAATGGTTATGTTACCAGTTGCTCAGCAGATGAACGCAAGTTTTGGTCTTGGAGGCGATTTGTTCCCGTTTGCTCTTTTGATAGGCTCATGTCTTGGCGGAAATTTAACTCCTTTTGGAGCAAGTGCAAACGTAGTTGCCATGGGAATCTTAAAAAACGAAGGTTATCCAATGTCATTCTCAAAGTGGCTAAAAATTGGCGGAACTTTTACAGTTTTAACAACCGCAGCCTCTGCAACAGTTTTGTGGATTATTTGGTCGTAAAAAAATATCTTTTATAAAGGATTAGGAGCGCATCGTGCAAAAGCGATGTGCTTTTTTTTAGGCAAAAGATTATAGCAAAAACCTGCTTTTCGCGGTTCCGCTTTCGCTGCATTGGCGTAAAACGCCAACGCTTCGCGCCGCTACAATCAGGGCTATAAATCCATAAATGCCCTGTTACGCGTAAGTGGAAGTTATTATACCGGCGCAAAATGCGCCTTTGCTAGCAGGGCTAAGAGCCAAGTATGCCCTGTTACGCTTATGCCGTAAAACTTAAAATCTGGCCTGCTTCTGGAGCTACGCCTGCAAGTCCGTAACCTGTAATGCTTGCTTTGTCTATTTCTTTTTGGATTTGTTCTTGATAGTTTTTTATGAGGGTTTCTACCTGGCTTTCGTTTAGAGTGTTGTCGTCTTTTAAATTTACTTTTGGTTCGTTTCGCATTGTTATAAGTTGATTTATAAGCGAATTTAAAATTTGAATTTTGCTTACAGAAACGCCTGCACCAGTGCTGTGAGAAGCAACTCCAGAAATATGTTCAAACTGCGAATAAATTACAGCACTTGGATTTACGGAAACATAGAGTTTACTGTTGCTTCCGCTTACAATTCCACCGTATGAATATGCGTTTAAAGAAATTGAATCAACCATATTTCCAACCCTCTACTATAGAATTTCGGAAAATGGATAAAAAAGTTTAGTTTTTGCTTATAAATCTAAAAAAGCGTGTCAACTTCTTCTTGAGTAATAGTTATTTTAAGTTCTTTTAACTGTTTTTTTATCAGAGTTTCATCTTGTGCAATTTTTTTTAAAAACAACTCGCTCGAAAAGTTTGTGATTTTTTTTGTTAAAGGTGCAGAAGGTTCAGATGTTTTCAAAAGTTTATCAAGTTCATCTTGGGAAACCGCAATTTCTTTCATATATTTTCCTCTGTTAGTCAAATTGTTTTGACCATGCATTTAGTAAAGATTCCATTGTTGGATTTCTTTTTGTTGTATCGGTATTTGTTGCATTTGTAAAATATGGATAAATAACTCTTTCTTTTAGGTTATCCCATCTTGCAGGAAAAGACTGTGGTGCAGATATTTTTTGTGCAGACGGCAAGTTTCCGAGTAGATTTCTATAGTAAGACGGGAAAATATATTCAGTTACGCTTTGAATGCTTGAAAATCCAGATGAAATTCCAAAGGTAACCGTGTCTAAGTCCATTTTTTTTGCGCGTTCAAGCATTAGTTTTTGATTTTCTGCTTTGAAAAACCAGAGTATAAAATCTTCTGCTCTGCGAGAATTTTTTGCATTTTTATATATTGCCATAGATACTATATCATCGGTTGCTGGCAGAGTTTTATTTATCTCTAACCATCTAAAGTCAATATCACCCAACTGTTCGGAGGCAATATTAAAAAAATCTTCGCTCGTCGTATAAGCAAAAAGCGTTCGTTCTGCTGCAATTTGTCGATATTTTGGAGTGTAAAGGTATTTGAACTGAAAATCCTGTTCTGATGTTGTGGAATCGTTTTTAGTGAGAGTCCAATTTTTTACATAATCAACAGCGCTATCAAGCTTATTTTTATCCCAAGTAAACGACGTTCCTTTTTCTTTAAAACACTGCCCATATTTTTTTGAAACTTCGTAAACAAACTCTTTATCCCAAGAAGGAGCAAATCCCATCTTTGTAAAAACACCACTTGAATTTTTAGAATTGAACAGAGCCCCTAAATCTCTAAGCTCATCTAAAGTTAAGGTATATTTGTTTTCAATTAAGTTTTCGTTTTTTGTGGAGAATATAACTAACGGAAGATTAAAACTGACTGGCAATAAAAATTGCTTGCCCGAATGTTGACCGTATTTAAAAAGCGAAGAATATATGGCACTGCTGTCAACTTTGTCTTTGCTTAAAAGGCTGTCCAGCGCCCTAAAATTTTTTCTTATGCGTTCATTTTTTAGCCAAGAGCCAACAACTAAATCCGGCTTTTCTTCATCTTTTGCAATAGGAAAAGAATTTGCTAGATTTTTTTTATAAACAACTATAGCCTTCGTTTTTTCTTGCATCGAATTAAAAAGTTCTGTGTACGAAACAAACTCTGGGCGGTCTGTCCAAATTATAAAATTTGTTTTAGAAGAATTAGGCTTGCAACCAAAAATAAACAATGTTTGCAAAATTATAAGTAAAATTGATATTCTGGTAGCGAGTTTTTTCATCAGGATTAGGATTATACAGTATTTGTTTGGGTTTTGCACCCGTATGATAAAGAAAACAATTTTTTACAATTTTACAGGTGAATAATTACAGTTGAATAAAAAACACCCGCTGTTAAATTTTAGCGAGTGTTTTAAGAGTATGATTTAAATTTTCAGCTGGTTACATCTGGTCTGCACATTCAAAGATTGCAGAATAAACTGTGTCTATCATATCTTCGTCTAAGCTGGAAAACGCCACCCTTAATGTTTGAATATCGAGAGAGATTGTTCCAATCTGCTTTTCTGCAAGCAATTTTTTTCTCAACTCTTCTGCATCAACTCTCGTTCTAAAACTCATAAAATAGCCGGAATTAAAAGGCAGTGGTTCTAAGTTTTTGCTCTTGTGTGTTTGCAAAAATTTCTTTACAGCAAGATAGCGGTTTTCAAGCAGTTTTCGATAGTTGCTTTTTTGAGTTTCGATATTTGGATCTGTAAACGCTTTTAAAGCAATGCTTTGGCTTGGTGTAGACGAGCAGCTTACAGAAGAGCGAATCAAGCCCATCACCTTTTTTTCTATGGCATCGTAGTGCTCTTCGTTAAGCGATTTTCCGCCAAAGGTTAAAAATCCAACTCTAAATCCCCACACAAAATCTTCTTTTGTAGGACCGTCAATTTTTACTGCGAGTATGTTTTCGTGAAGATTTGCAAATTCGGCAAACAAAGATTGCGGATAAATGTCGTGTTCGTAGTTTAAACCAAAATATGCGTCATCACTTATAACCAAAACCCTTGCTCCGTTTTCTGCAATATCTCTAATAATCTTTACAATCTGCGCAGCTTCTGCATTTGTAGGAGAATATCCGCTCGGATTTTGAGGAAAATTCAACAGAATTCGTACAAAGCCAGTTTCGGCCTCTTTTTCAACTGCATTTTTTAATGAAAAAAGGTCAAAGGCACCTTCGTCAAAAAGGTTAAACTGATGGAGCGTAGAATTTCTTCTTGTTTCTACAATTAAACCATAGTTATCCCAACAAGGCTCTGCGGTGAGGAGAGGCTTATCTTCATCTATAAATAAATCTGCAAGGCAAGAAATTCCTGCTGTTAATCCAGGTACAACTATTGGATTTGAAATGTTTTTTCCCCTTAAGCCAGGATTTTTTCTAAACATTGCTTCTTTCCAACATTCGCGCAAATTTGGAATGCCAGCCGTTGGAGCGTATCCAACAAGTTCGCCAGAGGTAAGTTCTGGTGCATATTTATGCACTGCTTCGAGTATTGCGGGCTTGCCTTTTATGATTGTGGTTCCTAAGGTAGCGTTTGCAACTTTACCTGCTTTTTTTGCTTCTCCACCTTGAGAAATAATGCCTCTTGGGAAGAAAATCCTCTTTCCTAAGTCTGAAAGCAACTCGCCTGGAGTTGTGCCTTTTAGAGTTTCATTCAATTCTTGTGCTAATGGGTTCAACATGGTAAAGTATCTTACTGCTTTACAGCGTTGTAAGTCAATCAGAGCGATGAGAAGACTTGCATAAATATGCAGTTTTTGGGTTTATAATGGATAAAAATTACATAAATGAAAATCATGAAAATCATGAAAATCATGATATTGAATCTTTTGAAAATTGCAAAAAGATAGTAGAAGAATGCCGCAAAGAAGCGTCTAAGCGTCTTATAGGTCAAACACACGTTATAGATGGAATTTTGACGGCTTTCATTACAGGCGGTCATGTTCTTTTGGAAGGCGTACCAGGATTAGCAAAAACGCTGGCTGTAAAAACCTTTGCAGAAATCGCTGGAATGGATTTTAAAAGAATTCAGTTTACGCCGGATTTGCTTCCTGCCGATGTCAGCGGAACTTTGATATACGAGCATGAAAGCGGAAAATTTTCTGTAAGAAAAGGTCCTGTTTTTACAAATCTTGTGCTTGCAGACGAAATAAACAGAGCGCCTGCCAAAGTTCAGTCTGCACTTTTGGAAGCGATGGCAGAGAAACAGGTTACAATCGGAGACGAAACTTATCCTCTCCCCAATCCATTTTTGGTTTTGGCGACAGAAAATCCTATTGAGCAGGAAGGAACTTACAATCTTCCAGAGGCGGAATTAGACAGGTTTTTGATAAAAATTCTGATTGATTATCCGAGTCAGCAGGATGAAGTAAAAATTGTAAAAACTGCTGGAAAAGCGGACTCAATCGCAGTAAAAAAAGTTTTGAGCGCACAAAAGATAAAAGAGCTTCAATCTTTGCTGGATAAGGTTGTTTGTGCGGACAAAATAATCGAATACATTGTGAATATCGTTTCTGTAACGCGCAATTTGAACACAGGTCTAAAAAGTTCTATCGCAAAATACATATCTTTTGGCGCTTCTCCGCGCTCTGGAATTGCGCTTGCGCAATGTGCAAAAGTTAGGGCAATGTTTGAAGGTCGCTCTTTTGTTCTGCCAGAAGATGTAAAAAAATGTGCGTTGGATGTTCTTCGCCATCGCCTTGTTCTTTCTTACGAGGCAGCAGCAGATTCCGTAACTGCGGATGACATCATTTTACAGATTCTTGATTTTGTTCCAACGCCTTAAAAATCCGTAAAATCTGGTGAATTTTATGCCAAAGATTTTAACCGAAAACAAAAATCAACTCGCAAAAAAAGCTTCTCTTTTAAACCTTGCAGCAAAGACTTTGGCGGATAGCCTTAAAAACGGCAACTTCAAGTCGCTTTATCGTGGGCAGGGAATAGAGTTTATGGATGTGCGCGAATACAATTTTGGAGACAATATTCGCTCTATAGACTGGAATGTTACCGCTCGCATGGCACGCCCTTTTGTGCGCAGGTACGAAGAAGACAAGGAATTGCAGGTTTTCTTTGTACTAGACCGCTCCTTCTCGATGTTTTCAGGTTTATCAAAAAGGACAAAAATTCAAACGGCGTCCGAAGCGGCAGCCCTTTTAGTTTTGGCAAGTCTTTACAATTTTTCTGCGATTGGCGCCGTTTTTTTTGATGGAAAAATTAGGTTTTCTGCACGGGCAAAAACTGGTAGCGAACAGGCAATGATGATTTTTAAACATCTGGAAGAAACAGAACAAACTTTGGAAAAAGGTTCTGCACTTTGTGCTTCTTTAAACGGTGCATACAAACTTTTAAAAAAACGCTCGTTTGTTTTTGTAATTTCGGATTTTAGGACAACTGGATGGGAAGAATCTCTCGCAAGGCTTGCACAAAAAAACGATGTAATCGCTTTAAGAATAACAGATACCTTGGACAGCGAGTTGCCAGAAGTTGGAACAGTTTCTTTTGTGGAGATGGAAAGTGGAAAATTGAG
Organism: Treponema pectinovorum; assembly: GCF_900497595.1. Taxonomy (NCBI): domain Bacteria; kingdom Pseudomonadati; phylum Spirochaetota; class Spirochaetia; order Treponematales; family Treponemataceae; genus Treponema; species Treponema pectinovorum. The sequence goes on from NZ_UFQO01000003.1 coordinate 255,516, forward strand.
CAGATTCCCAACATCCTCTGCGGATTTTAAAACGCTTTGGTTTAACGATAATCGAAATCGAGTCGAAAAATGGAGAAAATTTTGTTTAACGCACGGAGTTTATCCATTGCAAATTTCAACTTCAGAAGACCCGGCTTTCGCTTTAAACAGATTCTTTAACAGCAGGAGCAAATGATGAAAACGATAAAATCCTGTTGTTCTAAACTTTTGCTTATTATCGCTTTATTTTTTTTGTGTGGATTTTCTTATTCTCAAGGCTCAGATAATTCATTTTCTACAAATTCTTCGCTTTCTTCTATGCAGATTTTGCTTCCAAAAAATCCATACGTAGGCGATGAGTGCGAATTAAAATACATTTTTCAAACAGATGCAGATCTTTTTAACGATGGAATTGCGGGGCAAAAACTTTCAACCTTAAAACTTTCGCCAAATTGGCCTGTTTTTAGAGAACTTGAAGAGAGTTGTCTCGTTCAAAATGTGGTACTTGAACATTCAGGTTTTGAATACACGCTTACCATAAAATTTATTCCGTGGAAAAGCGGAGATATAGATTTTAAAACTTTTGACCTTGCCGCGTTGGTCAACTCTTCTAAAAATCAAAAGTCAGTTGGCGCGCCTTATTCTATAGATGTCGCTCCGTTTTATGTAAATTCTCTTGCAAAAAAAATGGGCGTAACTTCGATGCGTCCTTCTAAAAGCCCAATGGTTATTCCGGGAACGAGTTTTATCCTCATCATTCTTGCCCTTGTTTTTTTTACTGTTGCAGGATTAGTTTTTTATTTTTTTATAAAACTCCCTGTCATCTTTTCATATTTTATTTTTGCGATGGAAAAGCGAAAAATTAAAAAATTGTTTAAAAAGACAGAAAAATGTTTTATCAAACTTCTAAAGTGCGAGAATGATGAATTTTTTTGTCAGAGCATTTATGAAGAAATTAAAAATTATCTTTGCCTTCGTTTTGATAATTCATTTTCTGTAATTACGAGCAGTTCACTTTCTCAGAAATTTCAGGATTTTTTCTGTGGAACCTTATCTGAAAAACAGGAAGACGCTGTTTTTGAACTTACAGAAATTTTACATCGCTGCGATTATATACGCTTTGCAAAGGGGTCTATAGATTCTTTTAGAAAACCATCTGCAATTTATGAAACAGTTTTGGCAGAAGGAGAAAGAAAACTCTTGGTAAACAGAGCCTTAACGGCGATTTCTGTATTCAACGTTGAACAAAATTAAAAGTTTATTCAACATTTTTGTTTGCAAAGGTTGCGGTGCAAATTTTCGTATTTTGGAGGATTAAAAATTATGCTTTCTTTTGAAAACCCTGTAGCATTTTTGTTTTTGCTTGTTCTTCCGATATTTTATATCCTTCGATTTTTTAAAATTTTTAAGCGAACCGCTTTTCCTTTAACGTTTGCAGATTGGCAGGGACAATCTTTTGCCTGGAGCAGTAAATTCAGTGGAATACTCAATTTTTTTGCAAATCTGTTCATAGTTTTTGCTTATATCGCTTTGATATTTGCTTTTGCTGAACCAGAAATTCATCATCAGGAGAAAATATATACTTCAAAAGGTGCTGATATTTTATTTGTTTTAGATACTAGTCCTTCTATGGCTGCCCGCGATATTGCAGGGCTTACGAGGCTTGAAGCGGCAAAACAGGGAATTCACACTCTGGTAAAGAATAACACTGGAGCTTCTTTTGGGCTTGTTGCAATGGCAAGCGAGGCGGCTGTTATTGTTTGCCCTACAGTTGACCACAAACTTTTTTTGCAGCGTCTTGATTCTTTGGTAATAGGAGAACTCGGCGAAGGTTCTGCAATCGGAATAGGTTTAAGTTCTGCGGTTTATCATCTTGTTTCGTCAAAAGCACCAAAAAAATGCATAGTTTTGATAACCGATGGCGAAAACAATGCAGGCTCAATTCATCCTGAAACGGCTACAGAACTTGCAATTCAAAATGATATAACCTTGTACACGTTTGGAATTGGAACAAAGGGTGCTGTTCCTATTGAATATGTTGACCCACAGACAGGAAAAGTCCATTCAGGATATTACGAGTCCGAATTTGATAGCACGCCGTTGGAGAAAATTGCATATTCGTCTGGCGGACGCTATTTTGGAATTGAATCCACTCAAGCACTCGCAGAATCGCTTGCAGCAATGGGTCAGCGCGAAAATGTTTCTCAAACTTTTTATTATAAATCTTCAAAAAAACTGATATATCCGTATTTTCTTGCATTTGCTTTTGTTCTTTTTGCTGTTTCCTGGATTATAAGGCGCATAATTTTAAAGGAGATTTTATAAGATGATTGCTGTTCAAAGACCTTATTCATTTTTGATGCTTGCTCTTCTTATTCCCATAACCATTTTTATCCTAATTCGCTATAAAAAAGTTTCCAAAAGTTTTGGAGTTATGTATTTAAAAGATTCTTCGTTTGGGAAAAATGTTTATAAAAATTATAGGCAGGCACTCGTTTTAAGGACTTTATTCCGTCTTTTTGCGTGTGTAAGTATAATATTTGCTTTTGCAGGAATTTCTTTTGGTAGAACTCTCGTTCCTGTTCAAAAAAGTGGCGATGCGGTTTGCTTTGTTTTTGATATTTCTTACAGCATGATGGCAAAGGATTGTCCGGGTGGAATTTCAAGGCTTGAAGCAGAAAAACAGTACGCTTTTAGTTTGCTAGAAAGGATGGAAGGAAACTCTGTTAGCGTGGTTCTTGCAAAGGGCGACGGTATTATTGCAGTTCCGCTTACGGATGATAGGGCAGGCATTGATTCTATTATAGAAAGCCTTTCGCCTTCGCTTATGAGTTCTGTCGGTTCTTCTTTAGGAAGTGGAATTAGGGCCGGAATAAATTCATTTCCAAAAAATATAAGTCAGGCGGCTCACATTTGGGTTTTTACAGATGGTGATGAAACCGATAATTCTTTGCGCTCTGCTTTGGATGATGCCGCACGATTTGGTTATTCTGTAACGATGATTGGTTTTGGAACTTCAAAACCAGTGGAAATAATCTCTGGAGATGGAAAAACGAAGGTAAAAACTTTTTTAAATGCAGAAAAAATGATAGATATGGCGGCATTGGCTGGACAACGGATTTCTTTTCCCGAAAAAAAACGTTCGTCTTTTACAGGAATAAGTTATCTTGCCGCAGATTCTGAAGGTTCAGCGCATGTTTTGCTTTCTCAATTATCGTCTAACGCTCTGATAAGGGAAACTTACGACGTTCAAAGCGTTCCAAGGCACAAGTTTTTTATACTTTTGACAATCCTCTTCTTTTTGGCTTCTTATTTTGTAAGCGAATTTGACCTTTCTTCAATCGTAAAATCAAAAAATATCGGTTTTGTGCTTTTGTTGTGTTCTTGTCAGTTTTTTATATCCTGCAAATCCGATAGGGCAACCGTGCTTTCAGGAACATTTAGTTGGTATCAGAAAAAATATCAAAGTGCAACGGCGAGCTTTTTACGCGCGTTAAATTGGGCAGAGCAAAAAAACGATGAAACTTTAAAAGATTACTGTGCGTATAATTTAGCTTCAACTTACATAATGCAAGATGAATACACCGCTGCTTTAGAAAGATTGGAGCAGGTTTCTCCAAATGCGCCTTCAAAATTGAAAAGCGCTGTTTTTTATAATTTGGGAATAATCGCAAATTCAAAGGGTGATTACAAAAATGCCAGAGATTTTTTTAAAAAGGCGATTGTTGCAGATTTTTCCAATACGGATGCAAAACTCAACTTGGAGTTTACAGAGCATATTGTTGAAAGCAAGAAATCGCAACAAGTTGAAAAACAGATGTCTCAAGCGAGTTTAAACCAAGATACTCCGTTATCGGATGCTGTGTTCAATCTTATACAACAGGAGGAAACTGAACGATGGAAAAAACTACAATCAAACAAAAAAAGTTCATCCGTGGATTATTGAGCGTCTTATTCATATTTTTTGCAAATCAGCTTTTTTATGCAGAACCTTCACCATCTTTTATAAAATCTTTGGTAGTAACAAAGGACTCAAAAGATTTTTTTACAGCGCAAGAAAATGGCTACACTTTAAGAATTCCTGATACGCAACCGAGTTTTGTTCAGACGGATTTGCCGCGGTTGCCAGAAGGAGTGCAGCTTGTTTCTTCTAAGCGAGAAGAATATTTGGATGAAAGTGGCAACAGAGGAACTGCAATTCATCTTTGGTTTAATTTTAAAGAAACAGGATCTGTTCAACTTCCTCCACTAATCGTTTCTGTAAAAAATAGAACTTACTATCTTCCGTTTGAAGACGCAATGGTTTTTGAAAATCCTGTCTTGATAAGTCCAGAATTGACTATTGATTTTAGCGGCTCAGTTTTGCAAGCCGCTTCGGGTGAAGCTGCTAAAACTATTTATGCAAAATGCGGACAAGAGATAATCTTTACAGTTAGTCTGAAGTATTTTGTGCAGTTGATTTCGTTTAACAGCAACTTGCCTAAAAATTCAATTTTTAAAGAACTTGAACACTATACTGTTAGTCGCGGTGTTTCCCAAGAAAAAGAATTTTCGACAGAGCCTGCAAAACTTGCAACGTTTTCATGGAAGCCTTTAATCGAAGGAACTTATTCCCTTCCAGAAATAACAGCTGTTGCAACTTCGTACAATGGAGCGGTAAAAACGGTTCGACTTCCGCAATATGTTGTTCAGGTTTCTAAAGCTTCGTCTTTTACCGAGAAAAAAATATTTCAGTCAAAAAACGAAACTTCACTTAACGGCGAAAAGATTTTTCCTTCTGCATTTAAAAAGAATAATTACACACAACACAATGAAAAAATCAGATTTTTGTCAAAAGATGATTGCAAAAAATTGAGTGAACTTCGCTCCTTAGAACGCACGAGTATTTTTAATTTTAAAGCACGAGAAAATCGCATAAATTTTGAAAAAACTCTTGAACTTCCGATTGGCGCAGATGAAGTTTCAAAAACATTTGTCTGTGCTCTGGTATTTTTATGTATTTTTCTTATCGCTGTATTTACGATTTTTCTGCTTTTAAAAAAGACGAGAATTGCGCTTTTTGTTCTGATTTTTTTCTTTGCAAGTTTAATTTTTTGTACTTGGAAAATTGCGCAATTTTTTCCGTCTTATGCGATATTCTCTGGAGGTGTGGTGAGCCCTGTTCCAGAAGCTTCGAGCCAAGCGCTTCAAAATGTAAATGGTGGTCTTAGGGTAAAAATTTTGGAGCGAACAGAAAATTACTATTACATTGAATCAAAAGACGTAAATGGATGGGTTTTAAAAGATACCATTTACGAGATAAGATAAGAAAATTGAAATTGTTTTTTTAGTTTTATTAGGAGAATAAAATGGATTTTGGTGATATTTTAGAGCAATGGTCAAACGAGCAAAAAAAAGCTTCTGTTCAAAAAAAATCTGCACCTTCGCAAGTTAGCCATAAAAAGCCCAACGCACCAACTGCCGAAGAAAAAGCCCAAGCAAATAGACTTTATTCTCAAACTGCAAAAGGACAGATGGAAGAAGATTCAAAAAAGACGATAAATCCGATGGAACTTTGGTTACGCCGTTACGGAACTGTCGACAAAGATAAATTAAATGCAGAAAGCCAAGAAGCTTCTAAGATGGAAAATCGAGAGTATTTAAGAAAGATGCGACCTGACGCAAGAATCGACTTGCATGGTCTTACAAGAGATGAAGCGTGGGCACGGCTGGAAAGTTTTGTAGAAGATTGCCTTAGGCGCGGGTACAAAAAAATAGAAATTGTTCACGGCAAAGGAATTCACAGCAACGGCTCTGATCCTGTTTTAGGGCAAATGGTAAAAACTTTTATAGAACAAAACAAACATTTGGGTGCAAGTGCACATAACGACAGAAGACACGGCGGAAACGGGGCAACTTGGGTTCTTTTAAAATAAGGAAATTCTTAACAAACCTTTAGATTTTTTTGTTGTAACTCAAAGGCTTTTTGGTTATTTTATCTGTAAACTATTTTACAAGGAAATTACATTGGACGATTTATATTCAATTTTGGGAGCTTCTAAAACTGCAACTCAAGAAGAAATAAAAAACGCTTATAGAAAACTTGCAATGAAATATCATCCAGACAGAAATTTGGGAGATAAAAATTCCGAAGAAATGTTTAAAAAAATATCTTCTGCTTATGATGTTTTGGGCGATGAAACAAAGCGTCGCCAATACGATTCTTATGGCTCTTCTCAAAGCTATTATGGTCAAAGGCAGAGCGCATGGAACACCGGCGAAGAAACTTATTCTCAATACGGAGATCCATTTTGGCAATGGGCGCAACAAGCACAAAAAAATTCTTCTAATAATTGGCAGTATCAAAATACATATTATTACAAAAACGATGACAAAAAAAATAATTATAGCCGTTTTGACTGGGCTGGCGAACTTTTTAAAAGTGCAGGAATTTTCCTTGTGAGTCTGCTTTTTTTGAGGTGGAGCTGGATAATAATTCCTTTTGGACCGATTTTGTGCATAGCAGGGATTGTCAGTGGATTGTCTGGGATTTTAAAAAGTCTTAGGGGAATCTTTGTTGGAAAATCTAAATAAAAAAATACAGCCTGCGATACAAGCAGGCTGTTTTGTTCTAAAGGATTTTAGTTTTAGCGTTCGCGGAAAATTATTCGTCCGCGGTTTAAATCGTAAGGGGAGAGAGCAACTTTGACGCTGTCTCCTGGAACTATCCTGATGTAGTGTTTTCTCATTTTGCCAGAAAGATGAGCCATAATCACATGTCCGCCATTCTTTAATTCAACTCTGAACATAGTGTTTGGCAACGCTTCTTTAACAACGCCTTCAACTTCTATCGCTTCTTCTTTAGCCACATTTCCTCCAAAAAAAGTTTGCCTTTTTACAGTTTCTTAACTATACTTATTATCTACTTATGAAAAATATTGTCAACGGGAGTAGACAAATGGATAATTCATTCATTGAAAAAATGAAAGAGCAGTTGCTTACACAAAAAAGCACTATTTTGGCTTCGCTTGCTGCGCAGAATGAAGATTATAAAAAGATTATAGAATCTGGTGAATCTGGAGATGAAATAGATGTTGCGTCTGACGTTGTAGACGGAAGACTTCTTGAATCTTTGGGAGCACAGGATTCCAATCGATTGAATATGATTAACAGCGCTTTAGACAGGATAAAGCAAGGTTCTTACGGAAAATGTCTTATGTGCAAAAAAGATATTCCACAAGAAAGACTGGAAGCGATTCCTTATGCATTTTTGTGCATAAACTGTCAGAGCCAGAACGAGCGCCAAAACAAATAGTTTAAACTCTTTAAAAAAAATCCCCAAGAGTTGTTGCAGATTTTAAATTTGCAGTAAAACTTTTGGGGATTTTTTTTAGATTTTGCGGCAACAATTGGAGTGGCGCAACGCGTTCTTGCGAAGCAAGAATGGAGCGCAGGTGCGCGGAACCACGGAAAGTGTGATTTTTTACGGCTTGCCGAAAAAAAAGCCGCCCAATTCTTAAATCTTAAAAGTTTTTATCGAATTATTTTCTGGATATGCAAGTTCTTTGTAGCCAACTTTTTTTACTAATGCGAGCGCCTCTTCAAAGGCAAAATCCAAATGCTGTGCCTGATGTGCGTCTGAGTTTATCATTATTGGAACATTTCGCTCGTGGAGAAGGGTCAAAAAATATTGCGAAGGGTAGGGAGTTTTTAGCCAGTTTCTGCTGATTGCCCCTGTGTTGACTTCGCAAATCACGCCCGCACTGCTTATAGCTTTTGCGGTTTCTTTTAATTCCTGCTTGTACCAGTCCGCTGTTTCGTCAAAAAAATGAATTTTATCGTTGAACTTTCTGATTAAATCCGCATGGCCGATTATTGAAAAATTACAGGTTGAAAGCATCTTGCGTTCTTGCTCAAAATAATGGTGAATGAGTTTTTTTTCGTCGTTGTTGTATGTGGTTTTTAGAAAATCCATCAAGATTTGAGGAGTGTTATCTACAGCGAGAATTTTTGAAAAGTCTTTTTCGCCATTGTACAAAAAATGAACCGAGCCTATTAAAAAATCTGGAGAAAACTTTTTGTATGCAAAAAAGTCTGGACGACAGACGGTTTCTATGTAGTCGGCTTCAAAGCCTAGCCTTATGTCTATCTTTTGTTCATATTTTGATTTTAAGAAATTTATGTTTTGGCAGTAAGATTCAAAATCTTCGAGCTTCATATTGCATTCTATCCAAACTGGCCAAGTTGAGTGGCTTGAAAACCCCAATATTTTTATTCCCTTGTCGATTGCGCTTAAAACGTTTTCTTCGAGCGTGTTTTTTCCGTCGCAAAAGGTTGAATGCGTGTGAAAATTTGTTTTTATGTATGTTTGTGTCATTGTTGTGAATCTCGATTTTCTTCTATGTATATTTTTACAAGTTTTTGTAATTGCGAAAATTCGTGTTGAAATTCGTTTATGTTAAAGATGCAAGCGGTTTTGTCGCCTTCTTTTGCTGCTTTGTTGAGGCGGCTTGAATATTCTGCAAGTTTTTTTGCGCTTACTGTTGCAGAAGAGCCAGAAAGTGCATGACCTATTTTTCTTAATTCTATAAAATCTTCCCTTTCAACCGCGCTGTCTACCTTTGCCAAAATTTCTTGAGTCTGTTTTATGTAGGTTGAAATTATGGTTATTGCGAGTTTTTTGTCGCCTCCTACTGTGTCCAAAAAATCTTCTTTGTCCCAAGCGCTAAGCGATTCTGATGTAGAAGGTTGAAGGGTTGTTATTGCCTTTAAAGCAGGCAATTCCATTATTGTTGCCCAATTTTCTAAAACGCTTCTTATTGTTTTGCTTTTAAAGGGTTTTACTATTATGTCGTTTATTCCTATCTGCTGATATGCATCAGAGTCGTTTTTGTCATTGTTTGCGGTGCAGGCTACTATTATTCCGTCGTAGCCAAATTTTCTGATTTCTTCTGTCGCTTCAATTCCGTTTTTTACAGGCATCTGTATGTCCATAAAAATTAAATCGATGTCGGGATTTTTTCTTATAACATCTATTGCTTGCTGGCCGTCTTCTGCAAGGTAGACTTCTGCACCAAATTTTTTTACAAAAGTTTCAAGCAATTTTCGATTTACTGGATGGTCTTCCGCAATTAAAATCTTTTTTCCGTTTGCAACTTCAGAATCGTCGACGACTTTTAAAGAAGTTATTGCATCTTCGTCTGCAAGCTCTAATTCTTCTAAATTTTCTGTGCCATCGGTAAAAGCATTTTTTAAAAGTTCAAAAACTCTGCGTCTTTTAAACGGTTTATATAAATATCCTTTAAACCAGTCTAGCATCTTCATTTTTGCTTCGCTTCGCATCTGTCCTTCTGGTACTAAAAGATACAGCGAAGGTGCATTTTTTATTTTTGGATTGTTGTGAATCTCGTTTCCAAGTCGCCATCCGTCCATAACAGGCATTATCATGTCTATAAAGGCAAGCGTAAATGGGGAGCCTTTCTGCTCTTCTTCTATCAATATGTCTATTGCTTGTGTTGGAGAATTTGTTGAAATTATGTTTGAAAATCCTAAATGTTTAAGATGTGCGAGCAGAGAATTTGCTGCTATTGAATTGTCATCGACAACCAGAATTTTTTGTGGGCAAGGAATTGAAAGTTTTTCGGCCTTGGAAAAATTCGTTATGTTTTCTGCTTCGTTTAACGGAAGTTTAAACCAAAAGATTGCTCCCCCTTCTGAATTTTGTTCTACGCCGATTTTTCCTTTCATCACTGTAACGAGATTTTTGCTTATTGAAAGTCCAAGTCCTGTTCCGCCAAATTTTCGATAGGTGGAAATATCGCCTTGGTAGTAGTTTGTAAAAAGTTTTGATTTTTGCTCTTCCGTTATACCTATTCCTGTATCTGTAACTTTAAAAAGTAGTTGAGCCTTTTCGTTTTTTAATTCTGCGTGAATATAGCCTTTATGAGTAAATTTTACAGCATTTTTTAAGAGATTTAATATTATCTGCTGAACTCTAACAGGATCTCCTATAACAATCGGTGGAATCGAAAAATCTATATCGGTTATTATTTCAAGCCCACGGTTAAAGGCTTCTATGCTTATTAGGTCTACAACTTGTTCTGTAAGTTCTGTTATGTTGAAGGGTAAATATTCGAGTTTGAATTCGTTTGAGCGGATTTTAGAAAAGTCTAAAATGTTGTTTGCAAGGTCTAATAGAACATCTGCGCTAAATTGAATTTGGCGTATGTATTCGTGTTGTTCTTTGTCCAGATTGGTTTCTTTTAGTAACTCGAGCGTTCCTATTATGGTTTGGATAGGGGTTCGTATTTCGTGAAGGGTTGAAGCAAGGTATCTTGTTGCTTCGTCCAATACGCTCTTATCTGCCATTTATTATTTCCAGCGACTTGCGGATTATTACATCTGGCTTTTGAGGTTTTATAAGATAGGTTCTTGCTCCCAAGTTTAGTGCTTGAATTATCGCTTCTCGTTGCATAACCTGTGAATATATTAAAACTGGAGTGTTTATTTGATGAAATCTCAAAGTTTTTAAAATATCATATCCAGAAATTCCTGGCATAAATATGTCCAATATCAAAAGCGAGTAAGTTTTTGAATTTGCCGCTTTTAGAAATTCCGTTCCACTAGAAAACAGCTCGCAATTTGCATTTACGTTTTTGAACGCTGCCTGCAAAAGTTGCCTTACAACTTCATCATCATCAACTATGGCGACGTTAAACACAGAAGCATTTGCTTCTTCCTCGTTATCTGGAACTCCAGAATCCGAGAAAAATCTCATCTCTACAGAGCCTTCGTTACTGTCGCTGGTTTGAGTTAAAATTTGGTCAGAAATCAAATCTTGTATGCTCGAAGTTGCTCCGCTTTCCACTACAGAATTTAAAACTTGAGCTAAATCTGTTACAACTTCAATTCCTTCGTATTCTGGATGCCCATCGATTAAATCTTTTGCAAAAGCGTCAAGCGAAAGGACTTTTACATTTTTGCGCTCAATCCTGCTATCTGCGAGTATGTTGTCTAACAGCAGTTCCAAATTTGCACCATCGACAAAACTTAGGGAAAGGTCTGTCATCATTATGATTATCTTAGGACTGTCGAGACGATTTTTGTCCATGAGTTCTGACAATTTGTATTTGAGAAGAGCGATTTTCTCCCTATTCATACCCTGTGCAATTTCTACAAAGATAATGTTTTTGTTGAGATGAATTTCTAAAACGCAGGGTGTTGTATCCAACGAAAACGAAGAGCGCAAAACGGCTCCAATCGATTCAAAAAATATGTCGAATTTTATTGGCTTAGAAAAATATTTTATAACACCATATTTTACAAGGTTTGCTACGGAATTTTTTTCCATTGCAGGCCCAGAAATTATTATAGGAATGTGCACCGTGTTCGGATTTGAAAGTTTTCTTTCTAAAAAGTCTTGAATAAAAGAACTTGAAGATTCAATATCCAAAATTACTAAATCCGGCAAATTTGAAGAAAGCTTTATAAAAGCATCTCTGTGCCCCTGTGCAGTTTCTACATCAATATTTTCTTCCGTAAGTTTTTCCCTTAAAAATTCGCGAAAAAGAGGAGATGCATCGATTATAAGAACTTGTTTTTTCTGAATAGCCATTATTGTATTCAATTCTAAAATAATAACATTGATTTTTCAATCAGATTTTGTTGTAATCGCTTAAACTGTGCTAAAATGCATTTATGAATGTAGCGGTATTTATTGCACCAGGCTTTGAAGAAATAGAAGCCTTTACTGTTGTTGATTATCTTCGCCGTGCTGAGCAGAATGTAACTGTTGTCAGCGTGCCAGAAGACGGATGTCCTGTGATATCTTCTGTAGTTGAGGGTAGCCACGGAATAAAAGTTGTTGCAGATGTTTTGTTAAAAGATTTTATAAATAATGATTCCAGCAAAAATATTGACGCGATTTATTTTCCTGGAGGCATGCCGGGAGCAAAAAACTTGAGCGACAATCAATTTTTGTTTGAACTTATAACAGAGTTTGAAAGCAAAGGAAAACTTGTTGCTGCAATGTGCGCTTCTCCTGCGGTTGTATTGGCACACACAGGAATTTTGGCAAACAGAAAGTGGACCTGCTATCCTGGAATGGAAGATGAAGTTTCAAAGTGGTGTGGTGGCGATACTAAAGCAAAAGAACTTTTGGAAAACAGCACACACAAAAAGGGTCTGCCGTTTGTGCTGGACAACAATGTTCTTACAGGACGTGGCCCTGGAACCGCAGAACAGTTTTCAATGAAATTTGTAGAAATCGCTGCTGGAAGGCAAATAGCAGATAAAATCCACGAATCAACCTGCCAGCGATAATTCGTTGCATAAAAAAAGCACTCTGAAATACTGTGTTCAAAGTGCTTCCCATTGTTACCGCCACACTAAAACTTTTGTTTTTAAAGTGCAGGCGATTTTTCTAGTGCGATAGAATGCAACGGGTATTCTTATCCTCTAACAATGATGTCTTTTAACGCTGGAGTTTCTTCAATCTCTTTAACCAAAGCTTCTTCGCGTGCTTTGTTGCGATAAGAAGGCGATTGGAAAGAATAAGTAAAGTTTGTGTGAACATCATAATTTCCGTTCATTATTGCAAAAGCGTCTTCTGTCATTACAAGTTCTTCATCTGTAGGAATTACAAAAACCTTTATCTTTGAATCATCTGTTGAAATGCAGGTTTCTGCGTTGCCGGTGTTAGCAAGGGCGTTCTTTTTTGGATCAATTTTAACACCCATCCATTCAAGACCTTCCAAAGCCTTTGCTCTAATTGTCGCAGAGTGTTCGCCAACTCCTGCTGTGTAAACAATAGCGTCAATAGGACCGATTGCAGCCATGTAAGCACCAAAATATTTTTTAAGGCGATAGCATTCCATCTCTATGGCGAGTTTGCAGTCTTCGTTGCCTTCGGCAGCCATCTTTGTAACGTCTCTGCGGTCAGAAGATTTGCCTGTAAGTCCTAAAAGCCCAGATTTTTTATTCATAGCGGTGTCCATCTCTTGTGCAGACATGCCAGTTTTTCTCATTATGTAGAAAGGAAGCGCAGGATCCATATCACCAGTTCTAGTTCCCATCACCAAACCTTCAAGCGGAGTTATACCCATAGAAGTGTCATAGCCGCATCCGTTTTTAACAGCACACATAGAAGCACCGTTTCCGATGTGGGCAATTATAACGTTTGTATCTTTAGGCTGTTTGTGCAAAAGAACAGACGCTCTTTTAGCGGTATAGAGGAAAGAAGTTCCGTGAAAGCCGTATCTTCTTGCGGAGTATTTTTCGTACCACTCTTTAGGAATAGCATAGCGGTAAGATGAAGCAGGCATAGTCTGGTGCCAAGCTGTGTCCAAAACTGCAACATGAGGGACGTTTGGCAAAACTTTTTGAGCGGCTTCGATTCCCATTATGTTAGCAGGATTGTGCAAAGGACCCAAATCCTGTACAGAGCGGAAAGTCTCTAATACTTCAGGAGTAACTTTTACAGATTTAGTGAATTTATCTCCACCGTGGAGAACTCTGTGCCCAACAGCGCCAATAACGCTCATATCGGTAATAACACCGTGAGTTTTACTAGAGATTGCATTCAAAATCAATTCAATCGCTTCTTTGTGTGTAGGACAAGGGCTCTCGAGAATGAATTTTTCTTTGCCCTTTGCTTTGTGTGTTATAACAGAGCCAGGAGCCGTTACGCGTTCAACAATCCCAGTTGCAAGAATGTCTTTGTTGTCCCAATCGTAAACCTGATACTTAACCGAAGATGAACCGCAGTTCAATGTAAGAATAACCATTATCAATTCCTCTATAAAAAAATTAAAACTAATATAAAGATTATAGACTTCTGCGACAGATTATTCAATGAATCCGCCAATTTTGTTTTATAAGGGCGCCACCTGCTTCGCAGGCCGTCTGTTCCGCCCTTTGCTAACGCTCATCCTCCTCGGCATCACGCAAGCGTGCTGCCTGCGGTGGACTAAAGGGGCTACATAGACTGGCGCATTTTTAACAAATTGTTTCTTAACAAACTGTTCCCTAGAACAAATTTTCTTTTGTGATATACTTCTTTCTATTATGACAGACAAATTTCAAATAAAGCGATTTTTTCCAAATTATTTTGCCTTTATGATTAACGGTTCGGTGGCGCTCGTTCTTGGTGCAATTCTTCCTTATATAATAGAACAAGCAAATATCAACCTTGCAACAGCGGGCAGCCTTTTAAGCGTTTTTGCAATCGGTAACTTTGCTGCAAGTTTTATATATCCTTCGCTTACAAAGTTGTTTGGCAGAAAGAATGCCTTTATTTTTACGATTTGCTTTCAGCCACTGTGCTTAATTTTAATCACTTTGTTTCCAACAGTTCCAGTTTTGCTCCTTACTTTTGTAATACTTGGAATCGCTCGCGGTTCATCATCTGTCTTTAATAACGCATACATAAACGAAAATTCAGAAGGTTCTGCCGCTGCTCTAAACATTCTCCACATGATATTTGCAATCGGGGCGTTTTCTTCTCCTTTGCTTTTAACGGCAGTAGTTTCTGCTGGCTACAGTTGGAAGCATTGCATCTGGATTTTGACTTTGGGTTCGATAATTTCTATCGTTTTGCTTTCGCAGTTAAAGATAAAAGATTTTAGAAAAAATTCTTCGTCAATCGAAAATCCAAAATCGCAATCAAAAGATGCAAACGACAATTCAAAATCTCAAAATCGCTCTTTCTGGAAGTCGCCACTTTTTTACATCTGCGGACTACTGTTGTTCTTTTACCTTGGTTTTGAAAACTGCATAAACGGCTGGTTTGTAACTTATTTTAAAAGCACAGGAATAATGAAAGGTGCATTTGCAAACGGATTAGTATCTTTTACTTGGCTTTCAATTTTATTTGGCCGCCTTACAACAGCGATTTTATCCACAAAATTTTCTAAAAAGACAATCATCCTAACGGACTGCATTGCTGGCGCATTCTTTTTCTTTTTGATGACAGCAACTCAAAATCTTACAGTCATAGGATTTTCGATTGTAGGACTTGGATTTTTCCTTGCAGGAATTTATCCCACAGTCGTAAGCGCGGCAAGTCCTGCCATAAACGGTTCGGATTTGGGAATGTCTATGTTGCTTGCAATTTCTGCTTTTGGTGGAATAATAACTCCTCAGATAATCGGTTCAATAGGCGACAGAATTGGGCTTATAGGTGCTATTGGTCTTTTGGTTATAAACTTGAGTGCAATGATATTGTTTGCTTTGTTGTATGCTTTAAAAAAAGATAAAAAACTTTCGTGAGTATTTAATACTTTCAAGTACTAAGGGCGCCCCCTGCTTACGCAGGTCGTCTGTTCCGCCCTTCGCTGGCGCTCATCCGCATAAAGCGGACTTGCGGGGCTTCATAGACTGGCGCATTTTAAATAAAATTTTCTGTTTTTCTCTCCTATAAAAAATCAAAACTTATTGACAAAAAAACGCGTTTAAAGTTACTGTCAGATAATTTTTATTAGTTATTGCTAACAAAAATGGAGGTTTTATGATTAAAAAAATTTCTCATGCATGTATGTGCATGGCTTTATTTGTTGGGCTATTTGCGTTTATCGCTTGTAGCAATAGCACGTCCCCATCGCAGTCGGATCCAACTCCGTCAACTCCGGAAAATCCGTCTAACCCAAGCACGCCATCGACTCCGGAAAATCCGTCTAACCCAAGCACGCCATCGACTCCGGAAAATCCGTCTAACCCAAGCACGCCATCGACTCCGGAAAATCCGTCTACACCAAGCACACCGTCAACCCCAGATCCAAACGATCCTAAAACTATAATATACGGGGAATATACCGGTGGTAACCTTATGGGTATCCCAGTAACTTTAGTCCTTAAGGCAAACCTTGTAGATATACAAAATTCATATATGCCTAAAAAGTTTTCCAATATAAAATTTACCGATCAAGGAGACGGCAAGTGGTATATAGAATGTTACGATACTGGAGCACCACAAACTAACGAAGAATTAAAAGCATCTGTACTTATCGACACAAACGAAGACCCTTTTACCGCTTTAATTACTATCCACGGTATGTCTGGTTCTCCTCAAGTAACCTGCGAAAAAACAGGTGGGAAACTCGGTTTAATAATAAAAGGTTCACTTCTTAAAGGATATAGAGGTGCTCAACCAACTGGCGTTTTAACAGTACCAGAAGGAATTACCGATATCGCTCAAGAAGCGTTCCAAAATTGTACAGGATTAACGGAAGTGAAATTCCCTTCAACTCTTAAAGGAATTTATGGCGCAGCATTTTCCGGTTGTTCTGGAATAACAGAATTGCACTTTCCAGAAAATCTTACAACAATTGCAGCGGAAGCCTTTTATGATTGTACAGGTTTAAAAACACTAGATTTTTCAAAAAGTACAAAACTTAAAATAATTGAAAATGAAACGTTTAGAGGTTGCTCAGATATCGAAACTCTAAATTTGCCAACAAACTTAGAAGTAATAGGTTCAAGTGCTTTTAATGATTGCACAGGTATATCAGGAAAGGTGCAGTTTCCTGCAACCCTTAAAGAAATTGGCGATTCAGCCTTTATTAAATGTAAAAATATAACAGAACTTGATTTTTCAGCATGCACACAGCTTACCAAAATCGCAAATGCTGCATTTAATCGCTGTACAGGATTGACACAAGTAAAACTTCCAGCAAGTCTTACAAAAATTGGAAATATCTTTACTGGCTGTACAAAACTTTCAAGTATTTCCATCGATTCGCAAAATCCTGAACTTTGTTCTGTAGACAATATTATTTACAACAAAGCAAAAACCGAATTGATTTTTGGTGCTCCTTCCGTTCCACAAGCAAATACAATTCCTTCAAGCGTTACAAAAATTAGCAAAAATGCTTTTATAAACAATCAATCATTGTCTTCTGTACAACTTCCTGCAAGTCTTCTTGATATTGAAGCAAGTGCTTTTGATACATGTAAAAAATTGCAAAACATAGATTTTTCTATGAGTACATCCCTTAAAACGATTGGCGACTATGCATTTAATATGTGCGAAGCATTGACAGGCGAGATAGTTTTACCAGCAACTCTTACAACAATTGGCGAGGCTGCTTTTTATGGTTGCAAAAATATAACAAAAATCGATTTGTATTCATGCGCACAAATTGATCAAATTGGATCTAATGCTTTTTACGGCTATACTGGACAATTCAAAGTAAAAACAGGAAGCGGTGTAAAAGAAAAATTAACTGGCGCAGGAGTTGACGCAACTAAAATAGAAGAAGTTCTATAAAACTATAGTTATTTAAAATATTAATCGGGGTGTTGAAATGCATATTGTCTTTCAATGCCTCTTTTTTTTTGGGGCATTTTTGCTACGCAAAAACCGTGCTATTCAGGGTTACGCCTTTGGCTCCATTACTACGCTACGCGTCGCAACGGCTTCGCCGCCCTTACTATCACTTGTACATTTTTTACAGAGTGCAAAAAAACATTTATAGAAAGCGAGAAAAAACTTATTGGATAAAACAGTAAAACTTAGCCCGGATGGAAGTGGCGCGTAAGCGTTGGCAAAGCCAATGGAGCGCTAGCGCAACCACGCACAGCCGGTCGAGTAATGCGATGTGCTACTATAAAAAATTATTCAGCAAATATCGGAAAATTTGCAATATTTGCATTGTAAATTACAGCACGGCTTTATCGCATAACGATTGTTGCAGGAATTTCTTCTTCGTATTCTTTGATATAAAGGTATTTAAAAGGGTGAATATCCAACGCGTTGGTGTACCAACCTCCAACTTTATTTAAGTTTATAGCATGCAGGCTTACAGAATGACTTATAGGAATTATCAGAGCAGAATCCAAGAGTATTTGTTCTGCTTTTGCAAGCAGTTTAAATCGTTCTTGTGAGTTGGTTTGCTCATCTGCAAGTTTTAAGATATTTGTAAATTCTTGATTTTTCCATTTTGTCTGGTTTAAAGTAGAACCTTCTCTAAAAAGTTCAAGAAAAGCCAAGGGGTCTGCAAAGTCTCCAATCCAGGAATAAGTGAACATATCGTAATTTAGGTGTGGAATGCTAGAAAAATAGCGATCATCTTCAATTTTAAATGTTACGAGCTCTACTCCAAGTGGAATCCATGCTTGTTTTAAAATTTCAGAAAGTTTTTTCATATATTCGTTGCCGTAAATTCCAAATTTTATTTCAAGTTTTTCTTCTAAAGGAATTCCTATTTTTTTTCTTGCTTCACTCATCATTTCTACAGCTTCTTCTTCGCTATAATAAGTTAAGCCTTCTACATTTGGGTAACCTGCAAGCGGATAAACTAAAGTTGTCGCTTGGATAAGGTTGTCTTTTCTGAGTTTTTCCCAAGGAATAGCGGTTAAAAGTGCGTTTCTAAATTCGCTATGATTCCAAATTTCATTTTTGCAGGTAAAAAATAGAAAGGTTGTTCCAAAAATGGCACTCAATCTTATGCTGTCTTTATTTAAAATTGAATCCGCTTTTAGAGAACTCATAACCCAATCCGCACGTCCTGTGTTAAAAAGCCAAGTATTTTCCTTTTCGTTTTCCGAAAGTTTTATCTCGATTTTTGGCAAAGCGATGTTATCTTTATCCCAGTAATTTTCGTTTTTTTCGAGGATTAAAACTTTATCTTTTGATTGAGCGAGCTTGTATGCGCCAGAAAAAACATTTTTATCTCCTGTAAAAACAGAAAAAGCGTGATGACACAAAATGCTTGGCAGGTGTGCAGTTGGATTTTTTAAAGTAACGATTAGCGTTTGTCCTTTTGCTTTTAGTCCGACGCTTTGTTTTTCAGCATTGTTTTCTCTGTATTCTTTAATGCCTTCAATACAATCCAGCAAAGAAGCGTAAGGCGCATTGGAAGTTTTTTGCAACAAAAGCCAGCTGTCAACGATTGTTTGTGCAGTTATAGGTTTTTCATCACTTAAAAATGCCCCTTGTCTAATAGTAAATGTCCATCGTTTTTTGTCTCGGGAAATTCTATAAGTTTGGGCGAGGGCTGGCGTTGGCTCTAAAGTTTTCGGGTCGTAATTAAAAAGCCCTTCCTGCAAAGAGTTTATAATCTGCGCTTCGCTTGAATAACTTGAAGTGTGCGGATTTAAATCGAGTTGATTGCTTGCAGATACTATGTAAAAAGTTCTTTGGAGTTCGCTTTTAAATTTTTGTTGATTTTTTTCGTTCGCGTTTGAAGAATTTTCTTTTTTATTTTCGATTGAATTACTATTGTTTTGCTCTTTTAAAATATCTTCCAATTCGTCTGCGTATCCTCGAAAACAAAAAACAAGGCAGCAGAAAAAGATAACGGCGTGTGCAATTTTTTTAAGCATTGGGTATTCCTAATTTTTTAAGTTGAGCTTCTTCTTTAATATAAGCAGTATACTCAGAGCGGTGTTGGTTTGCTTTTACAACAGAATTCTTTAATGAAGTTATTTCCATCTGCAAACCTTTTATTTTTGACCGATTTTGTGGCAAAGGCGCACTTTTAAAGAATTCGTCCAAAGCATTTAAAAGTTTTAAAAGTACGTTGCATTCTGAAATTTGCTGATTTACGTATTCAAGGACTTTTTCTTCTGGAAGAGAAGCAATCCTTTCGTACATAGGTGCTTTTTTTACACCAGCAGAGGCGTATTTTCTCGCTCGTAAATCCAGTTCGCTTATAAATTGAAAGTAATCAAGTTTTTCGTGCGTTTTTACCGCAGTAGTTGCATCTGTTAAGGTAAGATTATAATAAACAGGTTTTTCTTCAAGATTAAACGCTTTTCTAATTGCCTTTTTTAGTTTGTCAAAAAAACTGTTGTGTTCGCTTTCCAAAAGCTCATAATTTTCTTCAATCTTTTTCTTTACTTGTGTTAGCTGTCCAGGCATTGCGCCAAAAACTCTTAAAGCGATTAAAATTATCTCTTTTGTATCAACTTTTTTTTCCTGTTTTGAAGATTCAGAACCAGAAACTTCCAATTTTTTTAACAGGGCTTTTTGCAGTTCCGCCTTGTTTGGAGCATGATCTTCTGCAATTATTTCGTCAATCAATTCGCTGTAAAAAGGAATTTTTCCCATTGTAGAAGTAAAGTTCTTTTTTATCTGTGCCAATTCTTCTGCGGGGCTGGATTCTGCTTTTTGTACGTTGAATGACGGATGCGAAAATGTGTTTTCTCGTACAGAACTCTTGTAAAGTTCTTTTTGAAATTCCGAAAGTTCTTTTAGGCTTTTATTTATTGAAAGAAGAGCTTTTCCTGCTTTTATTAGGCTGTCGTTTACCATGCTCGCTGTCATTGAGTCGGAGTTTTGCCTCGCATTTAAAAGCATTGTTGCGGTTGCCTTAGTGTTTGTGCTGTTTGAATTTACCGAAAATGAATTCCATTGAATTGCGTTGTTTAAATCGAGAAGTTTTTTTATGTTTACAAGTGAAAGGCTAGATACTGAAAATTTGTAATAATTGCAAAGAAAATCTAAAGTGTTGTCATAATCGGAAAGCCTTGTTCCCATTACCATTGCTCGTTCATTCTCTGTAAACGCAGTGCTTTCTGGCGGAAGTATATCCGAAATCTTTTTTTCTTTTTTGTATGGATCAGGGGAAATCAGCGATTTTTTTAAGAGAAATTCAATAAGATTTTTTACGCAAGAGTGAAGTAGACGATAGTTCTCCAAAACCGCTGGAAGTTCCTCTTCGTCAAACCATTGAGATTTTGCTCCGATTGCAGCTAATAACTGCTGTGTAAAGTTGGTATCTGCCATATCAATTACTATTATCGGCATTTTTTTGAATTTCTACAATCTTTCGCATAAGTTGAAACAAAGCCTGCAAATCGATATTCTGTAAAAACTTATTTATAAAAAACCTTTCGCATTTTGTGTAAGGTTGTAGAGGTGTTTTTATGGCTGAAAATGAAAAATTACAGACTATCCGCCATTCCTGTGCGCATGTTATGGCAGAAGCAATTAAAAATCTTTTTCCGGGAACAAAAATCGCTATAGGACCTGCAATCGACAACGGTTTTTACTACGATTTTGATTTTCCGAGCGACCACAAAATTACCGAAGCAGATTTTCCTGCTGTAGAAAAAGAGATGAGAAAAATTCTTGCAACTGGAGCGCAATTTGTTAGAAAAGAAGTTTCAAAAGAAGAAGCGTTAAAACTTTTTGCCGATGAACCATATAAAATCGAAATAATAAACGATTTGCCAGAAGGTTCTGTTATTTCCACTTACGAGCAGGACGGATTTTTAGATTTGTGCCGAGGTCCTCACGTTGCTTCTACAAAAGAGATAAATGCTCAGAGCTTTAAAATAGATAAAATTGCAGGAGCTTACTGGCGTGGCGATTCTGAGCGACCGATGCTAACAAGGGTCTATACTCTTTGCTTTGAAAGACCTAACGAGTTAAATGATTATTTAAAGATGCTTGCAGAAGCCGAAAAACGCGATCACAGAAAACTTGGGTTAGATATGGATTTGTTCCATCTTGAACCAGAAGACCCGGGGCAGATATTCTGGCATCCAAACGGTTGGACGATTTACACAGTTATTCAGGATTATATGAGAAAGATGGTTCGTCGCGACGGCTATCAAGAAGTGAATACCCCTGCAATAATGCCAAAATCGCTTTGGGAACGTTCTGGACACTGGGGACACTACCAGCGCAATATGTTCATAACGGAATCTGAAAAACGAGTTTTTGCGATAAAACCGATGAACTGTCCTGGTGCAATAGAAATTTTTAAGAGCAAACTGCGAACTTATAAAGATTTGCCTATGCGCTTAGCAGAATTTGGCCACGATGTTAGAAACGAGCCGTCTGGAACTTTGCACGGCATAATGCGCGTAAGAGGTTTTGTTCAGGACGATGCACACATAATATGCACAGAAGAGCAAGTTGCTTCAGAAGTTGCAAAATTCTGTAAACTCCTAAAAAAAGTTTACTGCGATTTTGGATTTAATGAACTTGTGGTAAAATTTTCTACAATGCCAGAAGATCACGTTGGCGACATTGCTACTTGGCAGCGTGCAGAAAAAGATTTGGCGGATGCTTGCAAAGCTGCAGGTCTTGATTTTGAAATTCAACCAGGCGAAGGTGCTTTTTACGGACCAAAACTTGAGTTTAAACTTTACGACTGCTTGGGACGCGAATGGCAGTGTGGAACAATTCAGGCGGATTTTCAGTTGCCGTCTGCTGAACGCCTCGATGCCACATATATAGGTTCAGACAACCAAAAACACCATCCTGTAATGCTGCATCGTGCAATTTTGGGTTCTCTGGAAAGATTTTTGGGAATTCTGATAGAAAATTTTGCAGGGAACTTTCCAACTTGGCTTGCCTTTGAACAGGTTGCTGTAGTTCCTGTAAAGAACGAATTTGATGATTATGCAAGAGAGGTTAATGAAGCCTTGCTTGAACAGGATATTCGCTCAAATGCTTATCTTTCAGATGACAATATGCGACAAAAAATCAAAGTTATAACAAAGGAGCATAAAACTCCTTACATTTTGGTTGTTGGAGAAAACGAAAAAAACGAAAAAACTGTCAGCGTAAGATTTAGGCAGTCTAGCAACTTAGAACAAAAGACTATGAAGTTAGAAGATTTTATCTCTTATGTAAAGGATAAGGTTGAAACTCACTTTGTAGGAATCTAGTTTTTACTTTTTAGCTTTGCTGGAAAAATAGTTTTAATTACAAATACTTATCTTACCAGCAAGGCTTTTACTCCAATGCTTATAAGCATAGAATCCAAGCCTCTCCCGTCGATAATTGCTCCCAATGGGAAGTAGAGTTTTGTTTCAAATCCAGCTTTCCATTTTGCGTTGAAATTGTAAAGCCAAGTTAGTCCTAAGTTTGGATACAAAAAATTAAAATCGCTGTAAAAACTTTTGTTTATCTCTTTAACATCGTCGCCTGCTGTTCCTGTAGAATATTTGCTTGTTTGAGAAGATTTTATTCCGTTTGCTAAAATTGCATATCTCAATAAAAAACTCAACCCTGCACAAATCTGTAATTGGCTTGAAGAAAACACCCAAGAATGTGTCGCATCAATATCCCAAAGGCTGTTAAATACCAACGCTGTGCGATTTTCTATTTCTGCTGGGCGGAAAATTTTGCCGTCCCAGAGTGCATATCCTGTAAAAAAATTCGTTTTTAATTCTAGGCCAATTATTTTGCCTGTAAAAAAATCAAATCCAATCCCTGCTGTAAAATTTACAGGATTTGGAGCGGAAGAAGAATCTGTATTTACCTGAATAACAGGTCCTAAAGTAAAGAAAAAATTTATGTCACGGTTGATTTTTTGTTCTGAATCCTCTTGCGAAAATCCTCTAAAAAAAATCGTTGAAAAAAAGATGAATGCGAAAAATACTTTTTTATTTTGAAATTTTATTTTTTTTATCATATTTGCCATTTAATCTTTGTATAAAAGTTTTTCCAAATCTACGAGTAAAAAGCCAGAGCGCCCTGTTTTATAAAAGTCTGTTTCTTCCCAGCCTGCCACAAGAAATTTTCCGCTTATGCAAAAAGACGAATATTTGTATTCTTCTGGCAATTTTGGAAGCCTTAACGCTATATTTTTCCCATCGTTTAAAATGCTTCTGTTTTTTAGAGCACCATTAAAATATGTTGTTCCGTCTTCAAAAACTGCGCATGCCCAACTATCACAAATTATAGCACAAGAATTTGTCAGTAACTGCGAATCAGCTTTTGAACTGTAAATCCTAGGTGAAAATCCGCCTGAACTTTTGCAGTTTACAGCAAAATCAAAATTTTTTGGAATTGAAGATAAAAGTTTTTTTAATCGAATCGGTGCATCTTCAAAGGCAAGCGGCGAGTTTTTTGTTCTAAAGTTTTCTTCAGTCGTTTCGCTTATCGTTATTTTTCCTTTTTGGCTGTAAGGCGAAAGGCTTTCTAAACTTTGCGGTGAATAAAATTTTATGTAAGAAAATGAAGTTTTTTCGTTTACGATTTTCTTAATTGAAGAAAAAAATGATTTTCCGTCAAAATACGTGCCAGTGATTTCCCCGATTTGTTCCAGATTTAAATCTTTGTAGGTTATAACAGGAAAAAATGATTTTTCGTTTGGCGAAAATCTTATCAAAAAAGGTCTGTCTTCTTCGAAATTGTCGCTTTTTTTTCTTACAGTTGAATCTTGATTAAAAAAAGTTGAACGCGTTAAACACAGATAAGGAAGATTTTTTTCAAAAATTAAATTGGAGGCAGTTGAATTAGAAAAAAGTTGAAAATCCTGAATCAAAATTGGTTCTTCACCATTGTAAATATAAATAACTCCAAGCCTGTTTACAATCAAATAACCATTGTCTTGCAAATCTGTATTTGCATCGCTTATGCGTATGGATTCTGTCCAAGGTTTTAAGGAAGAGATTGGTGATTTTTGTGGCAAAGATGTTTTATTAAAACCTGTTTGGTCAAAATAATACCAAGTGTGAAGTTTTTCATTTTCTTGAATTTGCAGCAAAGTTTGATTTTTTTCGTTTTTGCATGCACAAAGGAGAATGAGAGTTACGAAAGTAAAAATAAAGGTCTTCATAAATAAAATTATCGGATAAAAAATAGGTCGTTTTACTTAAAGTGCGTAAAAAAATTAAATATTCTTCAAAAAATATTTATTACCTATTGACTAAGTAGGTAATAAGATTTATAAAATACCTATCAAAACCTAGTGGTTAGATAGGGAATTAAAAAAGTTTTATAAACGAAGTAGAAAATAAATGCAAAAAAAAAGTTGGCGTTTATTTTTATCAAATACGCATCCTTTATTTTTTTAGGAAGTGCGTAGCAATTTTTTTTGAAAGCTAAAACTTTCATCGACGATTTTTACAGGAGGAAAATTATGTCAAAAATCTACACTTCAGCCGATCAACTTATTGGAAGGACACCAATCCTTGAATTTTCTAATATCGAAAAGGAGCAGAATCTTGGGGCAAAAGTTCTTGCAAAGCTCGAATACTTTAATCCTGCAGGTTCTGTAAAAGACAGAATTGCAAAAGCCATGCTCGACGATGCCGAGGCAAAGGGAATTTTAAAAGAAGGTACGACGATAATAGAACCTACTTCTGGCAACACTGGAATAGGGCTTGCCTCTGTTGCGGCGGCAAGGGGATACCGATTGGTTATTGTTATGCCAGAAACCATGTCTGTAGAAAGACGCCAGCTTATGAAGGCTTATGGTGCGGAACTGGTTCTTTCTGAAGGTTCAAAGGGAATGAAAGGCGCCATTGAAAAAGCTCAAGAAATAAAAAATTCAACGCCAAACAGTTTTATTGCGGGGCAGTTTGAAAATCCTGCAAATCCAAAAGCCCATTTTGAAACTACTGGTCCTGAAATTTGGGAAGATACAGACGGCAAGGTGGATATCTTTGTTGCAGGAATTGGCACTGGAGGAACTGTTACTGGAGTTGGCAAATATCTAAAATCGAAAAATCCAAATGTAAAAATAATCGCTGTGGAACCAAAAGATTCAGCAGTCCTTACAACTGGCGTTGCAGGTCCTCATAAAATACAGGGAATTGGCGCAGGATTTATCCCTGATGTTTTAGACACAAAGATATACGATGAAATTTTTACAGTTACATCTGAAGATGCGTTTGCGGTTGGGAAACTCATAGGGAAAAAAGAAGGTGTTTTGGTTGGCATATCTTCTGGTGCTGCGGCTTGGGTTGCGATCGAACTTGCAAAACGAGCAGAAAACAAAGGCAAAAATATCGTTGTATTGTTACCTGATACAGGCGATAGATATCTTTCAACACCGCTGTTTCAATAATGAAATATTAAATACAAAAAATTGTTAATATTTTGTTTATGAATTAGAATGTAGGAATGAATCTTTTTACCTTATTTTTAGTAATTTTTGCTACGGCCGCCATAATTGGTGTGCCGTTGCTGTCTCTGGTGGAAAATGTCCATATCCATCAGACTGGAATCAAAAACTGGTTGGAGGGGCTTCCGTCTACAATCGTTGTGGCGATTTTGGCAGTCGTTATCGTTTCAATTTTAGTAAGAATCTTTATATCTCCAGTACTAAAGGTTGTAAAGAAGGCTGAAAACGGAACGATTAGTGAATCTGAAAAATTGCTTTTTATCCCAGCATTCAAGAAAATCAAGATTGTTACCTACGTGCTTTTATATACCGCTTATGTTATAGGAAACGCTGGCGTAACCCTCTTAAAAGCATCACAAGGGAAAATATCCTTAGGCAATACTGCTGGAGAACAGGCGGCAACTTTCTTTATAATAGTTGGCCTTTGTGTTTGCTATGCTTCTCTTCACGTTCTTTACAATACGATTCTTTTTGAAATATTCGCTCAAAAGTATATTCGTCTTTTAAAGATAACAGACATTGGCAATCAAAAAGTTTCGCATTTTACAAGCAGCATAAGTCGCACAGCTTTTACCTTTGCCATTTTTACAGGTTGGCATATGCTTTGTTGCGGATATGGAATTGCGCGCTTTTCGGACAGAAGTTATACGGTTTCATACTTTTTAGAAATTTCACTTCCGTTGTTATTTTGGTGTTTTATAATTTGTCTTCCTCTTATGTTGGTTCAGTTGTATAACCTTAGAAAGCGTTTTTATGCAACAGCAAATCAACTTTCTGCACTGCGCATTGAAGGCGATTTAGTTTCGAGAATTAACTTGGCTACCTTTGATGACTTTAGCGTAATAAATTCAGAAATGAACAAATTCTTGGAGTCGCTTAAAGAAATTATTTCTGCGGTGAAAAATCAAAATTCTATGGTTGACAATAATGCACTTAATTTGTTGGGGCATGCGGACGAAACCGCTAGAGCAATAAATATGCTTTCTACATCATTTAAACAGATGGATGTAAAAAATAAAGAACTCGATGGTCTTTTGACTAGCAGTCAGCAAAACATAGTAAGACTTGGCGATGATGCTAAAAAGATAAGCGATTTGGTTTCGAATCAGACTGTTGCGATTGAAGAAAACGCTGGTGCTGTAACAGAAATGGTTGCGAATATAAAATCTATGACAGATATGATTAGTAAAGCAAAAGAGCTTTCTGTAAACCTTTCTAATGTTGCAGAGCACGGAACAAAAGAGGTTAATAACACTCTTGAACTTATAGAAGCTATAACCGATAAATCGCAAAGAATGTCCGAAATAACAAAGGTAATCTCTTCTGTTGCAAGCCAAACAAACCTCTTGGCAATGAATGCGGCAATCGAAGCAGCTCATGCAGGCGAAGCAGGGGCGGGATTCTCCGTTGTTTCTGATGAAATTCGAAAACTTGCCGAATCAACTACAAACAGCACAAAAGAAATTACAGATTTGATTTCTAGCATGGTTGATGTTGTAGAACGCTCTTCTAAGAGTATGAATGCAACTTCTGTCGTATTTACAAACATAAATACAGGCGTAAAAGAGCAGACTCAAATTGTAGAGACGATAAACAACGCAATGGCAGAGCAGTCTATTGGTGCCAGTGAAACTCTAAAAGTTACAAACGAGATTGCCTCGCAAGTAAGCGAAATAAACAGCCTTGTAAAACACCAGACAGAATATAACTTAAAGATAAAAGACGACATAAACAATGTTGTAAATCTTTCTCAAACTTTAAATAAGTCTGTAAAGGAATCTGGAAATGTTGTAACTGAATTTGAAAACACTATGGGTGGTATTTCACAGGCAGTGCAGGACAATAAAAATTCTGTAGACGTTGTAACTTACAAACTTGCAGGCTTTAAGTTGGATTAGAAAGATTAATTCTTGAATTTTATCCTGATTAAGAGCTTCACTATTTATTTGGTGGGGCTCTTTTTATTTATATGTATTTTTTTGTGTGCGGAATTATATTTTTTTGATTTTTTGCTTGATTTGCAAAAGTATAAAAAACAACTAAAATGATTTCCTATGTTTAAAACTTTTGATCTTTCCAAGTTATTAACCGACAATGCCTCTATTCCGTTAAAGCAACGTATAAAGTTTGTTTTAAATTTAAGTATTCCTGGTATGATGGCTCAACTTTCTTCTATATTGATGCAGTACATAGATGCATCTATGGTTGGGACGTTGGGAGCAAATCAATCTGCGAGTATAGGACTTGTTGCTTCTTCAACTTGGGTGATGGGAAGTTTGTTGCATGCGATTGCGGTTGGTTTTACAGTACAGGTAGCTCATGCAATAGGAGCTGGAAAACGTGAAGATGCTAGAAATATTTTGTTCAATGCAATTTTATGCTGTACTTCTTTTAGCATTTTTATAGCGATTGTTGCAGGTTCGTTAAGTTTTAAAATTCCTCTTTGGTTAGGTGCTTCCACTGAAATATATAATGATGCTTTATGGTATTTTTTTGTGTTTGCTTTATCTTCGCCTTTTTACGAGATTGTCTATTTACTCAGTGGTGTTCAACAAGGCTCTGGAAACATGAAGTTGCCAGGAATTTTGAATGCGCTCATGTGTTTTTTAGACATAATTTTTAACTATCTTTTTATCTTTATTTTAGATATGGGCGTAAAGGGAGCTGCCTTTGGTTCAGCTTGTTCTGCTCTTAGCGTTGCCTTGATATTTTGTTATCTTACACTTGTAAAATCAGAAACCCTTAAATTTATTGGTCAAAAGGATTTTTTTGTAGACAAGGCGGTTTTAAAAAAAGCGATAAAACTTGCACTTCCTGTTGGATTAGAAAGTTCTGCATTTAGCGGAGCCTTGGTAGTTATTACAAGGATAATTGCCCCCTTGGGCGCTGTGAGCCTTGCTGCAAATTCGTTTGCCGTTACGGCGGAAAGCCTTTGTTATATGCCAGGATACGGAGTTCAAGAGGCAACTACAACCTTGGTTGGTCAAAGTTATGGAGCAAAGAGAAAAGATTTAGTTTGCTCTTTTAGCTGGATAACTGTAGCCTACGGTATGGGAATAATGGCATTGATTGCTTGGATTATGTATTTTGCTTGCCCTTATGTATTTGCTTTTATAACTCCAGATATTGAAATTCAAGAACTTTCTGTAAAGATATTGAGAATTGCTCTTTTTGCTGAACCGCTTTTTGGTGCGAGCATAGTTTGCACAGGTGCGCTACGGGGAAGGGCAGACACTTTGATTCCAAGTTTGATGAACCTTTTTAGCCTTTGGGTTGTTCGTTTGGGCTTGAGTTTTGTGCTCGTTAAACCTTACGGTCTGGTTGGAATATGGATTGCCATGGCAAGCGAATTGTGCTTTAGAGGTTTGATAATGCTTTGTAGGCTTGCTTTTGCAAAGATAAAATTTTAGCGAGAGGCAATTTTTCTAAGCGATTTTTAGCGATGTTTTTCTATTTCTGCTTTGCAAAGTGAATCGCAAATTTCGTTATATTTTATTCCTGCGTGTCCTTTTACCCAGTTCCATTCTACATTCATGGAAGAATTTAAGGCGTCTAATTGTTCCCACAATTCCTGATTTTTTACAGGTTTTTTGTCTGCGGTTTTCCAGCCCTTTTTTTTCCACGAAAAAATCCACTGCGTTATTCCGTTTTTTACATATTGGCTGTCGATATTTACTTGTATTGGAATTCCTTTGAATCTTGGTGTGTTGTTTATGGCTTGTAAAGCACAGATTGCCGCTGTGAGTTCCATCCTGTTGTTTGTTGTGAGTTTTTCGCCACCGGAATGTTGTTTTGCCTGTCCTTCTGCAATTATTACGCAAGCCCAACCGCCAGGACCTGGATTATTGGAACAGCCGCCGTCTGTGTAAACAATTATTTTTTCCATAAAGATATTTTATCAGAAAAAAATAAAATGAAAAATGATTAGCTGGAAAATATAAAACTTTGATTTTTATAAAAATTGATTTTGCACTAGCGATGTGCAGGGCGCGTAGCGGCCACCGCAGCGAGCATAAGCGAGCGAGAAGGCTGGAGCGCAAGCGGAACCCGAAACGTAGCGACCCTTTTTGCATAAAAAGGGTAGTGCCCATATAAATTCTTATAATGATTTGTTGTGATTTTTTGTTTTGAAGTAATTTTTGATTTTTGAAAAAGCCAACTCCCGGACTTGAACCGAGTACCTGCTCGTTACGAGTGAGCTGCTCTACCAGGTGAGCTAAGTTGGCAACTTGTGGAAAATGGTATCAAAAAAAGGCGGTTTTAGCAATCTGATTTGTGAGTGTTTTTTTAGGCAGTTTTATCGATAACGCCAAGTTATGAAAAGGCGACATTGTGAAGAAAAAGATATTTGCCTAAAATTAAACTATGCCTTTGGAAAATAAAAAAAATACTGTGGAAATTATGACGCAGGAAGCGGTTGGTCCTTTGATAATTAAAAATGCGATTCCGACCATAATTACGATGATGGTTACCGCTTTATACAACACTGCCGACACTTTTTTTGTAAGCAGGCTTGGAACGAGTGCTTCGGGGGCTGTTGGAATTATTTTTTCGCTGATGACTATGATTCAGGCAGGCGGCTTTATGATTGGCATGGGCGCTGGCTCTATTACAAGCAGAGCTTTGGGAAGTGGAGAGCCAAAAAAGGCGAGCACCTTTGTTTCTACCGCGATCATTTTTGCGTTTTGCCTTGGACTTTTGTTTAGCGCGTTTGGTCTTGTTTTTAACAGGAAACTTGTTCGTTTTCTTGGAGCGACTCCAACAATACAGCCTTATGCAGTTGATTACGCTCATTATATAATTCTTGCGTGCCCTTTTATGATGGCGTCTTTTGTGATGAATAACCTTTTGCGATTCCAGGGAAAAGCGGCTTTTTCGATGCTTGGAATGGCGAGCGGCGGAATTCTTAATATATTTTTGGATCCGCTTTTTATTTTTGTTTTTGGTCTTGGAATTTCTGGAGCGGCGATTGCAACTTTGATAAGCCAAATCGCAAGTTTTTGCATTTTGCTTTCTATTTTTTTGTTAAAAAAATCGCCAGTTGAATTTAACCTTGCGCATTTGAGCAAAAAACTTTCTGTTTATTTAGACATTTTAACAACTGGGCTTCCGAGTTTTTTTAGGCAGGGAATGGCAAGCCTTTCTGGCATTTTTATGAACATTGGTGCGGCAAAATACGGTGCGTTTATGATTTTTGAAGGGATGAATGCTGCACAAACTGCTGATGCTGCGGTTGCAGGAATGTCTATTGCAAATAGGGTTTGCATGCTTTTGCTAGCTGTTGCGATTGGGCTTGGGCAAGGGTTTCAACCTGTGTGTGGCATAAATTTGGGTGCAAAAAAATACGACAGGGTAAAGGAATCCGTGCGCTTTTTTGTAAAGATGACGACTTTCGCAATGCTTGTTTTAGGCTGTGCCGTTTTTGTTTTTTCCGAGCAGATTGCTCAAATTTTTAGAGATGATGCGGCGGTAATAAAAGTCGCTTCTATTTCGCTAAAGTTTTCCGCTTGTATTTTGCCTTTTCATTCGATAATTTTTGGAACAAATATGTTGCTTCAGGTTGCGGGCGTAAAAATTCCTGCGACAGTGCTTTCTTCATTGCGGCAAGGAATAGTTTTTGTTCCTTTGATAATAATGCTTCCCTACATAGCAACTTTTTTTGGCGCACCCGCGATATTTGGAATTATGGTGACTCCTGCCCTGAGCGATTTTATAAGCGCACTCATAGCCTTTCCGTTTATGAAAGGATTTGTAAATGGATTGGGAAGAGAATGAGGTTTGAAACTTAGCCTTTTATATTTGAATGTGCAGAATATTTTTGTTGATTTAATGTTCAAGAACCGCTCGTTTTATCGTTTAATTCTGTCTGCTATCGAAAAAAACACCTTATTCTATTATACTTATCGCATGGAAAATTCTTTTGCAAACGAAGCTACGACAGTATTGAGCCATAAATGGAACTCTGCAATCAAGCGCGAAATTCCTATCTATTCAAGAGACAATTCTATTCGCTCAGATTTTGACCGCGACTATACGCGCCTTCTTCACTGTCAGGCGTACAGCAGACTCAAGCATAAAACTCAAGTTTTTTATTCGCCACACAACGACCACGTTTGCACTAGGATGGAGCATGTTTTGCATGTGGCTTCTGTTGCTGGCACTGTTGCAAAATATTTGGGATTGAATCAGGAACTAACTCAGGCTATTGCTATAGGGCATGATATTGGACACGCTCCTTTTGGTCACACTGGAGAAGATATTTTAAACAGCCTTATGAAACAGCGTCCCGGGGCAAATGCACCTAAAAAATTCTGGCACGAAAGGAATTCTCTCTTTTTTGCCGATTACATTGAAACTTTGAACGACCCAAACGGAACAGAAAAAACATTAAACCTGACCTATGCAGTTAGGGACGGGCTTATCTGTCACTGTGGCGAAATTGACCAGCAGGGAATAAAACCGCGCGAAAACGCGATGAATCTTTACGACATAAAAGTTCCTGGAGTTGTTCAGCCTTTTACTTGGGAAGGGTGCGTCGTAAAAGTGAGCGATAAAATCGCTTTTTTGGGAAGAGATTTACAGGATGCCAGAGCATACCACATTTTAGACATGGGGTGTTACAGGCAGTTAAGGGAAATTGTTGCAAGTACTTTGGGGCTTACAAAAAACGGCGAGACTATTAGTCATTCTTCGGGCAAAGCGGTAAACACGACTGTTTTAATAAACGATATGGTTGTGGATTTATGTGAACAATCGCTTCCAGAAATGGGTCTTTGCTTTAGCGAGCAGTATTTTAAATTCATAAAGGAATTGAAAAAATTCAGTTACGAAAAAGTTTATACGCATTGGCGGCTTTTAGAGTTTAAGTCTTATGCAAAAAATGTTTTAAAGACGATATTCACGGTTCTCATGGAAACTCAAAATTTTGCAAAAAATGGGAGACTTCCTTTTGCGCTTAGAAACTTCCCAAGACTGTGTTCAACTTTTGAAGATTGGCTCATAAGATATTCAAATTACATCCCAACTGGCTCATCAAAAAACAAAACAAGTTTAAACTATCAGACTCCGTCCGTTTTTGATGTAAATGATTTTGAAAGTTACGAAAAATGCGTAATTGAATACATCTCTGGTATGACAGACAATTTTGCGATTGCCTGCTACGAAGAAATCATCACTTTTTAAGCGATAAAAATAACTTCATCGTTTGATTTTTCATTTTTGCTAGGGTGCGACAAATGTACAACGGTTTTTCATTCCGCCGAAAACTTAGCATAAAATCAATTTTTATTTAAAAGTTCTGGATGGTATTCAAAATGCATATTGTCAAATATAATCCAGTTGCCGCCCCAGATAAAACCTTCTTCTTCAAAAAAATCTATAACTTTTTGCGGAGGCATCCAGCGTGCAGAAAGCGGAGTTAGCATCCAGGTTTTAGGATTTTTATCGCGTGCCCAACTCCAAAATATTTCTTTTCCGCCCAGCCTTTTTGGAAGCAAGTCGATTGCAATTCCATAAGAATGAAACGATTTTCTTCCGCCGGTTCCTTCTATTATGCGCCAGTTATACGCATCTGCTGATTTTAGATTTTCTATAAAATCTTGAATTTCTTTGTTAGTTTTTGCCGCAACGTAGATTTTTTGTTCAACTTTTAAAAGTGAATCTTTTATCCGCTCGTGGATTTTAGTTTCTTTTCCCAAAAAAGTCGTTCGAATGATATGCTCTTCTATTACAACTTTCGATTTTGCAGAATACAAAAAATCGTAAAAAAACATCGGCAGTCCTCTGGACGCTCTTCTGTTTTCGCTTGAAGAAAACCCTCTAACCCTTTCCAATTCTTCTTCTGTCATTTTTGCTGGGTCTTTTAGTTTTTGATACGGATATATGACTCGCCAGTATTTTTCTTTATTTTGTAATTCGCTTTCTGGCAAAAGTCTACAATCTGCCCACCAAAGCGAAATCTGCTTTTTTCCGTTTTTTCCATAAAAAACAGGTGCGGTTATCGTTACAAGAAAATCATCTTTTTCTTTTGAAAATTCAATTTGAAAATCTAAATCCCGATAGCAATTCTTAAAAAAATCGAATTCCAAAAGTTTTTCTTTATACTTCGCGTTTTGTAATCCGCTTGGATTATTGTTTCCAGAAATTACAAGAAAACTCGTGGCAATAAAAAATATCGATAAAAACAGTTTAGAAATCTTTTTATTCATATTCCTTTTTTCTTAAAAAATCTGGCAAAGCATGACCTGCAAGTTTTAAAAACTGAATCGCAGTGTCCAGAGCAGAATCTCTCATTTCGCGGTCAAATTTTGAAAACGATTTTAAAATTTTCAATCCTGTTTTTCCCCAATTTTCTGCAAGTTCGCTGTTGGTCTTTGCCTGTGTTGAACTTATTGCAGCAAAAACGACTTCGACAAATTCTTTCCGTTTTTCTTCCGTCATTTTAAAATACCAGTCGTTAAAAACCGTATTAAAAAATACGCTGGATTTTTCAAGTTCCTGTGCGAGTAAAAAATCCTTCGCTTCGGTTTCCCAGGTAAAAGGATCATGCTGCTGAATGTTCTTTCCTCGGCTTTCTACTATAAAATATCGTGGATCATGTTCAAAAAGCATTCCCACTATCGATTCTCTTGGAAAATAAGATTTTGTTTTTCCCAAAGCAAGAAAAAAATCCCGCTGATTTAGAACTTCTCTTAAAAATCCCGGTCCGTCAAAATTGTATATTCCCTTTAGCCTTTTTTTTGCTTTTTTGCAAAGTTTTGCTCCTGCATATATCGCAAGATTTCCGCCTTTAGAATGCCCTCCGCAATAAATTTGGATGTTATGCAAACTTTTTATGGCGTTTTCAAGATAGAGGTGAGCGTCAATTTGCGCTTTTACGCTTTCTTTGTATGCAAGATTAAAATCTTCTTTCCAGCCGATTATAGTGTCATCTGTTCCTCTAAAAGCACAAAATGCAAAACAGGATTTTTTTTCTTTGCTTATAAAAGTGATTGCGGAAAATTGTTCTTCTTCAGTTTGATTTAGAGTATTTGAAAAACCGCAGAGTTTTAAGTTTGCAAACCTCTTGGATTTTGCACAGGCAAAGAGTAACTCAACGGTCTTTGGATTTATCAAAAGTCCAAGTTCCTTTCTGTCTTTAAAATTATCTCTAACAAAAATCGCAGCGGCTTCGTTTAGAGTTATCTTTGAACTAAAATTATCTTCTACAATTCCTGTAAAATTAAGATAAGAAAGTTGACATAAAATCAATGCGTCGACGCTCGTAGGCGGAGCTTGAAAAAAGGTCAAATCTCCACGCCACCTTATATAATCAAAAATATCCATAAACTCTCCAAATCAAAGTATAAACTCTCCTAAGTATGAAAGGAAGTAAAATCTATACGAATGAATAATTTTTTTATTACAAGATTTTCTTTTTTCGATTTGGATCTTTTATTTTATAAAAGGTTCAATTTTCGCTCGACAAAAAAAACGGATTCTACCGCACTGAGTAAAATCCGTCTTTATGTGGTTTATTTTTTAGTAGCCCATATCCATTGGCGGTTGTGCAGGAGCAGCTGCAGGTGGTTCAGGAATATCTGTTATAGCACATTCTGTTGTCAAAAGCATTCCTGCTACAGAAGCTGCATTTTGCAAGGCAGAGCGTGTAACTTTAGCAGGGTCAATAATTCCGTCTGCCATCATATCTACCCAAGCTGCTGTTCTAGCATTGTAGCCAGTTCCTTTTTTCTCGTTCTTTGCTCTCTCTGCAACAACTGCACCGTCTACACCAGCGTTTTCTGCAATCTGGCGGATTGGTTCTTCCAAAGCACGACGAACAATCTTAAATCCAACTTTTTCGTCGTCAGTAAGATTTTTTACCTTTTCTTCATCCAAAGCAGCAGCGGCTTCAATCAAAGCAATTCCACCACCAGGAACAATTCCTTCTTCCAAAGCGGCTCTTGTTGCTGCCAAGGTGTCTTCTACACGGAACTTCTTTTCTTTCATTTCTGTTTCTGTGATTGCACCAATGTTTATTACAGCAACGCCACCAGAAAGTTTAGCAAGTCGTTCTTTGAGTTTTTCTTTGTCGTAGTCCGAAGTAGATTTTTCAATCTGTGCTTTAATTTCGTTTACGCGGTCTGCAATAGCTTTTTTCTCGCCAGCGCCGTCAACTAAAGTTGTATTGTCTTTGTCAATCTTTACAGATTTAACTTCGCCAAGTTGGCTTATATCAGCCTGTTCAAGTTTAAGACCAAGTTCTTCGCTTATAACAGTACCGCCAGTCAAAATCGCTATATCCTGAAGCATTTCCTTTCTTCTGTCGCCAAAACCAGGTGCTTTTACAGCGGTGCATTTTAGAGTTCCGCGGATAGAGTTCAAAACCAAAGTTGCAAGCGCTTCGCCGTCCATATCTTCGCAGATGATTACGAGTGGTTTGCCAGACTGTGCAACTTTTTCCAACAGAGGAAGAAGATCTTTCATAGAAGAAATCTTTTTGTCGTGAATCAAAATGTAAGCGTCGTTGTAGTTAACTTCCATTCTGTCGCGGTCGGTTACAAAGTACGAAGAAATATATCCACGGTCAAACTGCATACCTTCTACAGTTTTTACAGTTGTATCCATATTTTTAGATTCTTCAACAGTTATAACGCCGTCCTTACCAACTTTTTCAATTGCATCAGCAAGAATTTTACCAATCTCTGGATCGTTGTTTGCAGAAACAGTTGCAACATGAGTTATATCTTCACTTCCTTTTACTGCACGGCTGTTCTTTTTAATCTCTTCAACAGCAATAGCAACAGCCTTGTCTATACCTCTCTTTACTTCAATAGGAGTAATTCCTGCTGCAACAGATTTTAATCCTTCTTTTACAATGGCATAAGCAAGCACAGTCGCAGTAGT
Source organism: Treponema pectinovorum (assembly GCF_900497595.1). NCBI lineage: Bacteria > Pseudomonadati > Spirochaetota > Spirochaetia > Treponematales > Treponemataceae > Treponema > Treponema pectinovorum. The sequence goes on from NZ_UFQO01000003.1 coordinate 292,166, forward strand.
AGTACCGTCTCCAGCAACATCGTTAGTTTTAGAAGCAACTTCTTTAACGAGCTGAGCGCCCATATTTTCAAAAGGGTCTTTAAGTTCTACTTCTTTAGCAACGCTCACGCCGTCTTTAGTTATAGTTGGTGCCCCAAATTTTTTGTCGAGCATAACAAGGCGACCACAAGGTCCCAAAGTAACCTTTACAGCATTAGCAATCTGTTCAACGCCAGAAAGCATCTTTTTGCGTGCTTCTTCATTAAAAATCAACTGTTTAGCCATTTTTTTATATATCTCCTTTACTTTTTTGGGCGTACCCTGCCTTGCGGCAGGTCGGGCTATTCGCGGTTCCGGTGCAAAAGCACCTTCATTGCTCACTTCGTTTCGCAACGCTTTGCGCCGCTACTATCCCTTACGCTTTTAAATTATTGACTATTTGTAACTGAATTCTTTTCAGTATCACTTTACAAAATATAAAAATAACTCTGAATCGGCAAGAAAAATTTTTATTTTTTAACGTGATTTCCACTTTACCGAGGAATTTTTTCAAACCGCAAATATAAAAGATTTATAGATGCGTTTAGTTCGTCGGTAAAATTTTATACAAAATTGTATAGAGTTGTTGCATTTCGTTTTTTTCAAGTTTTAAACAAGAAACCATCTTTTGTGGAATATAAAGGGCTTTTTCTTTTAAGTTTTTTCCCTGTTCTGTTATCTTAATTTTTACAATTCTGGAATCGTTTTTTTCGCGGTTGCGTGTTAAAAGGTTCTTTTCTTCCATCGCTTTTAACATTGGCGATATTGTTCCAGTATCCAGGTATAAGGCTTTGCACAGTTCCCCGATTGTAAGTTCTTCTTTTTCCCAAAGGACGAGCATAACTATGTACTGCGTGTATGTTAAATCTATCCCTTTTAAAAGCGAAGTATACTGGCGTAAAATTTCTCTGCTTGCAGCATAAAGCGGAAAACACAACTGATTCGAAAGTTTTAAGCAGTCGTAGGAATTTTGCTCACTCATTTTGCTTCCTTGTTTATTGTAAGATTTTTATTGAATCGTCCGTTACAAAAGTGATTTTATTTTTTCTTCAATTTTTTTTGGTTCAACAGTGGACTCAAATCGCTCTACAACATTGCCGTTGCGGTCTACCAGAAATTTTGTAAAATTCCATTTTATATTTGAATTGTTTTTAAAATCTGAATCAATGCTTGCAATAAACTTATTCATAAAAGCGCCTTTTAATCCTGTAAAACCAGCAAAACTTTTTTGCTCTTTCAGGTAAGTGTAAAGAGGAAGTTCATTTTTGCCGTTTACTTCAATTTTTTGCATCTGCGGAAATTTTGTCTTGTATTTTAAACTGCAAAATTGAGAAATTTCTTCGTCTGTGCCTGGAGCCTGCTGCCCAAACTGATTGCACGGAAAATCCAGAATTTCAAAACCTTTTCCGCAATAAGAATCGTAAAGTTTTTCTAGCCCTTCGTATTGCGGTGTAAAACCACAACCTGTCGCAGTGTTTACAATCAACAAGACTTTGCCTTTGTAATTTTCCATAGAAATTTTGTTTCCCTTTCCGTCGTTAAATGAATAATCATAAATTGTCATAAGTTCTCCTGTTTTAACGATTGCAAAACAATCATCGCGTAAAAATATATTGTATCAAATATAATTGCGTCAACTGATTTTTATGACTTTGCATGAAAGTTTTGCGCATGGAAAAATCACGATAAATCTGTTAAAATAAACGCATTATGACAATCACACTAAAAAATGCAAACTACGAAGTAGTTTTAAACACCCACGGCGGAGAAATAAATTCTTTTCGCAGTGTAAAAGACGGTACAAAATATGTATTTGAAGGTCCAGAAAGCGTTTGGAAGTATCATGCTCCAATCTTGTTTCCACATGTAGGCAGGATAAAAGACGGTTTTTATACCTACAACGGAAAAGAATACAACCTTGTAAACAACGGAATGAGTCGCGATATGGAGCATACTGTTGTTGAGCAGACACAAACTTCTGCAACTTTTGAGCTTGTTCAAAACGAACAAACTCTGCAAAAATTCCCTTGGAAGTTCAGCTTAAAAACTCATTATGAACTAAAAAATGACGGTCTTATTTTTACCACAACTGTAACAAATACGGATAATTCTACAATGCTTTTTTCTATGGGAAGCCACACTGCTTTTTGTTGCCCAAGAAATACAGATCCTGCTGGAACTACAAATTCTGATTATCAATATGAATTTGAAAAGAAAGAGCCTTTGACCACAGTTTGCCTAAACGACAGCGCGCAACTTGCCACAGACGAAGAAGGAACTGCACCTTGCACAAAACTCTACGGAGAAGTGAAGCCTGGAATAATTCCTATTGATGCAAAAGGTTTTGGAAACGGCCATTTCTTTACAAAGATAACTTCTGATTGGGTTGGTTTAAGAAACAAAAAGGACGGAAGCTTGGTTAAGGTAAATACAAAAGGTTATCCTTACGTTATGGTATGGCAGGGTGGACATGGAGAAGAAGGCGTTAGTGGAAACGGCTTTAACTGCATTGAACCTTGGGACGGCGCGTCCGACGCAGAAAACACAGATCACGTTTGGGAAGACAAAATCGGTCTAATAAGCCTAAAAAGCGGAAAATCCTATACTTTGGATCAGTCTATAACAATAGAAAAATAAAACACAAAATAAAAAATGCAAAACAGCACGGTCTACATTTTTTTATGAAAGATGAAAAGTGGTCGTGCTGTTTTTTTTTGCAAAATATAAAAACTGTGCAGTGTCTTTGTCTTAAAACCTTTTCTAAAAAAAGCTAGACAAAAAAATTAAAAATCTATTTTAAATACAGAGACTCAAATTCTCGGATAGGAAGCGGTTTTGAGTAATAAAATCCTTGAAAAATTTTACAATTCATTTCGGATAGAATATTCAAATGGCGTTTTGTTTCTACTTTTTCTGCAATAACTTGCATATTTAAATCTTCTGCCATAGAAATCATCGTCTGTAGTATTATCTTGTTTTTCTTTGAATTTTCATCTTCTTCCAAAAAAACTGTATCTATCTTTATGCCGTCCGCTTCAAAATCTTTAAACATATTCATGGAAGAATAGCCTGTTCCAAATTTGTCGATGTAAACTTTAAAACCTTCTTCTCGTAAGCTCTTAAAATTTTTGATGGAAGAATTTTCTGCTCCTGCAAAATTCTTTTCATTGATTTCGATTATAAGATTATTCGGATTTATTTTGTATTTCTCTTTTAATTCAATAAAATACTGAACAACATCGATATGTTGCTTGTCTGTAGGCGAAACATTAACAGTTATAAAAAAGTCCTTAAATCCCCTTGACTGCCAATCCTGTAGTTTTTTTGCTGCAAGTTCCCAAACATACATATCGAGTTTGTAGATTAAACCTGTCCTTTCAAAAATATCTATAAAATTTGAAGCTTGCATCAATTTTTGCTGAGGGTGCTTCCAACGCACAAGTGCTTCCGCTCCTAAAGGTTTTGAAGAGAGGTCGTTTATTGGTTGCAGGTAAATTTCAAATTGCATGCTTTTTAGTGCTTGTTCAAAATCGCTTACGATTGTCTTCTCTGCAAGCAATTTGTCCATCATAGAAGAGTCGTAGAACGAAAATATTTTCTGGTAGTCATTTTTAATTGAATCCATCGCCATTTTTGCTTTGTCGTACATAACTTGAACATTTTCGCCACGGTTGTAAATTTCGTATATGCCGATAGAAATTGACATGCTGTAAGTTCCGCTTTGTGTCATTGCACGAAGAGCGTAAAATGCCTGTTCAAAAATTTCCTGGTCAAAATCTTCTTTGTCCATCAGAAGTGCAAATTTATCATCTGCAAGCCTGCCATTTATATTTTTATGATGAGCGTATTTTTTCATCATCTGCGCTTGAGTTATTAAAACAGAATCTCCATATTTCTCCCCGTAAATTTCGTTTATCATTCTAAAATCTCTGATATTTGAGCATAAAAGAATTGGTTGCTTGTAGATATTTTGTTTTAAGGCCTGCTGTACTGCTTCAAAAAATCCCAATCTGTTATAAAGTCCTGTAAGGCTGTCGTGTGATGCAGTGTAAACTCTGTGTTGGGATTCAAGAATCGCGTCTGTTTTATCTATGAGTTTTAAATATGAGCCAATGACGGAATCTTCTATTCTAAAATCTTTATACTCTGTTACATAGTGACGTTTTTCGCCGTCATTGTTTTCAAGGGAAATTTCTTCGCTTTTATCTTCCAAAAAGAAAAAACGAAATTGTTCGGCAAACTTTTCGAGTTCTTCTCCCTTTTTGTTGAATAAACTTTCTGTGGCACTGTTATGATAGATTAACTTTCCTGTGTAATCAAAACACATTATCGCATCTAAAATGCTTTCGTTTAGAGAAAGGAGTGGTTTTATCGTTAGTTTTGTGGGCGATATGTAAACCGAGTAATAAAATATTATGTTTAAGAGGATTACAAAAATCACTATCGAAAAATCTAATGGACTTCTGGAAAGGTGAGCAATCAAATTTGTAAATAGCACGAATACATAGGCGGAAAAGAGAGCGAGGTATTTTGATTTAAAATATGCTGGAACTTTTAAAAAATTGTAGAATAGCAAAAATATGCTTGTAATAGAATTTAGCGAAAAGACAAAGACTTGAAACTTGTGCCCTGCCAAAAAAATTACCGCCCAATAAGAAAACCCTGCACTTGTAAAGTTTTGCACCAAATCAAAACTGTTTTTAAAACTTATGTTTGAAAGGCTGTATAAAAAATCTAAAATCGTTATAAGTGCAAAAAGAAATTTTAACGCTCTTAACTTTTTGCTTGAATTTGTGTATGCGAGTGTAAAAGAAAAAATTGAAAAAGAAAGCGATATCGTAAGCGAATAAAAGACATTGTAAAAATATAGAGCCCTTAAGTATGAATTAGAAATTAAAAAAAACGCATAACTTAAAGCGATTGCAGTTTCTATTGTCGAGACGAGCAGAAGTTCTTGTTTTGTTTCAAAATTGGATTTTGAAATTGAATACATCAGGTAGGCAATAAAACCGATTGAAATAAGGCAGATTAAGGCATAAGTGTTTGATATCAAATTAAAATTCATCGCATTATTCTCCTGCTATCCAACGCTCTTCAAAATTTTTAATTGGGAGTGGTTTTGAATAGAGGTAGCCCTGCAATACGTCGCAATCTTGTTCCTTTAAAAAATCTACCTGTTCTCGTTTTTCAACACCTTCCATTACGACTTTCATCTTAAGAGATTTCGCCATTTGAATTATCGCTTTTAAAATCTTCTTTGTTCGTTTTGGCTGTTCCGTGTTGTGCAAAAAGTCCATATCAATCTTTAATATGTCGACATTTATGCTTTTTAACATGCTCAAAGATGAATAACCAGAACCAAAGTCGTCCATCTCTATTGAAAATCCAAATTTTTGCAACTTTGAAAGCACATTTTTATGCGTAGGCAAATCGTGCATCAAAACGGTTTCTGTTATTTCAAGTTTTAATTTTTGAGGTGCAATATCGTATTTTTTTACAAGATTCGTAAAAACTCTGTACAAATCAAGGTGATAAAAATCTTTTGGCGAGATATTCACAGCAATGTAAAGTTCTGGAGCAATTTTTTTCCAGCGTTCAAGAGTTTTTGCCGCTTCGTTCCAAATAAATTGATCTAATTTGTAAAGGAATCCCGAATCTTCCAATACCTGAATAAAATCATTAGGATAAAGAATTCCTTGCTCTCCTTTGTCCCAACGTACGAGCGCTTCTGCTCCTAAAATTTTTTCGTCAGAGGTTTGTACCTGCGGTTGCAGGTACATTTTAAATTGATTTGAAGCGAGCGCATTTTCAAAAGAGGCGATTATGTTTTTTTGTTTGATTAAGTTTGAAATATTTTTTGAATTGTAAAAAGCGAGCGAAATTGAATATTTTTCGTTTATATTTTTTATAGAAAGATTTGCCTTATCGTACATAGAATTTACGTTTTCGTAAGGATCAGAAATTTCATAGATTCCTATAAACACGTGGAGTTTATATTTTACAACTTCTGTAAATTCCTGTAATTTCGAAATAATTTTTAATGCCAATTCTTTGTCGAAATCGGACTTTTTTATGAGCATTGCGAATTTATCTCCAGAAATTCTTGCACTTAGGGCATTTGGAAAATCTTCTCCTTGCAAAATTTTTGTCTGCAATTTTAAAAGCTCATCTCCAAAGTTGGAACCAAAAAGGTCGTTTACAAGTTTAAAATTTTTTATGTTCGTGCAGACCATATAGCGTTGAACAGTCGGTTCATCTCGCAATTTTTCTGCCACTTTTTTATAGAAAGTTTCTCGATTGTAAAGACCTGTTAAACTGTCGTGTGTATATCTGTATTGTTCTTCTGTAAACTCTTTTAAATCGTTAGTTATATCATTTAGTCGTATAAAATAGCCTGACACAATTTCATTTGGATCTTTTATAACTTGAAATTCCTCGGACAAAGTCATCTTTTTGGAATTTCGTTCAATATCGACGTTTCGTATAACTAATTCTTTATTTTCAAGTAATAATTCTTCTAATTGTTTTTTTCGTTCGGAATCAGATGGGAAAAATTTTATTCCTGCTTGGTTTGCATAAACGCATTTGTGTGTTGTGTCAAAACAAAAAATTCCACAGTTTAAATTGTAGCAAACCAACTGCAACATCGTGTTTTTTATCCTGTGAGGAAGCGAATACATCGTAAAATATATGCAGGTGAGCGCGAATATGCAGTAGAACAGATTTGAAAAATCAATTTTTAGTTGGGTTGCCAAAAAGATGACGTTTACAAAAGTTACAATCAAAAAAAGAAAGAGAATCGTCATGAATTTTGGACGATAAAATTTGTTTACCAGCGTTATCTTCTTTGCAAATATAGCCATTATTAAAAATACAAGCATGTAGCACAAAGCCAGATGAATTTTAAATCCCCAAAAATAGTTTATTTTCCACGCCAAAAAGTTAGAATTCGAATAAACAGGGTAGAGCATAAAACAGTGATGAAAAAATACGTTTGACAGGAGAGAAACTGTATCTGCAATCAGCAATGATCTCCAAATATTTATAAAGATTGTTGCAAAATTGCTTTTTATGGAAGTTTCTGTTAGTACAAATGCAAAGTGAAGAAAAAGTATCAAAAGCCAGTGGATGCTTACAAAATAGAGATAATTTATGATATTTGAAATCAAAATAGGCAATTTTATGATAGAAAGCACATATAAAACAGTTGATATGGCAGCACCGCAACTCTGTCTAAAAAGGGCTCTTGAAAGTTTTGTATTCTTTTTTTTGAGATAAAAACAACAAATACCAATCGCTGCAACAAAAAACACCGAAAGGAGAATAAAAACTATGTTCAAAAAAAACTCCTTTTATTGCTTAGTGAAGAGTATAAAACTGCTTTGTTTAAAAAGCGAATTTTCAATGGACTAAAAATATCCTTATTTCCTAAAGCTTTTTGATCAAAAAAATAGAGAAATTGTCAAAATAGTTTTTTGACATTTACGTTGTAGTTAAAGACTTTTTAGAGAAATTATAGAGTTTTAAAACGCTCTTCGCTTTGTTTTTTAAAATACTCTTTTATTCGCTTCCTAGCGTCTTCGTTGTTTTCAGAGTTTAGCATTTGAACCTTAAAATAATTTGCAAAATCGAAATTTTGACAAAAATAATAGAAAAATCTTTGCAGCCGAGTTTTAAAAAATTCTTTGGGCTGGAATTTCTCGATATCGTCTATAAAATCGAGTGCAAGCTGCTGCATATCAACTTTTTCAGTCGGAAGTTCGCCTTTTAACTTTGCAAAAATCCAGGGGCGTTTTGCCGCTTCTCGACCAATCATA